>JAGNQK010000027.1 GCA_017989115.1 Dermatophilaceae bacterium | reverse complement strand
CCGAACATGGTCATGACGATCATCGTCTGCCACAGCGGGGTGTCGTAGGCGACGTAGTGGAAGATGAACAGCGAGATCGTCAGCAGGGCCGAACCGACGATGGGGAAGACCCGGTAGCGGCCGGTGCGGGAGATGATCTGGCCGGACAGGATCGAGCCGATCATGATGCCGAGGGTCATCGGCAGCAGCAGCAGCCCGGCCTCGGTGGGCGTCGCACCCTTGACGATCTGCAGGTAGAGCGGCAGGGCGGCCAGGCCACCGAACATCGCGACACCGATGAGCACCGAGGCGATCGAGGCCACCCCGACGGTCTTGTTGCGGAACATCGCGAGCGGCAGGATCGCCTCCTCGCCCATGCGGTACTCCTGCCAGAGGAAGCCGATGGCCGCGACGACACCGATGACGTAGCAGATGATCGCGTTCGTCGAGCCCCAGCCCCACTCGCGGCCCTGCTCGGCGACCAGCAGCAGCGGCACGAGGGAGGTCGAGAGCAGCGCGGCCCCGGCCCAGTCGATGCGGTGGTCCAGGCGGGTGTGGCGCAGGTGCAGCGTCTTGGTCACGACGGCCAGCGCCGCGATGCCGATCGGCACGTTGACGAGGAAGACCCAGCGCCAGCCGTCGATGCCCAGGATGCTGTCCTGGCCGGCGAAGAACCCGCCGATGACCGGGCCGAGCACCGAGGCGGTGCCGAACACGGCGAGGAAGTAGCCCTGGTACTTGGCACGCTCACGCGGCGGAACGATGTCGCCGATGATCGCCAGTGCCAGCGAGAACAGACCGCCGGCGCCCAGGCCCTGCACCGCGCGGTAGAACGCGAGCGAGCCCATCGAGGTGGCGAACGTGCAGAGCACCGAACCGATGATGAACACCGAGATGGCGATGATGAACAGCTTCTTGCGGCCGTAGATGTCACCGAGCTTGCCGTACAGCGGGGTGACGATCGTCGAGGTGATGAGGTAGGCGGTGGTCGCCCAGGCCTGGTGGTTCAGGCCCTGGAGGTCGTCGGCGATGGTCCGGATGGCGGTGGCGACGATGGTCTGGTCGAGCGCGGCGAGGAACATGCCCATCATCAGGCCGATGAGGATGGTGACGATCTGCCGGTGGGTCAGCGGCCCGGCCGGGGCGTCGACCGCCGTGGCGGACGCCGCGTCAGCGGCGGGGGAGGAGGTGCTCATGACGTGGTCCTTGAGGTGAGGGTGGTCAGGGAGTTTTCGAGGTCCTTGGCGAAGTGGCGCAGGTGGGTCGAGAACTGGGCGACGTCGTCGGGGTCCCAGTCGGCGAGCAGGCCCTGCATCCAGCGGTCGCGGTCGTCGCGGATGGCCAGGAGCAGGGTGCGGCCCTCATCAGTGAGGGTGAGGGCCTGGGCGCGGCGGTCGTCCGGGTCGGGCCCACGGTCGATGAAGCCGAGGTCGACCAGGGTGCTGACCTGGCGGCTCACGGTCGAGACGTCCGAGTGGATCGCCTCTGCGAGGGCCGACACCCGCTTGGGCGCGGCGACGAGGTTGAACAGCAGCGGGTAGGCCATCGGGTCGACCTGCGGGTGCTGTCGTGGTGCGTGCTGGCGAACGAGGTGCAGCAGCTTCACCACCGTGATGAGGTCGTCGCCCAGGATGGCCGTGGGCGAGGACCGCGGTGACGTGAACGGCATCCGATCACCCTGCGTGGATAGTTGCATGAGTCAAGCAACTATATGCGGTCGTGCCGCATTCCCGCGTGGCGCACGTTTTTTCGGATGCCGGGGAGCTGGGTCAGGCGTTCGTCGCGCCGAGGTGGGCGAGCAGGTTGTGGCCGAAGCGCTGACCCATGATCGCGATGACTCCGCGCATCGCCGCGGTCACCCCCGGACGCACGAGCCCGGGGAAGGGCAGGTCGACGGTGATGGTCATCGACGTCTCGAGGTGGGTGCCCCTGGGGTGCGGGGTCAGCGCGTAGTAGCCGACGACGCCCGCCGTCTCGGCGGCGCCCGGGGCCGGGTCGTGGGTGAAGTCGATGCGGTGGGGCTCGTCGAAGGCCATGAGCTCACGGAAGGTGAACGAGAAGCTCGTGCCGAGCACGGGCACCTTGGTCAGCTGCCACACCCAGTGCTCGCCGTGCTCGGTGACCGAGTGCAGGAACGGGGTGAGGCGTGCCAGCAGGTCGGGGTCGGTGAGCACCTCCCACACGTCATTGACGTCCGCGGTGACGTCGGCCACCGAGCGGTTCGAGGTCGTGAAGGTCGCCATGGTCCCGGCCCTCAGGGGGTGATCGTCAGGGCGGCCAGGACGCGCTGCGCGACGTCGTCGTCACCGTGGATCACGACATGGGCCTCCTGCGGGCTGCGCCGGCCACCGGCGAGGCGGGTCGCGACCTGGGTCGACATCGTGAGTGACGTCGTCACGGCATCCCCGTGGTCCTCGGCGCCGCCGGTGAACAGGGGGACGCCGACGGCGCGGCCGTCCTGCTCCTCGACGCGAACCCCGGCGCGCCCGGTCGTCGGGCCGGTGAGGTCGAGCACGACCGCGTTCCCCGGCTCGATGGCGGCCGTCTTCGCGACGATGCGGGGAAGGGCCCCGAACAGCTGCGCCACGGTGTGCGACGCAGCCCCGGACTCCAGGCCGCCCGGGCGTCCGAGCGCCTCGCGGATGTCCTGTTCGTGCATCCAGATGTCGAAGACGCGGATGCCGAGCAGCGCCCCGAGCGTCGTGGGGCCGAACGGGCCGGCCACGGGGGTCTGCGCCCAGGCGGTGCCCGACCGGTAGAGCGCCAGGCGCTCGTCACGTCGCTCCTCGAGCTCGTCGAGCACCTCCTCGAGGCTGCGCCCGCGGCGGGACTCGAGGTAGCGCTCGATGCGCTCGCCGAAGGCGTGTCGCACGTGCTCGTGCCGGCTGACGTCGACGTCCGGAAGGGGTTCGCCCGCCGCCATCGCCTCGGTGCTCGCGATGTGGGCGAACTGGTCGAGCACGCTCCAGCCGGGGCAGTCGGTGGGCAGCGACTCGTCGCCGGGGCGGGTCGTTCGACCGAGGTCGATGACGTTGCGCACCGTCTGGGCGTAGGCGTCGACGAGCTCGCCGAGGTCGCTGGGCGCCGGGGGGTGCAGGGTCATCCGGCCACAGTACCTACGCTGGTGCCCATGCCCACCCGAGAGGACACCGCGATCGACACCCGCTCGTCGGCGGCTCAGCACGGCCCGGCCGGGCCGTACGGGGCGCTCGGGCTCGCCGTCGCAGCCGGTCTGGTGGCCGTGGTCGTGGCCGCGCTGATCACCGGCGCCGTGGCGCCGCTCGACCTCGGCGACCCCGGCCCGCTCGTGCGCTGGGGGGTGCCGGTGGTCTCGACGATCAGCACCCTCGCGGCCAGCGCAACCGTCGGGCTGCTCGGGTTGGCGGCCTTCCTCATGCCCGAGCGGTCGCGCACGAGCCGCCGGGTCACCGCCACCCGGTACGCCGCCGGCGCGGCCACGATCTGGGCGATCGCCGCGCTGCTCGAGGTCGTGCTCGCGTTCGCCGACCTCGCCGGCACGCCCCTGACCAGCCCCGAGCTGCTCGACCAGCTCGTCTCGTTCGTCTGGACCCTCGAGACCACCCGGGTCCTGCTCATCAGCGCCCTCGTGGCCGTGGTCGTCGCGGCGTGTGCCCGGCTGGCCACCCGCCGTGCTCCGATGGCCTGGCTCGCGGTGTTCACCCTGTTCGCCGTCGTCATCCTCGCGCTGACGGGTCACGCCGCCGGATCGGCGAGCCATGAGGATGCCGTGAACGCGTTGGCGATCCACCTCCTCGGCGTCGTGGTGTGGACCGGGGGGTTGATCGGTCTGATCGTCATGCGCCGCGGTCTCGGCTCAGACCTCGGCCCCACCGTGTCGCGCTACTCGACGGTCGCTGCCTGGTGTTTCGCCGCGGTGACCGTGACCGGCATCCAACAGGCGTGGATCCGGCTCGGGTCGTTCGATGCCATCACCACGTCCTACGGCGTGGTCGTCGCGATGAAGACCGTGGCGATCATCGCGCTCGGCGTGCTGGGCTGGTTGCACCGCCGCTCGATCGCGACCCGGTTGACGGCCAACCCCGGTGACGGCAGCGCGTTCGCCCGGCTCGCCGTCGTCGAGATCGCCGTCATGGGCGCCGCCACCGGGCTCGCCGCGGTGCTCGCGCGCAGCATCCCGCCGGTGCCCGACGCCCCGCCTGCTCCGAGCCGCATCCTCGAGCTGACCGGGTACCCGGACCCGGGGCCGATGGCATCGGGTGACTGGTTCACCGCGTGGCGGATCGACTGGCTGTTCCTCGCCGTCGCGCTCCTGGCCGTCGGGCTCTACCTGGCGGGGGTCGTGCGGTTGCGGCGGCGCGGGGACGCGTGGCCGGTGCTGCGCACGGTGTGCTGGGTGCTCGGTTGGGCGCTGTTCGTGTGGGCCACGTGTGGAGCGCCCGGTATCTGGGGGCGGGTTCTGTTCAGCGTGCACATGGTGATGCACATGGCCGTCGCGATGATCGTGCCGCTGCTGCTCGTGCCCGGGGCGCCGGTGACGCTGGCGCTGCGCACCCTCAAGGCTCGCCCCGACAAGACGTGGGGGCCGCGTGAGGTGCTGCTCCAAGTGGTGCACTCCCGGGCCATGAAGGTGCTGGCGAACCCCGTGGTCGCGGCGTGCTTCTTCTTCTTCAGCCTGGCCGCCTTCTACTGGACCGGGCTGTTCGAGCTCTCGCTGACCACCCACACCGGGCACCTGCTGATGATCGCCCACTTCCTGCTCACCGGGTACCTGTTCACCTGGGTGCTCATCGGCATCGACCCCGGGGTCCCGCGCTGGAACCCGCTCATGCTGCTCGTCATCCTCTTCGCGACGATCTCCTTCCACGCCTTCTTCGGGGTGGCGCTGACCGGCAGTGACACCCTGCTGGCCCCCGACTTCTTCACCCAGCTGAACCTGCCGTGGGGTCCGGATCCCCTGGCCGACCAGCAGCGCGCCGGTGAGATCGCCTGGGGGGTCGGCGAGGCCCCGACCCTGGTGCTCGCGGTGATCGTGGCCGTGCAGTGGTTCCGGCGGGACGAGGCCGAGTCGCGGCGCCTGGACCGGCAGGCCGACCGTGACGGCGACGCGCAGTTGCGGGCGTACAACGAGCACCTGGCGCAGCTGCGTGGAGAGACCGAGCGCTGATCCTGCCCCCGCCGTGAGTGCGGGCTGACCTCGCGCCGAGTGCGGAAGTGGTGGCTCTGGCAGCCACTTCCGCACTCACGGCAGGATGGGGGGATGCGGATCGCGGTCATTCAGCTCGCCTACGGCGACGAGGAGTCCTTCGAGGAGCGGGTCGAGCGGGTGGCCGGTCTCGTCGCAGCCCAGGCCGGGCACGACCTCGTCGTGCTGCCCGAGCTGTGGGGCGCGACGGGCTTCGACTACAGCCGCTGGCCAGGCGCCGCCCAGCCGCTCGACGGTCCGTGGGCGCGGGCGATGGCGGATGCCGCGCGCGCGGCGGGAGTCGTGCTGCATGCCGGGTCGTTCGTCGAGCGGCTGCCCGAGGCCGGGGTGGACGGGAACGACCTGGCGAACACGTCACTGCTGTTCGCTGCTGACGGCCACGTGCTTGCGACCTACCGGAAGATCCACCGGTTCGGATTCGGTTCCGGCGAGCCCAAGCTCATGGAGGCCGGCGACGACGTCGTCGTGACCGGCATCCCCCTGCGCGACGGCGGCTCGGTGACCGCGGGGCTGTCGACCTGTTACGACCTGCGCTTTCCCGAGCTCTACCGGCGGCAGGTTGCCGCCGGGGCCGAGCTGTTCGTCATCCCGGCTGCCTGGCCCGCGGCCCGCGTGGCGCACTGGACCTTGCTTGGTCGGGCCCGGGCCGTGGAGAACCAGGCCGTGGTCGTGCAGTGCAACACGGCGGGGTCGCACGGGGGGTACGAGATGGGCGGGCACAGCCAGGTCGTGTCGGCGACCGGTGCGGTGCTCGCCGCGGCCGCCGGTGACGGGCACAGTTCCGGTGGCGACGGCGGGCGAGCGGTGGAGTGCGTGCTCTCGGTGGACGTCGACCTCGCTGCGACGGCGGAGTACCGCGAGGCCTTCCCGGTGCTCGGCGACCGTCGCCTCTGACCCACCCTCCCGGCCTTGAGTGCGGAAGTGGCTGCCCTGACCGCCACTTCCGCACTCACGGCTGGAGGGTTCATGCTGGCGGCACACCCAGGGCCCGCAGGTCCGCGGCGAGCACCCAGGGCTCGTGTCGCAGCTCGTTGCTCGTGCAGCGGACCACGATGCGGGTGGGGGTGGTGAGTCGCCGCTGGCGGCGGACGTCCCCCTCGTAGTGCTGGATCTCGAGGTGGAACAGCCCGTCGACCTCGAGGACGAGTGTGCGGCCGTCCTTCAGGTGCCACTCGCAGTCGGTGAAGCGGAGCTGGCCTGAACTGTCGCGGCGCGGGACCTGGCGATCCGGGATGGCGAGCCCGGCGCCGCGGCACATCTGGAGCACATCGACCTCGGCCATCGACTGGGATCCGCCGGCGAGGTCCGTCAGCAGGCTGCGGATCGCCGGTGCGCGACGCAGCGGCTTCAGGGCCTCGACCCACGAGGCAAGTTTCGCCGCAGTGGTCAGACGCTGCTGCACCACGGCTGCCAGGACACCCATGGCCGACCGAGGATGAGGTTCATGCCCGGCCCACAACAGAACCGCTGGCTCGAGTGCGCACGTGGGCAGTGGCGATGGATGGCGCATCCGTGGCAGCGACCTGCGTGTTCGGAAGGTGACCACCCCCTCGACGGGCTCGAACGAGTGGTCATTGCCCACGAGGACGTGGACCTCATCGCGGTGCCAGTTCTTCAGACCGTGGACGGCAGCCGCGCTCAGGCCGCCGACCAGGGCACCGGGACCGCAGTGCAGCACGGCAACCCAGCGGTGCTGTTCCACGGACATGGGGCCGGTGGTCGTGGTGATGACCTCCTCGGTACGCCGCTGCCACCTGCCCGATTCCAGCTTGTTCCGCACGGTCGCGCGAGTGACCTTCAGCTCCGTGAGTTGGCGGTGGGAGAGCGCCCCCGCCTGCACCGCCGCGAGCTCCCCCCAGGTTCCCATCACCGCAGTCTGGGCGAACTGGGGGTAAGGGCCGCGAAGTTTTCCACAGCCACTCCTTGCCCTGGCCGTGAGTGCGGAAGTGGCTGTCCTGGCCACCACTTCCGCACTCACGGCGAAGAATGGGGGGATGGATGCCAGAGATGCCGTGGATGCCGTGGAGCGCGCCGTCGCCGAGCTGGTCGCCGCCCTGCCGGCCGGGGTGGTCGTCACCGAGCAGGATGCCGTCGAGAAGTACCGCTTCGACTGGACGCACGACGCCCGCGCCGGCCACCCCGCGGCGGTCGTGCGCGCTGAAGACGCCGACCACGTGGTGACGACGATGCGCTGGGCGAGCAGGCACGGAATCCCCGTCGTCCCTCGCGGAGCCGGCACCGGACTGTCGGGAGGGGCGCTCGCCGTCGACGGCGGCATCGTGCTGTCGACCGAGCGGATGCGAGCGGTCGAGATCGACGTCGACGCCAGGGTCGCCGTCGTCGAGCCCGGCGCCCTGAACGTCGAGGTCAAGCGCGCCGCCGCCGAGCACGGCCTCTGGTACCCACCCGACCCGAGCTCGTTCGAGATGTGCTCGATCGGCGGCAACATCGCCACCAACGCGGGCGGGCTGTGCTGCGTGAAGTACGGCGTGACCACCGACTACGTGCTCGGCCTCGACGTGGTGCTCGCCGACGGCACGCTGGTCACCCTCGGCGGCAAACGCGTCAAGGACGTCGCCGGGTTGTCACTGCTCAAGCTGTTCGTCGGCTCCGAGGGCACGCTCGGCGTCGTCACCAGGGCCATCCTGCGGCTCGTGCCCGGGCAGCAACCGCCGGCAACCGTCGTCGCGACCTTCCCCAGCGTCGCCGTCGCGGCCGACGCGGTGATCGCCCTGGGCCGAACGGTCCGCGCCTCGATGGTCGAGCTCATGGACCACGGCTCCATCAACGCCGTCGAGGACCACAGCCCCATGGGACTGAACCGGGATGCCGGGGCGCTCCTTCTCATCCAGTCCGACGCTCCCAGCGCGGCCCGGGCCGACGAGGTCGCGGCCGCGGTGGCCGCCTGCGAGGGTGCCGGCGCCAGTGAGGTCTTCGCGACGGACGACCCGGCCGAGGGGGAGATGTTCGTGCGGGCCCGGCGGCTGCACTTCACCGCGCTCGAGGCGCGCGGGCACGTGCTGCCCGAGGACGTCGGCGTGCCGGTGCCGCAGCTCCCGGCGCTTCTCGCGGCCGTCGCCGAGATCGCCGAACGGCACGCCCTCGAGATCCCCATGGTGGCGCACGCCGGCGACGGCAACACCCACCCGGCGATCATCTATCCGCGGGGCGACCCGGAGGCCGAGCAGCGGGCCCGGCTGGCGTTCGACGACATCATGGCCGCGGCTATCGCCCTCGGTGGCACCATCACCGGCGAGCACGGGGTGGGACGCCTCAAGGCCGGCTCGCTCGAGGCGCAGCTCGGCCCGGACGTCATGGCACTCAACCGGCGCATCAAGGTGGCCCTCGACCCGCACGGCATCCTCAACCCGGGCTCGTTCGTCTGAACGCACCCCGCCGCGACGGCGGGGACTGAGCTCGGCGGGCCGCACGCGGTCCCGGCAAACGCAGAAGTTCGGATCGAACGCAGGACTTCGATCCGAACGCAGGACCTCAGATCGCACGCAGTAATTTCCGGCGGGGATCTGAACTGGTGCGTGCCCATCGAAGTGCTGCGTGGCATCCGAACTCGCGACGTCTGAACGCGCGATCGACCGTGGCGCGCCATCCGACCACCACCGCCCCGACAACTGGCGTGCATCTGGGACACATCTCAACCACTACCGGCGGGTAGCGTCGATGGGTCACAGCCGAACCCGGCACTTCTCTCCCCCAAACAGGAGCCCTCATGTACATCGGACTCGGCATCGTCCTGTTCGTCCTCGGCGCCATCCTCGCCTTCGCCCTGAAGATCGACATCCCGGGGGTCAGCGACGACACCCTGGGCTACATCCTCATGGGCGCAGGCGTCGTGGCGATCCTGCTGTCCTTCCTCGCGACCCGCCGCACGGCCGCCGGCTACTCGGCCACCCGCGAGAGCCACGTCGACCCCGCAACCGGCAGCCGCATCGACCGCACCGACGTCGACCCCCGCTGAGCCTGCGCGCAGCGCCGCAACGACGAACGGCCCACCCCGCACGCGGGGTGGGCCGTTCGGTTCTCGTGGTGCGGGGCGGGCACACGCAAAGGGGCTGCGCGCCCGCCCCGGGTTCAGGGGTCGAGGCCCGAAGGCCCCGACCGGATGGGGCAGTGACTCAGAAGGCCGACTCGGGCACGTCCATGAGCATCGAGTCGGTGGCCTCGGCCATCGCCCGCTCGGCGCTCAGTCGGGGCAGCACCTGCCGGGCGTAGAACTGCGCCGCCGCCACCTTACCCTCGTAGAAGTCCTTGTCCTTGCCCGAGGCACCGGCGGCAAGGGCGTCCAGGGCCACCGCGGCCTGACGCAGCAGCAGCCACCCGACGACGAGGTCGCCCGCGGACAGCAGCAGCCGTGAGGTGTTCTGGCCGACCGAGTAGATGTTCGTGATCTCGCCGCCGTTGCGCGGGTCGGACTTCATCAGCTCGCCGACCATGAACCCGAGGATGCCCTGCACGTCCTCCAGGCCCTGGCCGAGCAGCTCGCGGTCGCGGTCGAGGCGGCCGTCGTGGGCGCCGAGGTCCTTGGCGAACTCCTGCATCTGCGAGGACAGGAAGGTCAGCGCCTGGCCCTTGTCGCGCACGATCTTGCGGAAGAAGAAGTCCAGGCCCTGAATGGCCGTGGTCCCTTCATACAGCGTGTCGATCTTCGCGTCACGCACGTACTGCTCGATCGGGTAGTCCTGGAGGAACCCGGACCCGCCGAAGGTCTGCAGCGACTCGGTGCCGAGCAGCACCCAGGCACGCTCGGAACCCAGGCCCTTGACGATGGGCAGGAGCAGGTCGTTGACCCGGCTGGCGATGTCGGCGGCCGAGCCGCGCTCGAACTCCTCCGAGCCCGTGGTCAGGCGGGCCTGGTCGACGATGTCCTGCTGGCTGGCGGTGAAGAGCACGAGCGCACGCAGGCCCTCGGCGTACGCCTTCTGGGTCATCAGCGAGCGGCGCACGTCGGGGTGGTGCGTGATCGTCACGCGAGGAGCGGTCTTGTCGGTCGACTGGGTGAGGTCGGCGCCCTGGACGCGCTGCTTGGCGTAGTCGAGGGCATTGAGGTAGCCGGTCGACAGCGTCGCGATGGCCTTGGTGCCGACCATCATCCGGGCGTTCTCGATGACGTGGAACATCTGGGCGATGCCGTCGTGGACGTCGCCGAGCAGGGTGCCCACGGCCGGGCGCTCGCCGCCGAAGGTCAGCTCGCAGGTCGTGGAGACCTTCAGGCCCATCTTCTTCTCGACGTTGGTGACGTAGACGCCGTTGCGCTCGCCGAGCTCACCGGTCTCGAGGTCGACCTCGTACTTGCTCAGCACGAACAGCGACAGGCCCTTGGTGCCGGGGCCGGCGCCCTCGGGGCGCGCGAGCACGAAGTGGACGACGTTGTCGACCATGTCGGACTCGGCGCTGGTGATGAAGCGCTTGACGCCGGAGATGGTCCACGTGCCGTCGCCGTTGTCGACCGCCTTGGTGCGGCCGGCGCCGACGTCCGACCCGGCATCCGGCTCGGTGAGCACCATCGTGCAGTGCCAGCCCTTGTCGGCGATCCACTGGGCGAGCTTCTTCTGCTCGTCGTTGCCCAGGGCGTGGAGCAGCTTGGCGAAGCCGTACGACGCAGCGAACATCGCCACGGCCGGGTTCGACCCGAGGAGCATCTCGTTGACGCCCCAACGCACGCTCGGCGGGACGACCGTGCCGCCGAGCTCGGCGTTGAGGTCGATGCTCCAGAACCCGCTGTCGCGGTAGGCGTTGAACGATTTCGCGAACGACTCGGGCATCGTCACGGCCTGCGTCTTCGGGTCGTAGACGGGCGGGTGGCGGTCGGAGTCCTCGAAGGACTCGGCGAGCTCGTTCTCCGCCAGGCGCGCGACCTCCTTGAGCATCTCGCGCGCGGTGTCGACGTCCACCTCCTCGTAGGGGCCCGTGCCCAGGACGTCGCCGCGGCCGAGCACCTCGAAGAGGTTGAACTCGATGTCTCGCAGATTGCTCTTGTAGTGGCCCATGACGGTGTCCCTCCGGGGTGCAGGTGAGCGCTTGCTTACCAGTGTGCTACCCGACGGTAACAAAAAACAAGGGGGATGCCGTGACTCACCTCACGTCGGTCAGGTCACGAAGCGCACCCAGTTGGCTTTGACACCGATCTGCACCCGGTCCACAGGGGTGAGAGTGCCGTCGTCGCCGACCTCGAGCAGCTGGGCGTGTGTCGACCCTTCGCCGACCGCGACGACGAAGCGGCCGTCGGGGCTCACGCCGAACCCGCGCGGGGTGGTCTCTGTCGGGGTGAAGCCGAGCACCGGCCCGAGCTCGCCGCCCGGGCCCAGCGTGGTCACCGCCAACTGCGACGAGGTGCGCTCCGAGGTGATGAGGTGCCCACCGGCGCGGTGGATGTCGGCGCCCCAGATGAGGTGCCCGGCGATCGGGTCGGCGCCGATCCTGCTGTGGTGCAGCCCGGCATCCGGGTCGGTGACGGTGACGGACTCGGCGGGGTGCAGCCTGCCGTCGGCGTCCACGGTGTAGCGGATGGCCTCGCCGGAGAACTCGGTGACGAGGTAGACGCTGGCCGCGCCACCGACGTGTTCGACGACGAGGTGGCGGGGGCCGCTGCCCGTGGGGGCGGGGACGGTCGGCGGATCGAGCGGGGTGAGGGTGCCGCTGGCGTCGGAGGCCATCGCGAACTGGGCGATGAGGTCGTCACCGAGCGAGGCGGCGTAGACGCGCAGGGTGTCAATGGCATCAGCATCCGCATCGGCGCCGTCGACAGAGAGGTGGTGCACGAGCACCGAGTGCAGGTTGCGGTGCTCGAAGCGCGAGTGCGCGGTACCCAGGGAGCCCGGGCTGCCCGAGGACCCGCCCTCGACCGGCCAGACCGCACCGAAGTCACCGCCGTACGAGACGCCGAGCAGCGAACGCCCGTCGGGAGTCAGGGCCAGGTAGGACAGTGACCCCTCCACCGGGGTGCGCGCGATCTCGGTGAGGATGCCGGTCTCCCGGTCGAGTGTGAGCGTCGCGATACCGGGTGGGTCACCCTTGAACGCGGCGTACACGTGGTCGTGGTCGGGGTCGATGGCGAAGGTGCTGCAGCCGGGCAGGTCGGCCGAGGTCGCGAGCACCTCGAGGTGGGGGTCCGGCTCGCGGTGCAGGCGCAGGGCGCTGATCGTGCCGTCGCCGGCGTTGGCGATGAGCAGCAGGTCGTTCGTGGTGGTCATGCCAGCCGAGCATAGGGACCTGTCCAGACAGCGACCGGTGGTGATTTCGGGCCAGAACCGTGTGGTGGGCATCACGGCTGATCCTCATCCTCGTGCGGTGAGTGTGATCCATGTCCGCCCATGACAACGACGACGTCATCTTCCGGTTGTTGGCGTTCGTCATCATGGCCGGCTGTCTGGTGCTCGCTGCCTCGATCCCCGACCTGTTCGCCGACGGCAAGTCCACGCTCGCGGCGTCACGGGGCCACGGAGGCCACCGGTTCGGTGGGGCCCGAGATGCTGCCGCTCATCATCGGCGGGCTGGTCATCGTCTTCGCGATGTGGTGGCTGTACTCCAAGCGTGAGAACGCCGACCTCGTCGAGGACGACCGCACGATCTTCACTTCGGCTGCGACCGCAGCGAGAGCTCCGACCGCACGGTTGGGCTCCTCCTGAGCGCCGCAGTCGTGATCTTCCTGCTCTGCCTCGGTGGGCTGCACGCCATTCACGCCGACCGACCCGCGGTCGCCATGGTGCCCGTCATCGCGCTGAGCGCGGCAGCCGTCGCCGAGCACGTCGTGGACTCCAGCCGGAAGGTCAGCGCCTAGTCTGGCGGTCATGGTGAGCAACGGGTCCCGCGAGCAGGTGCTCACGCGCGCCCAGGCAGCCCTCGAGGCAGGTGCGGCCTGGCGTGCGCGCGACCTCTTGGCCGCCCACGTCGAGGCGGTCAAGGACCCCGAGGCGATGGCGCTGCTCGGTGAGGTCTACGAGGGCATGGGTGACCTGCCCCGTGCCGGTGCCATCTGGTTCGCCACCGGCGCCAAGGGTGATCAGGTGGATGCCGCGGTGGCGGCGTGGCGTGCCCAGTCGGGTGACGATTTCGCCGCCATGTGGTGGTCGCTGCCGGCATCCGTGCGGGTCGACCCGCTGCCGCGCCGGATCGAGGCGCTGCGCGAGCGGGCCCGTGCGGCGGGAGGTGACGTCGACGCGGAGGTGTCGCGGACGGCATCCGACGTGGTTGATCCACACCCCGACGCCTCGTCCGTGGAGCCTGCGGCCACGCCGAGCACCGAGCTGACGGCTCACCCCTCTGCTGATGCCGAGGAGGAGGAGGGGAAGTTCGACGCCTCGTGGTTCGTCGCGTGGGTGCTCGCCGTGCTGTTCGTGGTGTTCGCGGTGATCGGGTTCGTGACGGCGCTGGGCTGGGTCGTCCCGGGCTGAGCCCACCCGCCAGGTGTGAGCGGACCGGGGCTGGGATGATCGGCGGGTGAGCCAGGAGAGCGAGCCGTCAGACGCCAGAGCCGCCCGTCGCCAGCAGGCGCGCGAGAACGCCGAGTACCACCGACTCGCTGCCGAGCGGGCAGCGCAGGCCGAGGCGCGCGCCACGGCACCGATGGTGGCGGCCTTCGCCGAGGCGATGCGGGCCGCGGGCATCGAGCCCACCCGGTTGCGGGCGATGCCCTACAGCGGCAAGGGCACCCTGCGCACGGATGTCGACGGGTGGTACGTGCGGCGCGATCGCCGCAACGCCGTGGGGGTGGACGGCCGCTGGTACGTCCTCGTTGCCGCGCCGAGCCTGCGCGGCCGGCTGGTCGGCATCCACGTCGACCCGAGTGACGCCCCGATGCAGGTCGGTGCCGGCGGGCGGGACGGCGACTCGGTCGCGCTGGACGTTCTGCTGCAACTGCGGCTGGATGCCGGGAGCGACTTCCCGTCCTGAGGCTCGCCCATGCTCATCGAGCGGCGACCGAGGCACGTGGCGCCCGAGTTGGGCTGGAACGCAGTGATGCTGTGGAGCCGATGACGGGAATCGAACCCGCGTGTCCAGCTTGGGAAGCTGGCGCTCTACCATTGAGCTACATCGGCACGCCGCCCGGACGGGGCCCGAAGCGGCGTCGGAAGTCTAACCCAAGCGCGGTGCGGCGGTCGTCACGGCATCCGGGGTTCGCACCCGAAGCTTCACCATCGCACCAGTTATGTAGTGGTGCGCAGGTGAAGGTCCTGGCATCGGGCGAGAAAGTTCGGCGGGGGTGGAGGGGCAGTCGGCGGTAGCCTTCCCCTCGTGCTGCTCTCCGACCGCGACATCAGGGCCGAGATCGACAACGGGCGGGTTGTCCTCGACCCGTGGGATCCCGCGATGATCCAGCCCAGCAGCGTCGACGTGCGCCTCGACAAGTACTTCCGGCTGTTCGACAACCACAAGTACCCGGTCATCGACCCCTCGCAGGACCAGCCCGACCTCACGCGCCTCGTCGAGGTCGACCCCTCCGACGGGTTCGTGCTGCACCCCGGCGAGTTCGTGCTCGGAAGCACCCTCGAGGCCGTGACCCTGCCCGACGACCTCGCCGCCCGCGTCGAGGGCAAGTCCAGCCTGGGTCGCCTCGGCCTGCTCACCCACGCCACCGCCGGCTTCGTCGACCCCGGGTTCACCGGCCACGTCACCCTCGAGCTCAGCAACGTCGCGACCCTGCCGATCATGCTCTGGCCGGGCATGAAGATCGGCCAGCTGGCCTTCTTCCGGCTCTCCTCCCCGGCCGAACACCCCTACGGCTCGGCCACCTACGGCTCGCACTACCAGGGCCAGCGAGGCCCGACGGCCAGCCGCAGCTTCGCGAGCTTCCACCGCGCCGACGTGTGACCACCCCCAGCGCCGCGAGCGCACGCAGGCTGCTCTCAGCCGAGGGCGGTGACGGCGCCGAGTTGCGCGGTCATGCCCCGCCGCACCCCAGGGGCCTCGCCCTCGTCATCCACGGCGGCGCCGAGACTGGAACCGACACCGTCACCTGGCGTCGACTCGCGGTCCTGCGGATGGTGCCCTTCGCTTCGGTGATCAGCCGCCGAGCAGGCGACGACGTCGCAGTGCTCCGCCTGAAGAACCGCGTCCGCGGCTGGAACGGCCCCGCCGAGGACCCCCTGCGCGACGCCCGCTGGGCGCTGGACCGCATCCGCGAGGTGCACCCCGGCATCCCCATCGCCCTCGTCGGTCACTCGATGGGCGGCCGGGTCGTGCTCCGCCTCGCGGACGAGCCCGACGTCGTGGGGGTGACGGCGCTCGCCCCCTGGATCGCGGGCGACGCGCGCGAGCCGCGCCCCGGCATCCCCGCCCTGCTCATGCACGGCAGCCGCGACCGCATCACCGACCCGGCCCGCACCGCGATCCTCGCCTCGCGCTACGCGGCCGCAGGGGTCGACGTGCGCCACGACGTCGTCGACGGCGGCGACCACGCGATGCTGCGCCACGCCGGCCGCTGGCACGACACCGTCGCAGGATTCGTCAGCGAGGCTCTTGCCGGGCCAGGCCGAACCAGCTGACGACCCCACCGAGCGCCAACAGCGCCGCGCACCACAGCATCGCCCCGCGGAACCCGGCCGTCATCGCGTCGAGGTCGAGGTAGTCGTCGCCGCTCAGCCCCACCAGCGCGGGCAGTGCCGCCACCGCCAGCAGCGACCCCGCCCGAGCGACCGCGTTGTTCACGCCACTGGCAGCACCGGCATACCGCCCGGGCGCAGCCGCCAGCACCGTCGCCGTCAGCGGTGACACGAGCAGCGCGAGCCCGAGCGAGAACACGACCATGCCCGGCAGCACCCGAGGCCACGTGGCCCCACCCGCGACGAGCAGCAGCAGCAACGCCCCGACGGCGCACAGCAGCGGCCCGACCGTCATCGGGATCCGCGGCCCGATCCGCGCCGACAGCGCCGCCGCCCGGCTCGAGAACAGCAGCAGCGCCACGGTGATCGGCAGACCCGACAGCCCCGCCTCGAGCGCCCCCCACCCGGCCGCCTGAAGCTGCAGCACCGTGAACAGCGACACCCCGCCGAGCGCCCCGTAGACGAGCACCGTCATCGCGTTCGCCGCCGTGAACACCCGCGAGCTGAACAGGCTCGGGGGAACGAGTGGGGATGCCGTGCGCCTCTCGACCGCGATCCATGCCACCACGGCCAGGGCCGCCACGGCCCAGGCCACCACCAGCACGGTGGTCGACGCCTCCGTCGTTGCGGTCAGGGCGAAGGTCGCAGCGCCCAGCGCCACGACGGTGAGCACCGCACCGGGGACGTCGAAGCGTCCCGTGGCAGCGGCATCCCGACTCTCCGGCGCCCGGCGCACCAACGCGATCGCCGCGACGCACAACGGGACGTTGATGGCGAAGATCCACCGCCAGCTCGCGTGGTCGACCAGCCAGCCCCCGAGCAGCGGCCCCACTGCCGCCGCCACCCCGGACACCCCGGCCCAGGTGCCGATCGCCGCCGCCCGGTCCTGCGCGCGGAAGGCGCTCTGGATCAGCGCCAGCGCCCCGGGCGTGAGCAGCGCCGCGCCGACGCCCTGCAGCACTCTCAGCCCGATGAGCTGACCCGGGCTCTGCGCCGCCGCACACGCCACCGACGCGAGCATGAACCACCAGACACCCACGAGGTAGACCCGCCGCCGGCCCCACCGGTCGCCGAGCGCACCCCCGACGAGCACGAGCGAGGCCAGCGCGAGCAGGTACCCGTTGACCACCCACTGCAGCTGGGCCAGCGAGGCGCCGAGGTCACTGCCGATCGAGCGCAGCGCGACGTTGACGACCGACCCGTCGAGGATCGCCACCGCCGAGCCGAGGATCAGCCCCGACAGCACCAGCTGCCCGCGTCGGGAGTCGCGGGCGAGCAGATCGGCGTCGGGGGAGTCGGTGGGCGAGGTGGCGGGCACGCCGTATCCGTATCACGGACGTTCGACGGATGCCGCGCCCCTGCGTCGTTGCCGCCCTCCTGTCGGTTTGCTCGACTAGGTTTGAGGACCACGCCGACACCACCCGCTGGGGGCACCTGATGATCCGGTTCGATGCCGTGACCAAGCAGTTCCCTGACGGCACCATCGCGGTCGACGACCTCACCCTCACCGCGCCCACCGGCGAGATCACCGTGCTCGTCGGGCCCTCGGGGTGTGGCAAGACGACGAGCCTGCGCATGGTCAACCGGATGATCGAGCCCACGAGCGGCACCATCAGCCTCGACGGCCAGGACACCGGCCGCATGAACGCCGCCGAGCTGCGCCGCGGCATCGGGTACGTCATCCAGCACGCGGGCCTGTTCCCGCACCGCACCGTGCTCGACAACATCGGCACCGTGCCCCGGCTCCTGGGGTGGGACAAGAAGCGCACCCGCGACGTGTCGGCCGAGCTGCTCGAACGCGTCGGCCTGGCCCCCGAGCTGGGGGCGCGCTACCCGGCCCAGCTCTCGGGCGGGCAGCAGCAGCGGGTCGGGGTGGCCCGTGCCCTGGCCGCCGACCCCCCGGTCATGCTCATGGACGAGCCGTTCTCAGCGGTCGACCCGGTGGTGCGCGACCAGCTGCAGGACGAGTTCCTGCGCCTTCAGTCCGAGCTCGGCAAGACCATCCTGTTCGTGACGCACGACATCGACGAGGCCATCAAGCTCGGGGACCAGGTGGCCGTGCTGCGTGTCGGCGGCAGGCTCGCGCAGGTCGCCGAGCCCGCGTACCTGCTCGCCCACCCGGCCGATGACTTCGTCGCCGACTTCGTGGGGCGCGACCGCGGGTACCGCGCCCTGCAGTTCCAGCAGGTGCCGCGGCTGCCGTTGCGCGCCGAGCCGACCGTGCTCCTCGGTGAGGTGCCGTCACGATCGGATGCCGCGTGGTTGCTCGTCGTCGACGGCTCCCGTCGCCCGGTCGGCTGGGTCGAACCGGCCCGGGTCGGGGCGCGGGCGGTCACCGAGGCCGACCTGCACCGCGGCGGCACGGTGGCGCCGGCGCAGGGGTCGCTGCGGGCTGCCCTGGATGCCGCCCTGTCCTCACCGAGCCGGCGCGGCGTCATCGTCGACGACGCTGGCGAATTGTGCGGCACGGTGCTCGCCCACGAGGTGCTGACCGCCATCGAGGAGACGGACCGACCCGAGCGCGACGAGGGCCTGTCGTGACCTGGCTCGGCGACAACTGGCGCACGGTGCTCGACCTCGCGGTCTCGCACCTGTACCTCGCCGGGGTGCCGCTGGTCATCGGGCTCGTGCTCGCGCTGCCGCTCGGGTGGGCGGCCAAACGGTGGGCGGGCGCGTACCCGGCGATCATCACCGGCACCGGGCTGCTCTACACGATCCCGTCGCTGGCGCTGTTCGTCATGATGCCGCTGCTGCTCGGCACGAAGATCCTCGACCCGGTCAACGTGCTCGTCGCCATGACGATCTACACGGTGGCGCTGCTCGTGCGCACGGTCGCCGATGGGCTTCGGGCGGTGCCCGACCACGTCGAGCAGGCGGCGACGGCCATGGGCTACCGCGGCCTGCGCCGGCTGTTCGGCGTCGAGCTGCCGCTGGCCGTGCCGGTGATCGCCGCCGGGCTTCGGGTGGCTGCCGTGTCGAACGTCAGCATCGTCAGCGTCGCGTCGGTCGTGGGGGTCTCGCAGCTCGGTGACCTGCTCGTCGACGGCTACAACCGGGTCATCTGGGGTGAGCTGCTCACCGGCATCCTCGCGTGCGTGCTGCTGGCGCTGCTGCTCGACGTCGTCATCCAGGCTGGCACGCGTGCGCTGACGCCCTGGGTGCGGGCCCAAGGGGGGCGGCCGTGATCCCCTCGCTCATCTCGTGGTTGACCGACCCCGCCTCGTGGTCGGGTGAGGACGGCATCCCCACTCGGCTTCTCGAGCACCTGGGGTACACGCTGCTCACGGTGGTGCTGGCTGCCGTCGTCGCGATCCCGTTGGGGTTGTGGGTCGGGCACACCGGTCGTGCCCGGTGGCTGGTGTCGCTGACGAACTCGGTGCGGGCGGTGCCGACGCTGGGCCTGCTGTTCGCCGTGTCGCTCCTGCTCGGGCCGCGGATCTCGGGGGAGTTGGCGTTTCTCGTGCCGAGCATCGTCGTGCTCGTCATCCTCGCGATCCCGCCGATCCTCGCGGGCACCTACGCCGGCATCGAGGCCGTGTCGCCGGCAGTTCGGGATGCCGCTCGCGGCGTCGGCATGACCGGCTGGCAGGTCGTGCGCTCGGTCGAAGTGCCGAATGGGATGCCGTTGCTGTTGTCCGGAATTCGCTCGGCGGTGTTGCAGGTGGTCGCCACCGCGACGATCGCTGCCCTGGTCGGGCTCGGCGGGTTGGGGCGCTACCTCATCGACGGCATCGCGCTGGGTGACTACCCCCGCGCCGCCGGTGGTGCCCTGCTCGTCGCGGTGCTGGCCGTGGTGCTCGACGGGGTGCTGGCACTGGTGCAGCGGCGCGTCGTGTCGCCGGGGTTGACGGCTGGCGCCCGTTCAGGTCGTCAGGGCCGCGGTGGCAGTCGGGGTGGTCCTGCGGGTCTCGCCGGGGGCGGCCGGCGAGGTGGTGTCAGTGGGTCGGGGAAGGATTCAGCAGACGAGATGGTTGAGGGCGAAAGGTTCGTGGGGGAAACCCGCGCGCCGCTCTGAACAGACGCCGATCTCAAGAGACGCGCCACGGCATCCGACCTGGGCGCCACGACGAAGGGAACCACCCATGAAGCGCACGACCTCAGCGATTGCCCTCGTGGCAGCCTCGATCCTGGGTCTGACCGCCTGCGGAGGTGGCAGTGACCCGCTGACCGCCGAGACCACCGCTGCAGCGACCGGCGGCGGCGGGGAGCCGATCGTCGTCGGAGGAGCGAACTTCTCCGAGTCGACCCTGCTCGCCGAGATCTACGCCGGGGCACTGCGCGCCAAGGGCGTCGACGCCTCCACCAAGCTCAACATCGGCTCGCGTGAGATCTACCTGCGCGCGCTCGAGGACAACTCGGTGCAGGTGTTCCCGGAGTACACCGGGGCGCTCGCGCTCTACTACGACAAGACCTTCACGGGCACCGACGCCGACGAGGTCTTCGCGCACGTGCAGAAGGTGCTGCCCGACACGCTCACCGTGCTCGACAAGTCGGCCGCGGAGGACAACGACTCGATCGTCGTCACCGCGGAGACGGCATCGTCCAAGAACCTCAAGACCATCGAGGACCTCAAGGCCGTGGCGGGTGACCTCGCGCTGGCGGCCCCGCCGGAGTTCAAGGAGCGCCCGCAGGGCATCCCCGGGCTGGAGAAGACCTACGGCGTGGTGTTCGGGTCGTTCCGTCCGCTGACCGGTCAGGGCATCGTCCAGGCGCTGAAGAACGGGCAGGTCGGGGCGGCGAACATCTTCTCGACCGACCCGGCGATCGCCGCCAACGGGTTCGTGGCCCTTGAGGACACCAAGCGCCTCTTCGGCTCGCAGAACATCGTGCCGCTCGTGCGGGCCGACCGCGCCGAGGAGGTCAAGGACACGCTCAACGCCGTTTCGGCCAAGCTGACCACCGAGTCGATCGCCGGGATGCTCAAGCAGACCGACATCGACAAGGCCGACCCCAAGACCGTGGCCGAGGAGTTCCTCAAGACCAACGGCCTCGGCTGACGCAGAGGTCAGGCACGAACGCGGAAGTCCGGGGGGAACGCAGCCAGTTGAGCCGCGTGCCTCCCGGACTTCCGCGTTGTGCTGCGTGGTGTGGTCAGCCACTGCATCGAAGCATCAACTCCGTCATCGCTGGCATGGCCCCGCATCCCAGTGACGACGGAGCAACCTCAACCTCACGGACGTATTTCACCGTCACGACGAAACAACCCCGCCATCACTGGGATGGCGGGGTTGTTCCGTGTGGCGTGAGCGCGGTCAGTCCCAGGGGTCGGGTTCGTCGAGCAGCGCCGGGTCGCCCTTGACCTGCGTGGCAGAGGGAGCGGCCGGGGGCGGCGTGTCAGGGCTGGCCTCCGGAGCTGCTGCGGGCTCGTCCCAGGGGTCGGGCTCACTTGCGTCCGGCATGGTGGTTGCTGGGGCGGCCACTTCGCCGGACGCAACTGGTGCGGCGGGTGCGGCAGGCTCATCCCACGGGTCGGGTTCACTTGTGTCCGGCACCTTGGTTGCTGGGGCAGCCACATCGCCGGACGCAATTGGTGTGGCGGGTGCGGCGGGTTCGTCCCAGGGGTCGGGCTCGGTTGCGGTGGATGCAGGGGTGGCGGGTTCGTCCCAGGGGTCGGCTTCGCTTGTGTCCGGCATGCTGGTTGCTGGGGCGGCCACTTCGCCGGACGCAGCTGGTGTGGCGGGGGATGCCGGTGCGGCGGGTTCGTCCCACGGGTCCGGCTCGGCTGCAGCGGCCGGAGCGGATGCGGTTGCGGCGGGTGCAGCGGGCTCGTCCCAGGGGCCGGGCTCGGTTGCGGCGGGTGCCGGGGTGGCGGGTTCGTCCCAGGGGTCGGCTTCGCTTGTGTCCGGCACCTTGGTTGCTGGGGCGGCCACTTCGCCGGACGCAACAGGTGCGACGGGTGCGACGGGCTCGTCCCAGGGGTCGGCTTCGGCAGCCGCTGCGGCTGGCTCACCCTGTGAAGCATCCGGACTAGCCGTGGCTGGGGTATCCCAGGGGTCGGGCTCGGTTGCGGCGGATGCCGGGGTGGCGGGCTCGTCCCAGGGGTCGGGTTCGGTTGTGTCCGGCATGTTGGTTGCTGGGGCAGCCACATCGCCGGACGCAACAGGTGCGACGGGTGCGACGGGCTCGTCCCAGGGGTCGGGCTCGGTTGCGGCGGATGCCGGGGTGGCGGGCTCGTCCCAGGGGTCGGGTTCGGTTGTGTCCGGCATGTTGGTTGCTGGGGCAGCCACTTCGCCGGACGCAACGCCGAGGGCGGCACCTGCGGCGGCGGCGGTGGCCGCAGCGGCAGATGCGGTGACCTCGGGAGCCGGCGCGGACGGCATCCGGCCACCGCCCGCCTCGGCCGACGTCGAGCCGCCATCAGCAGCGCCAGCGCCAACGCCAGCCCCATCCGGCGTCCCACGACGAACAGCAGCCAGCAGCATCTGGGCCACGTCGACGACCTCGACCGACTCGGCAACCCCGCCAGCCTGAGCAGCGGTCAGCCCGTCCGAGATCATCACCCGGCAGAACGGGCAGCCGATGGCGATCCGCTCCGCGCCGGTGCCGATGGCCTCCTCGGTGCGGTTGGTGTTGATCCGCGTGCCGAGCTTCTCCTCCATCCACATGCGGGCACCACCGGCGCCACAGCAGAAGGACTTCTCCTTGGTGCGCTCCATCTCGCGCAGCTCGACACCGGGCAGTGCACCGATGAGCTCACGCGGCGGGGCGTACACGTCGTTGTGCCGGCCGAGGTAGCACGGGTCGTGGTACGTCACGGTCTCAGCAGTGGAGGCAGCGTTGCGCGCCGTCGACATCCCCGGCACGTCCGCCGGCCGCGCCACCGGCACGAGCTTCTTGTCGCGCACCAGGCGGTTGAGCAGCTGGGTGTGGTGCACGACCTCGTAGTTCCCGCCGATCTGCGGGTACTCGTTCTTGATCGTGTTGAAGCAGTGCGCACAGGTCACGACGACCTTGGTGACACCGAACTCCCCGAACGTCTCGACGTTCTGCGCCGCCAACGTCTGGAACAGCAGCTCGTTGCCGGCCCGCCGTGCCGAGTCACCGGTGCAGGTCTCGCCGTCACCGAGCACCGCGAACGACACCCCCGCGGTGTCGAGCAGTTCGGCCACCGCGCGCGTCGTCTTCTTCGCGCGGTCCTCGTAGGCGCCGGCGCAGCCGACCCAGAACAGCCACTCGACGTCGGTCGCCGACTCCACGTCCTGGCCGAGCACCTTGACGGGGAAGGGCAGGTCCTTGGCCCAGTCCAGCCGGGCCCGCGCGCCCATGCCCCACGGGTTGCCCTTGCTCTCGAGGTTCTTGAACAGCCCCCCGAGCTCCGACGGGAACGCCGACTCGATCAACGTGGCGTAGCGCCGCATGTCGATGATGTGGTCGACGT
>JAGNQK010000139.1 GCA_017989115.1 Dermatophilaceae bacterium | reverse complement strand
CGCCCAGCTGATCTCGACCTTCTCGTGGGCGTTCCTGCTCTTCGGTGCGGTCCTGCTCGTCACCGCCGTCAAGGTGCTGCGCGACGCCATGTCGCACGAGGACAAGGCCATCGTCATCGGCTCGATCCGCTCGGTGCGCTTCATCCGCCGCTTCATGCCGGTCACCGACACCTACGAGGGCACCCGCCTGACCGTGGTGCAGGCCGGCCGCCGGGCCCTCACCCCGCTGGCGCTGGTCATCGTCGCCATCCTCGCCACCGACATCGTCTTCGCGATCGACTCGGTGCCGGCCGTCTACGGCATCACCGGCGACCCCTACCTGGTCTTCGCGACCAACGCGTTCGCCCTGCTCGGCCTGCGCGCCCTCTACTTCGTCGTCGAAGGTGCCCTCGGCTCGCTGCGTCACCTGGGCCACGGCCTCGCCGCGATCCTCGCCTTCATCGGCGTCAAGCTCGTGCTCCACTGGGCTCACGGCGTGTGGATCTGGATCCCCGAGATCCCGACCCTGGTCTCGCTGGGTGTCATCGTCGGCATCCTCGCCCTGGCCACGACGACGAGCGTCATCGCCAACCGCCGCGAGGCACGGCGCGAGCTGGCCGCGACCGATGCCGGCGAGTCCGAGGTGAGCGACGCCGAGCGCGACCGCGCCGAGGTCTGAGCGCCAACGCCACGGCATCCGGGGCCGGTCGTCCAGTCATGGGCGGCCGGCCTCGTCGCGGCGCTAGGTTTGCACCCATGGATGCCGCACTGCCGCCGCCGCACGTCGTCGACACCTCCGCGTGCACCGGGGAGATCCACGACCAGGGCGCCCAGGTCACCCGGTGGGCACCGCGGGGGGCGGCGCCGGCGCTCTACGTGAGCAGCGCCGTGCGTCTGGCGCAGGGGCGGTCGATCCGCGCCGGGATCCCGGTGTGCTGGCCGTGGTTCGGCGCCGGGCAGCGTCCGGGCATGGAGCCGGCGCACGGGTTCGCCCGCACGGCGCCGTGGACACTCGTCGACCGCAGCGAGGACGCAGCCACCGGCGAGGTCACCTTCGTGCACCGCCTGACCGCAGACGACGCCACGTCGCCGCACTTCCCGCAGCCGTATGCCGTGGAGCTTCGCTCGCGCTTCGGCGCCACCCTCGTCGTGTCGTTGACGACGACCAACACCGGGCCAGCGCCCTTCGAGATCGAGGAAGCGCTGCACACCTACCTCGCCGTCGGCGACGTGCGCGAGATCGCCGTCGAGGGCCTGGACGGCGCCGCCTACTTCGACAAGGTGACGGGCACGGAGAAGGTGCACCACGGCATCCTCGAGTTCGCCGGTGAGACCGACTCGGTGTTCCGCAGCAGCGGGCCGGTGATGCTGCACGACCCGGGGCTGGAGCGCCGCCTCATCGTGCGCACCGAGGGCGCGGGCAACCTCGTCATCTGGAACCCGTGGGACGCCAAGGCCCGCGAAGTGGCCGACATCGGCGACGACGACTGGAGCCAGTTCGTCTGCATCGAGGCCGCCAACGTCTTCGAGAACGCCGTGACCCTCGCCCCGGGGGAGTCGCACACGCTGACCTACCGACTGGAGCTCGAGTCCGATGACTGACCCCGCCGCTTCCACTGCTGACGCCGCCGCCGTGTCCCCCGCCCCGTCCTGGCTGGACACCCCCGGCCACCGCGAGTGGCTGCGCTCCCGGTTCGCCGACGTGCTGACCTTCGCGCTGCCCTCGATCCTTCCCGGCGGCGGCTTCGCCTACCAGGATGCCGACGGCTCGCCGATGCCGGGACGCCCGCCGCAGCTCTTCCTCACCGCCCGGATGGCGTACGCCTCGTCGATCGGGGTTCGCCACGGCATCCCCGGTTCCGGCGAGCTGCTCGACCACGCCATGGAGTCGCTCGTCGGGCTGCACGCCGATACCGAGTACGGCGGCTGGTTCACCGAGCCGGGCACCGTGACCCGCAAGGCGACGTACGACCACGTGCACGTCGGGCTGGCGTCGGCCAACGCGCTCATGGTCGGGCACCCGCTGGCGGCCGGGCTGCTGGAACAGGTCATCGAGGTCATCGACACGCGGCTGTGGGACGAGTCGACGCAGACCCTGCTCGAGTCCTTCGCTCCCGACTGGACGGACTGCGAGGACTACCGCGGAGCCAACGCCAACATGCACGGCCTCGAGGCGTTCCTCGCGATGGGCACGGCGACGGGGGATGCCGTGTGGCACCGTCGCGGGTTGGCCATCGCCGACCGCTTGATCAACGTCGCTGCGCGGGAGCAGGACTGGCTGCTGCCCGAGCACTTCACTGCTGACTGGCAGGTGCTGCCCGACTACAACATCGACGAACCGAACCACCCGTTCCGCCCGTACGGGGCGACGTTCGGGCACTCGCTGGAGTGGGCCCGCTTCCTGCTCCAGCTCGACGAGTCACCGCTCGTGGAGTCGCCGTCGTGGCTGGTGGAGGCGGCAGACGGGCTGACCCGACGGGCGCTCGACGGCGGCTGGGAGGTCGACGGCCGCCCCGGGTTGGTCTACACCGTGGACTGGGACGGCGATGCCGTGGCCGACGTGCGGCTGCACTGGCCGGTCTGCGAGGGCATCCAGGCGTCGGCGTACCTGCTGCGCCGCACCGGCGACCAGCACTGGGAGGGCTGGTACCGGCGGCTGTGGGACCACGCGGCCCGGTACTTCATCGACGAGAGCGGTGCCTGGCGCAACGAGCTCGACGAGAACATGAAGCAGGGCACCCAGGTGTGGCCCGGCCGGCCCGACGTCTACCACTGCACCGGAGCCCTGACGACACCCCTCGCCGTCTGATCCACGTGCTCGGCCGACGTGAACCGGGCAGGCACAGCCCGCGCAGGATTCGCTACCGGGACAGGCCGCGGAAGTCGCTCTGGGACTGGGACGTGTTCCCCACGGCGCCCAAGTTCTTTGGCGCGGTGGGTTTTGTGGGTCCCCTCTTCACGGGTTTCGCGATCTACGACGTCATCACCGGCACGGCGAGCTGGTTGACCTTGAGGGTTGCCGCCATCGGCATCGTGTGTCTCACGGTCTCCGTCCTCTGGCTCAGGCGGCCCGTGGAGAAGAAGGATGAGAGCGCCTGAAGGCGGTCAAGGGCTGGGCTTACCCGGGGTCGTCGGAGGTGAGGGCTAGGTTCTGCTCAGGGGTGAGTCGTGACGTCTGCGGGGAGGGCGCGGGACCCCTTGGCAAGAAAACTTGTGCCAAGTAACCTTGTGGGATGGAGGCTCGTCGCGCGTGCAGAGTGACTCGATCGAGCCCATCATCCTGCAGTCCGCTCATCGCCACGGGGTGGCTGAGGCCGACATGCTCCACGCGCTGCGGTTCCCTGTCGGCAGCGTCCATCAGTCAGATTCCATGGTGATGTTCATCGGCCCAGACCAGACGGGTGTCCTGATCGAGGTCGGCGTTGTCACTTGGTGGGGTGGCGAACTGGCCATCGCACACGCCATGCGCCCAGCGCGAGCCAAGTATCTGAGGTGATTTTCGTGCGACGTTCCTTGACCGATCTCATCGCCCATGCGGATGAGCTCGCTGACGCCTTCGAGAATTACGAGCCCGCGGAGGGCGACTTTGACGCGCCCGTGCCCCCGCTGATGGCGATCAAGCTCGCTGCCTTTCGCCGGGCAGCCGCCGAGAAGGAGCTCGCAGAGGCCGTCCGTGCCGCTCGAGAAGCGCATCTCTCCTGGCGCGAGGTCGGAGAGGCCATCGGAACCTCGGGCGAGGCTGCGCGGCAGCGCTACGCAGCGTCCTGACAGCGGGCGTCAGGCCAGGGTGACGAGTTCCTCGGGGTCCTCGGTGGGCAGCCCGGGCGCAGCCGTCGCGGTGACCTCGAACGTCGTCGGCCCGCTCGCGCCGCCGAGGCTGCTGAGGATGGCGACGTCAGCGGCATCCCTGCCCGTCCCGATGCGCACCATCGAGCGACGTGGGGCGAGCCGGGTCGCGTCGAACAGGAACCACTGCCCGTCGACGGCGATCTCGGCGACGGCGTGCGCGTCCATCGGCGACAGACCCGGCGCGTACACCGAGACGTACCTCGCCGGCATCCCCACCGCGCGTGCCAGCGCGACGACGAGGTGGGCATAGTCGCGGCACACCCCGCGGCCGCCGAGCAGGGGGGTGAGGGCGTCGTCGGTCGCGACCGTGCTGCCCGGCGTGTAGCTGAGGCGGTCGTGCACCCACGACACGATCCGGCGAGCGCGCTCGGCATCCGACTCGATGTGCCCGAACTCGGCGCTCGCGAGCCCGCTGAGTCGGTCGCTCGGGCAGTAGCGGCTGGGCAGCACGTAGGTGAACGCGTCGGCGTCGCTGACCTGCTCGGGGGTAGCTGCTCCCGCCACCGCGACCGTCGCGTCGTAGGTCAGCGTGACCTCGCCCTGCGGGGCGTCGATGACGTGCAGCCGCATGCCGCGGTCGAGCGGCACCTCGCGATGGGGCACCGCGCTGCCGTCGGATGCCGTGAGCGTCACCGACTCGGTGCTCGCCGCCTGCTCGACGAGGTGGTCGGCGACGGCGACGGAGACGGCGAGGCGACCGGCGACCTCGACGGGGATGACGAGCACGGTGTGGACGGTGACGGACTCGGTCTGCTCGGGGTTCACGGGTGTCTCCGGTGAGGTCGAGGGGAGGTGGCGGCGATCACCAGGGGTGGGGGGCGAAGTTCTTGAGGAAGACGCCGTGCAGGTCCTCGCCGGCCTCGCCGCGCACGATCGGGTCGTACACGCGGGCGGCGCCGTCGACGAGGTCCAGGGGTGCGTGCCAGCCCTCGGCGGCGATCCGCAACTTCTCGTCGTGTGGGCGTTCGTCGGTGATCCACCCGGTGTCGACGGCGGTCATGAGGATGCCGTCGGTCTCGAGCATCTCGGCGGCGCTGGTGCGGGTCAGCATGTTCAGGGCGGCCTTGGCCATGTTCGTGTGGGGGTGACCCGCGCCCTTGTAGCGCCGCGAGAACTGGCCCTCCATCGCCGACACGTTGACGACGTAGGTGCGTCGAGCGGGCGAGGCCGCCAGCGACGGCCGCAGCCGCGAGACCAGCAGGAACGGCGCGGTCGAGTTGCAGAGCTGCACCTCGAGCAGTTCGAGCGGGTCGACCTCGGAGACGGTCTGGGTCCACGAGTTGGTGCGCTGGAGGTCGGGCAGCAGCCCGCCGGCGTCGATGGCCGTGCCGGCGACGTGGGCCTCGAGGCTGGCCTGACCGGCGCGCAGGGCGAGCTTGGTCATCGACGCGGCGTCGAGGGCGGCGTGGGGGACGGGGTGCTTCGCGAGGCTGCCGAGCAGGGCTGCGGGGTGGGCCTCGCTGATCCGGTCGAAGGTGACGAGCTCGGGCATGGGCCCGTGGGTGTCGAGCGGTTCGTTCTCGCCGTGAACGAGGTGGGAGTAGGAGCCGGGGCTGCGGCGCACGGTCTGCGCGGCGTTGTTGATGAGGATGTCGAGCGGCCCGGCGGCGGCGACGTCGTCGGCGAGGGCGATGACCTGGGTGGGGTCGCGCAGGTCGATGCCGACGATCTTGAGCCGGTCGATCCACTCCGGGCTGTCGGCGAGCTCGGTGAACCGGCGCACGGCGTCCCGCGGGAAGCGGGTCGTGATGGTCAGGTGCGCCCCGTCGCGCAGGAGCATGAGGGCGATGTACATGCCGATCTTGGCGCGCCCCCCGGTGAGCAGGGCGCGGCGGCCGGTGAGGTCGGTGCGCTGATCACGCTTGGCGTGCGACATCGCGGCGCAGGCAGGGCAGAGCCAGTGGTAGAACGCGTCGACGAGGGTGTAGTCGGCGTGGCAGATGTAGCAGCCGCGAGGGTTGTTCAGCTCGCCCGCGTAGGCACCGGGTGCGCTCGAGACGAGGGGGATGCCGCGCGTCTCGTCGTCGATGCGCATGGGTGAGCCGGTGGCGGTGCTGGCGAGCACCGCGGCGTCGGCCTCCTGCTGGGGGCGGCGGGCGTCAGCGCGGCGGGACTTGCGGATCTTGCGGTACATCCGGCCGGTCGCCTGCTTGACGACGTGGATGTCGGGGTGGCCCGGGGGCAGTTCGGTCAGCTCGTCGAGGACGCGAAGGGTGGTCGCGAGGTCGTCGGGGTCGATCCCCCGGGGCTGTTCATCCACTGCTCGAGGGTACGGGCG
>JAGNQK010000026.1 GCA_017989115.1 Dermatophilaceae bacterium | reverse complement strand
CCACCGACCGTCGTGCTGCTCCACCCGGGCGAACTCGTCGCCGTCGACGACGCACCACTACCGCGCGAGCCCCACGACCGCGGCGTCGACGCCGTCCTGACCGCCGAGGGCCTGGTCGACCTCGGGCTCAGCCCGTGGTCGAGCCCTCGGGGCGCAGGGTGAGCACGTCCGGGTCCTGGGCGCGCACGGCATCCTCGGAGAACGGCCACGGCCGCTGCTTGCCCGAGACCCAGTCCTCCACCTGATCGGAGTATCGGGCGTCAGCCGGGTGGCCGCTCACCCCGGTGGAGTTGATCCACGTCGACCCGTCGAGGTTGCCGAGGTCGACGACCATCCGCATGGACGGGCCGGCCGTCACCTCGTACCCGAGGCTCGCGTTCCACCCGTTCGCGTTGACGATGGCCGACCCGCCGGGCACGTCGAACGGCCCCTCGTTGACCAGCCAGCGCACGGCCCCCGGCATCGACTCGCCGCCGAGCACCGGGTGCTCCAGGGTCAGACGGTGCAGCTTGCCCCACTGCCACTGCCCCGGGTCCTTGCCGAGCTCACGGGTCAGCTCGAGGCGGGCCTGGACGAGGGACTGACGCAGGATCTCGTCGCGGCTCTCGGTGATGTTCGGAGTGAGCTTGTTGTCCCACCAGGCACTGTCGGGGTCATCGAGCAGGTCGGTGACCGCTGCTCGCCAGCGTGCGCCGCCGTCGGACTTCAGGCCCACCGGAAGCTCGTCGTCGAAGAGCAGCTTCACGAGGTTGCGCCACACCGCGTTGTAGTAGGCGGCCGAGGCGGCGGAGTCCGAGTCCCCCGCGGGCGTCGTGTAGTCCCACCCGCGCAGCAGCTCGCGCGCTTCGCGGGTGAAGTCGAGCAGCTCCTGGCTGATCTGGTCGCCCTCGGACGCCTCGAGGGTGACCCCCAGCAGCGCCGGGACGAGCACCTTCGCGAACGGGTCCTGGTCGTCGAGCTGGACCGCCGCCATCTCCACCGGGGAGATCGAGTTCAGCCCCGAGAGCCGCTCGGCGATCCGCGTGGAGCGCCAGCCCCGGTCCCAGTCGGTCGTGAGGAACGGGGTCTCCCCCGCGACGACGGCCTGGTTGGCGGCGACGATCACCCCGTCAGCGGGGTTCAGCGCCCACGGCATGTCCTCGAACGCCACGTACCCCGTCCAGTCGTACTCGGGATCCCAACCGGGGGCGGGCCAGAAACCCGGCGCCGCACGAGGGATGGCGGAGCGCCGGGTCGGCACCTGCCCGGGCGCCTGGTAGCCGATGTTGCCCTCGGTGTCGGCGTAGACGAGGTTCTGCGAGGGCACCGCGAATGAGCGAGCCGCCTCGCGGAACTCCTGGAAGTTCGTCGCCAGGCCGAGGTCGAGGATCGCGTCAGCGGTGCGGCTCGGGATCAGCCCCGTCCAGGCGAGCGACACGGCATACGTCTCGTTCTCATCACCCTCCTGCTGGGTCGGGGCCCGCCCGCCGGCGTCGTTGACCCCCTCGACGACGTCGGACATGACCGGTCCGTGCACGGTGCTGCGCACGGTGATCCGCTGGTCGGCACCACCCCTGATCTTGATGACCTCCTCGCGATAGGTGATGGGCGCCCAGTCCCCGTCGCGCAGGTAGGTGTCGCCGACGACCCGCTCGAGGTAGAAGTCGGTGACGTCCGGCTTGAGGTTGGTCATCCCCCAGGCGATGTCGGCGTTGTGGCCGATGATGACGCCGGGCACACCGGCGAACGAGAAGCCGCTGACGTCCAGCGGGCAGGTGCTCGACACCGTGCGGCAGCGCAGGCTGTTCTGGATCCAGACGCCGGGCTGGCCCAGTGCCAGGTGCGGGTCGTTGGCGAGCAGCGGCTTGCCGGTGCTCGTGCGGGAACCGGCCACCACCCACGAGTTCGACCCGATGCCCTCGCCGCGGCCGAGCAGCTGCGGAACCGCGTCCAGCGCATCCTGGACGACGGCGTAGGCCTGCTGGGCGGAAGCGGACACGACCGGGTCGTCCGCCGACGCCGCCGCAGCGGCAGGCGCCGCGGCCGCGCGGGGCGACGCCACGGCATCCGAGGTCGTTGGTGCGGATGCCGTGGCCTCGGTGAGTGCGGACGGCACCGACGAGCTCACCGGGCGTCCCGCGTCGGTCGGGGACCACTCCTGGTCCGACAGGATCGGGGGGCGGGTCGCGGAGTCGTATGGCGGGTAGATCTGGGCGATCTGCGCCGGGGACAGGCGCCCGCTGAGACGCGCCCGAGCCAGTTCGTCCTCGTAGTTGCCGCGCAGGTCCCAGGCCATCGCCTTCAGCCACGAGATGCTGTCGACGGGCGTCCACTCCTCGATGGTCACGTCGGGCAGGCGCAGGCCGAGCAGGGTGTACTCGACCGCGACGTCGCCGGGGCTGCGGCCGCGCAGGTAGGTGTTGACCCCCTCGGCGTAGGCCTGGAGCACCTGACGGGTCTGGGGCTTGAGGGTGGGCAGTTCCTCCTCGGCGATCCGGCGCCATCCCATCGTGCGAATGACCTTGTCGGACTCGAGGCCGTCGGCGCCGACGAGCTCGGCCAGGCGCCCGGCGGTGACGTGGCGACGCAGGTCCATCTCGAAGAAGCGCTCCTGCGCGTGGACGTACCCTTGGGCACGCGCGAGGTCGGTGATGCTGTCGCCGTAGAGGTGCGGGATGCCGCTGTCGTCGCGCAGCACGGAGACGTCGGCTCCCAGCCCGGGCAGGTCGGCGGTTCCGGTGGTCTTCGGCAGCGACGCACGCACCGTGGTGGTGACGACGACCCCGGCGACGAGGGCCGCGACGACGAGCACGGCGATGAGTCCCAAAAGGACACGACGGACGACGACGACTCGACTCACCCTGCGAGACTAGGACACCGCGACACGACGACACGAGGACGGGCCGTGCGACAGACCTGGACGACGCCGTTTGCGGACGGGGGTGCCACCACCGGGTTCGACCTGCACGACCTCACCCTGGTGCTGCTCCTCGGCAGCATCGTGCTCGTCGTCTCGGTCGCGGCCGTGCGCTTGTCGGTGCGCTCGGGGCTGCCGTCGCTGCTCATCTACCTCGGTATCGGGGTGCTGCTGGGCGAGGGCGGCTTCGGCATCGACTACGACTCGCAACAGCTGACCCAGGTGCTCGGCTACGCGGCGCTCGTCCTCATCCTCGTCGAGGGTGGGCTGACGACCCGGTGGTCCGGCATCCGCCGCTCCGTGGCGCCGGCGGCGGTGCTCGCGACGGTCGGGGTCGGGGTCTCCATCGTCGTCGTCGGGGTCGCGGCCAAGCTCCTGCTCGGGTGGTCCTGGGAGATCGCGTTCCTCGTGGCCGCCGTCCTGGCGTCGACGGATGCCGCGGCGGTGTTCTCGGTGCTGCGCCGGGTACCGCTCCCCCGCCAGATCTCGGGGATGCTCGAGGCGGAGTCGGGGTTCAACGACGCGCCGGTGGTGCTGATCGTCACCGCGCTCGCGGCGTCGCTGGCCCCTGGCGCGACACCCGAACCGTGGTGGCAGGTCGGGGTGATCGCCGTGCTCGAGCTCGCCGGGGGGAGCCTGATCGGGCTCGCGATCGGTTACGGCGGCGCGCGCCTGTTGCGGGTGGTCGCGACGACGTCGTCGGCGCTGTTCGCCATCGGGGTCATCGCGGTGGCGGTGCTGGCCTACGCCGCGGCCGACGTGGTGCACGCCTCCGGGTTCATCGCGTGCTACCTCGCCGCGCTCGTGCTCGGCAACCTGCGCCTGCCCCACCGTCCGGCGGTGACGGGGTTCGCGACGGCGATCGGGTGGTTGGCGCAGATCGGGCTCTTCGTGCTGCTCGGGCTGCTCGCCTCGCCGAGCGGGTTCGACGACGTGCTCGTGCCGGCGTTGGTCGTGGGCACCGCGCTGCTCCTGCTCGGGCGCCCGTTGTCGGTCATCGCGTCGTGCGCCCCGTTCGGCATGTCGTGGCGGACCCAGGCCTTCTTGTCGTGGGCCGGGCTCCGTGGGGCGGTGCCGGTCGTGCTGGCCACGGTTCCCGTCACGGTGGGGGCCGTTGGTGTCGAGTGGATCTTCGACCTCGTCTTCGTGCTCGTCGTCGTCTTCACGATCATCCAGGCGCCGACGCTGCCGTGGGTGGCCAGGCGACTGGGTCTGGGTGAGGGGCACCACCAGGTCGACCTGGCCGTCGACGCCACCCCGCTGGAGGAGCTCGGTGCCGACCTGCTCGAGATCGACGTCGGTCCCGGGTCGAGGATCGCGGGGGTGCGGGTGTTCGAGCTGCGCCTGCCCGTGGGAGCAAACGTGTCGTTGGTGGTCCGCGACGGTGCGTCGTTCGTGCCCAAGGACAGTGACGTGCTGCGGCACGGCGACCAGTTGCTCGTCGTCACCCCGCAGGCGGTGCGAGACGACACGGAGAAGCGCCTTCAGGCAGTGAGCCGTGGCGGGCGCCTGGCCGGCTGGTAGCTGCTCGTGCCCGGCTGGTGGCCGGTTCGGGGGCCGGCCAGACGTCCTTTATCCTTGGGTGTTGGCTCGCCGCACCGGCCGGGCCGTGATTCTTTCCGCTCGACCCCACCCCGTCGCCGGAGTTCAGGAGGACCACCGTGCCCACGTACGCCTACGCGTGCACCGAGTGCGACCACCGTTTCGAGGCGGTGCAGTCGTTCAGTGACGACTCGCTCACCGTGTGCCCCGAGTGCGAGGGCCGCCTGCGCAAGGTCTTCAACGCGGTCGGCATCGTGTTCAAGGGCGGCGGATTCTATCGCACCGACTCCCGCTCGGGGTCGTCGGTGACGGCCGGGTCGTCCTCGAGCGGGTCGTCGAGCACGTCGTCGGGCGACTCGGGCAGTTCGTCGTCGTCGAGCTCGGGTGGCGGCTCGTCGGAGAGCAAGACCGCGTCCTCAGCGGGGTCGTCGTCCACAGGCACGGCGACGAAGACCTCGTCGTCCACAGCCTCGGCCTGAGATCTCGGATGCCGTCCCGGCGCGCCTAGCGTCGGGGCATGACCCCCGTCCCTCGCCCCTTTCCCTCCGTCACCGGCACCGGTCGGCGTGCCCAGTGGCGACGGTGGGTGGCGCGGCGCGTGGTGGCCGCCGGTTTGGCGGCCTGCGCCGTCGTGCTCGCGACGAGCGCGGCTCGGCCTGCACCTGCCCCGACGGTGATGGTGCTCGTGGCTGCCCGCGAGGTCCCTGCGGGTGCCGTGCTGGCCGATGGCGACGTGCGCCCGGCGAATGTGCCTGGTGACGCGGCCCAGCCCGGGGCGATCACGTCACTGTCGGATGCGCTCGGGCGGCGGGTGGCGGCGGGCCTGGTCACGGGCGAGGCGCTGACGGCGAGCCGGCTGGTTCCGCGGGCGGCCGTCGACGGTCTTCCCCGGGGTCGGGTGGCACTGCACGTGGTGGCGGCAGACCCTGCGTCGGTCGACCTGCTGCCGGCGGGCACCATCGCCCGGGTCTACCCGGTGGCTGGTGGCGCCCCGCTCGCCGTGGGTGCGCGGGTGCTCGCCGTCGACCCACTCGTGGCACCGGGTGGAGTGCTCCTTGCGGGTGAGTCAGCCCCACGCGGTGTCGTGCTGTCGCTGACCGTCGCCGAGGCCGATGCAGTGCTGCGCGGGCACGGCGCCCTCGACGGCCCGGTCACCGTCACCGTCGTCGGGAGTGGGTGAGAGCCGGGGGCTCTCCATGTCACGCGCGTGCCGGGCCGTGGTGTTCGATGCCACGCCTGCGCTTGACCCCGTCTACGCTTGTCGGCGCGGGGTGCAGCCCCCCCCACATTCGCTGGTCATCGTTCAACCCACCCAAGGAGCAAACCCATGAAGGGTTTCAAGGACTTCATCCTGCGCGGCAACCTCATCGAGCTCGCCGTCGCGTTCATCGTCGGCGCCGCCTTCGCCACCCTCGTCAAGGCCTTCACCGAGGTCATCATCGAACTGCTGGCCAAGGCCGGCGGCGCGCCCAGTTTCGACGAGTGGAAGCCGTTCGGCATGTCGACGGTCGGCCCGTTCCTCACCGCGCTCGTGGCCTTCCTCATCATGGCCTTCATCGTCTACTTCTTCATCGTGAAGCCGTACGAGCTCGCCAAGGAGAAGTTCGTCAAGAGCGAGGAGGAGGACGCCGCGCCCAACGCGGACACCGTGCTCCTCACCGAGATCCGCGACGCCCTCCTGCGCGACCGCGCCTGACCCACGTGGCGCGACTCGTGCGGGCAGCACCGCCCGCGTCCCGACATCGACCAATAGGTCACCCCAGGGACAGCGCCACCCTTCCCAACGTACCGAGATCGACCAATAGGTCACCTCAGGTACGACACTGCCCGTCGCGCCCGCCTCACTCCCAGTGGGGCGGGCGCTGCTCGCGCAGCCAGCGCTCGTGGGCACTCTCGCCCGGTGCAGGCTCCTCGCGGGGCGGCACGACGTCCGGCAGGTCCTCCGCCGACGGGTTGGTGCCGCTGCGCACGGCCCGCCGACGCTTCTTGCGCCTCCCCGTTCCGGGCACGCCCTCGACCGGTGGCTGCGCCAGCTTCTCGCGCTCGGGCTGCCCGGGCACCTGCCAGGCACCTCCCGCTGCGCGACCATCGGCCGTGAGTGCGGAAGTGGTCGCTGGGGCAGCCACTTCCGCACTCACGGCTGATGGGTCGTCACTCCCCTGAGGCATCGCGCACCCCCACGGCCTTGAGGATCCGGGCGACATCGCGCGCGGGGTCACGGAAGACATCGGTGGACCACACCCGCAGGTGCCGCCACCCGAGCCGTTCGAGCTGCTCCGCGCGCAATCGATCGCGGTCGCGGGTGGTGCGCATCGCCGCGTACTGCGGCCCGTCCGACTCCACGGCCAGCACGAGGCGGCCGGGCCGGTGCGGGTCCTCGACGCCCAGGTCGACCGGGTCGGCTGAGGAGCCGACGCCCTCGTGCACGACCAGTCCGTGCCCGCGCAGCTGGCGGGCCAGGTCGGCCAGCACCACCGACCGCGAGCCACCCGAACCCACCGAGAGCTCAGGTGAGTCAGCCGACGAACCCGACGCACCGGCATCCGAGGTCGGTGCCGTGGCCCCGGGCAGCGATCCCGTGGCGGCGTACGCCAGGAAGTCACGCAGCATGACGGCACCGCGCGCCTTGAGCCGGGCCGGGTCGAGGTCCCCGGCGGCGATCGACGACACCACCGTCATCGACCGGCGCGCCCGGGTGATGGCGACGTTGAGGCGGCGCTCCCCGCCCTCGGTGTTGAGCGGGCCGAACCGGTGCAGCACCCGGCCGTGGGGGGTCTTGCCGTAGCCGACCGTGAGGATGACGTCGTCACGCTCGTCGCCCTGTACGCGCTCGAGGTTCTTGACGAAGAACGCCTCGGGCCGGTCCTCGTCGAAGAACGCGAGCGCGTCGTCGTCGAGCCCACCGACCGCACGACGCACGGCATCCTCGACCCGCGTCGCGTGGGTGATGCCGAGCGCGATGACACCGAGCGATCGCTGGGGGCGGGTCCGGGCGTGCTCGAGGACGAGCTCGACGACACGGTCGACCTCCGCGATGGTCGTCTCGACGGCGCCCTCCCCCTCCGCGACCATGCCGACACCATCGACCAGTTCGTGGTGGACCACGGGGTCGATGCCGGTGCCCGGGAAGGTCACGAGCGCCTCCTCGTAGACCTCGGCGTTGGCGAACGCGATCAGCCGCTCGTCGAGGGAACGGTAGTGCCAGGTCAGGCGCCGGCTCGGGAGCGCGGCGGCGAGCACGTCGAGGATCGACTCAGCCCCCTCGGTGATGGCCTCGTCAGCTCCGACGGCCCCGGGGTCGCTCTCGCTGACCGTCGTGAAGAAGGAGGTCGGCGGCAGCTGGCGCGAGTCCCCGGCGACGACGACCTGGCGAGCCCGCGAGATCGCCGACACCGCCTCGGCCGGTGGGATCTGTGAGGCCTCGTCGAAGACGACGACGTCGAACCACTGCCCCGGCGGCAGCACCGACGCGACGACGAGCGGGCTCATCACCCAGCAGGGCCGAACCGCCAGGACGAGGTCGGGGCACCGGGTCACGAGGTCGCGCAGGGGCGCGAGCCGTCGGGCCCGGGCTCCCTCGGCGCGCAGCAGCGTCTCCTGCGCGGGGTGGTCGCGCAGCACCTGGGCGATGCGGTCCCCGACGGCCGAGACGACCCGCTCTGCGTTGCCCGCGACGACCGCGCGGTCGCTCTCGGCGAACTCGGCGACGGTGCGTGTCAGCGCCCGCCCGTCGTGTGCCGCAACCCGCGGGTCACGGGTCGCGATCTCCTCGGCGAGCGAGGACCACCACACCCACTCGACCTCGACACCGACGTGCTCGGCCGGCACCGCACGCGTGCGCAGGTCGTCGACGAGCGGGCCCATGCCGGATGCCGTGAGCTCGTCGAGCGCCCCCCTCACCGTGGGTGCCACGGCGAGGCGATCCAGACGTGCGGCCAGCGAGTCGGCCCGGGCCTGGAGCGCGGCGAGGTCGAGGTCGACGAGCGGGGTCAGCCCGTTGTGTCCGGCAGGGTGGTCGTCGGGGCTGCCAAGGTGCCGGACGTCCGCCGCGGGCTCACTGGTGGGCAGGTGCTTGTCCAGCCAGGCGATGTCGTCGACGAGGGCGGCGTGGGCCAGCCGGGCCCGGTCGAGCTCGACCGGGATCTCGGGCCGACCGCCGGAGCCAGCCAGTTCTCGCCAGGCGATGCGCTGCTCACTCGCGGCGGCCAGGGCCGCGTGCAGGCTCGCCGGGGGGCGGCCGGGGCGCAGGAGGGCACGGGCCTGCCGCCGCAGCCGCCACCGCTCGAGCCAGCCGAGGTCGGAGCCGACGGCGCGCCGGTAGCCCTTGTCGCCGGTCGCGGTCACGAGGTCGTCGAGCGGGATGTCGAAGACCTCGGGGCGGAACGCCTCGAGGGTGTCGCGCACCTGACCGACGGTCGTGAGCACCCTGCCCCAGTCGCGGCTCGTCGGCGTCTCGGGAAGGCGGATGCCGCGGAAGACGTCGGCGAGGGTGCTCGCCGTGGCGTCGACCCCGCCGCCCGCGAGTCGCTGCACCCGGGTGCGAGCCTCGTCGGCCTCGTCGGCCGTGCGGATGCCGGCCCCGAACCAGGGGTCGTCGGCTCCCGGGCCGTCCCAGTCGGCGATCGACGCCAGTTTGGCCATCGTCGCGGCGGCCGAGGCCAGCTCGTCGCGGTCGAGGGCTGCGAGCTCTCCCCCGCGCAGGCGAACCCGAGAGCGCGGCGGGACCGGCGTGCTCGCGAACGCGCAGACCGCTTCCTGCACCTCGTACAGCGACACCCCCCACGGCTCACGCGGGTCGTGGAGCACCGCGACGTGCTGGGTCAGGGCCGCCGCGGTCGTGCGCCGCGTGGAGGTGGGGTCGAAGACCCGGGAGGCCACGGCATCCGACGTGGTCTTCGGGGTGCCTGCCGCACGGACGGGCGCGGACCGCTGGTCCAGCGCCGTCACGAGGTCGCGGGCAAGGCGGCGACCGCCCTGGGCACCGGCGTGCAGGTCGAGGACGAGCCCGCCGAGGCCGACCCGGTCGAGGCGACCGACGACGGCGTCGATGGCCGCACGCTTCTCGGCGACGAACAGCACCCGCTTGCCGTCAGCGGCCAAGGTCGCGATGAGGTTGGAGATCGTCTGCGACTTGCCGGTGCCGGGCGGGCCGTGGATGACGAGGTGGGCGCCGGTGCGCACCGCCTCGATGGCCTCCTGCTGGCTGCTGTCGGCGTCGAGGACGAGGACGTCGCGCCCCGGTGCCGGGCCGTCGACGTCGAGGCGGTGCGGGTCGAGGTCGGAGCGCACCGAGCGCAAGGCGTCGGGGTCGCCGGCGAGGGCCGCGACGACGTCGTGGTCGGCCAGGGTCTCGGCCTGGGCGGCGAGGTCGGCGACCATCGGGAGCTTCGCGTAGGAGAACGTGCCGAGGACCAGGCGGGGGGTCACCGCGAAGTCGGGCACGTCTGCGCAGGCCTGCGCGAGCGCGGCGTAGATGGGGTAGGGGTCGAAGGTCTGGCCGGGGGTGGCGAGCGCCTCGATGGCGTCGGCGTCGAGGGCGATGCCCTGCTCGGAGGCCAGGTAGTGCACGAGCACGGGGTTGAGTTCGAGGTCGCCGTCGAGGTCGAGGGTGTAGTCGCCCTGGGCTGCGCCGGTCGCGCGCAGGGTGCAGGCTCGCAGCAGGACCGGGGCAGCAGGGGTGCGGGGGGCGGTGCGGCCGTCGGGCAGCCGGACCGTCCAGGACGCCATGCCGATGGCGAGGAACCCGGTGAGGATGCCGCGTTCCTGGGCGAGTTCGCGCGTCTTGGCGGCGATCGCCCGGGCTCGACGGCGGGCCTCGTCGAGGGCGGCGGGCTCGCGCACGAGGTCGGAGAGCTTTGTCGGCTTGCCCGCGAGCAGCATCGCCACGCCGCCGGGATGGGCGGTCGTGAGGTCGAGGGTGCCCGTCGGAAGGTCGCGGTACCAGAGCAGCGTGTTGCGCCCGCCGAGGTCGACGAGGTGGCGCGTCCAGGCGGCGCGGGCGGTGTCCACGCGGGCGCGCCGGGGGTCGGCGGTGGTGTCGCCCTCGACGGGGCTCACCACGTCGGTCGTCGAGGGCTGGTCGGTCACTTGTGCAGGCTAACAACGTCGAGCCTGCCGGGTGCTCAGGCCCGGGGGCGGGTTGGTGTGGGGTTGGCCAAGGGGGGCGCCGCCCGGCCGGGACCCCCGGGGGGGCCAGACGCGCGCTCCACCGCACCCTTGGCACCCCTGCGTCAGGTTCTGGTGTCCTGGATCTGCGGCCGGGCGGTCGACAGGGCCGCGGCCAGGCCGATGGAGATCGCCACCCCGAGGGCCCCGAGGGCCAGCGCCTCGAAGCTCACCTGGTGCACGATCACCCCGGCAAGGGCTCCGCCGCCAGCGGCCATCAGCCCCATGAGCAGGTCGGAGGCCCCCTGCGCGCCGGGGCGTTCGTCGGCGGGCACGGCGGCGGTGAGCAGGGTCGACCCGGCGACGAGGGTGCACGACCAGCCCAGGCCGAGCAGGAACAGGCCCAGGAGCAGGGTCCACGACTCCCCCTCGGGTGAGGCCGACGCCAGCAGCGCGGCCGCCGACAGGGTCGCCGACCCCAGCACGGCGACGGCTCGTCCGCCGAAGCGGTCGACGGCCAGGCCCGTGAGCGGCGAGAAGGCGAACATCCCGAGGATGTGGATGCTGATGACGAAGCCGATGACCTCGAGGTCGGCGCCGCCGTGGTTCATGTGCAGCGGGGTCATGACCATGACGCTCACCATGACGACGTGCCCCAGCGCCAGGGTGAGGATGCCGAGGCGCGCGTTGGGGATGCCGGCCGCCACCCTCAGGCCCCGCGTCACCGAGCCGTGGGTCGCGCCGGAGTCGTCGCCGTCGGCCACCCGTCGCTGCCGGGCCTCGATGAGCGGGTCGGGCCGTAGCCGCCAGAGCAGGACCGCGATGGCGAGCAGGAGCCCGAGCAGCGAGAACAGGAACGGGCCGGTGAGCAGTGGGAGACCGAGGGCTCGCGCGACCGGCGCGCTCGGGCCGACGAGGTTGGGGCCGACGACGCTGCCGATGGTGGTCGCCCACACGACGATGCTGAGGTCACGCGCACGGTGCTGCGGGTGCGCGAGGTCGGCACCGGCATACCTCGCCTGGCTGTTGGACGCCGTGGCGCCGCCGAACAGCACGCTCGCGACGAGGAGCAGCGGGAAGTTGCGGATCACCCCGGCTGTGATGAGGCCGATCGCGCCGGTCGCGGCCAGCAGGTAACCGAACACCAGACCCGGTCGGCGGCCGTGCGCGGCCATGACGCGGGACATCGGGATGGCGATGAGGGCGGCGCCCAGGACCTGGAAGGTGCCACCGAGACCGGCGAACTGTGCGGAGCCCGAGACGTCCTCGGCGAGCAGGGCGCCGACGGCCACTCCGGCGGACAGGCCGACTCCGCCGAGCACCTGGGTGCCGGCGAGGGTACGCACCACCCGCTGCTGGATGGGGTCGTGCGTGGGCGCCGTGGTCACTCGGGGAAGTATGCCCGGTACCCTGTGGTGGCTCGCGGCCGTGGTCGCGTGCGCCCTCGTAGCTCAGGGGAAGAGCACTTCTCTCCTAAAGAAGGTGTCGCAGGTTCGAATCCTGCCGGGGGCACCAGCCGCAGCGAAGCAAGGCTGCGTGCCCCCGGCAGGATGACGGGAGCCGGAGCAGACCGCGACGAAGGAGCGGACTGCGACGGCGGCACCTGCCGAGGGCGGCACCTGCCGGTCGCACCAGGTAGTGGGCACCAGGTGGTGGGCGCCACGCGGATCCCGACACCGGGGCCGGCCGACGGCTACCTGTGGTGACCTGGCGGCGGTCAGGGGGTGAGGATCAGGCAGGTCGTGGTGGCGTGCGCGAGCATCCGCCCGCTGGCGTCGAGCAGCTTGCCTTCGGCGGTGCTCTGCGTCCGCCCCCGGTGCAGCACGGTGCCGACGGCCCGGACACGGCCCATGCCGGGCCGCATCGGGCGGAGGTAGTGCACGTTGAGCTGGGCGGTGGTGTAGCCCGTGCCGGGCGGCAGGGTGGTGTGGACGGCACAGCCCATGCAGGAGTCGAGCAGGGTCGCGGCGATTCCGCCGTGCACCGATCCGAGCGGGTTGAGCATCCGCGCGTCCGGGTTGAGGGCGAACTGCGCGAAACCGTCGCCGACCTCTTCCATGTCCATCCCGAGCAGGTCGGCGATCCCCGGGGGCGGCAGTTGCCCCGAGACGACGCGCTGCATCAGCTCTAGGCCGGTCAGGCTCGCGAGGTCGCGCTGGGCGTTCACTGTGGGGCTCCTGCCACGACCGGGACGGCGACCGCCCGGACCGCCGGTTGCCGCCGCGGAAGCGAGACCGCGGAAACCGAGGTCAGCACGCCACAGATGACGAGCATCGCCCACACGCCGCCGAATGCGTCTGCCGCGATGGTCGGCGTGACGGTGCCCAGCACGGCCACGATGAGGGCCACGCCGAACGTGGCACCCAGCTGCCGGATCGCCTGGTTCACGGCGGCGCCCGCGCCGAACTCATCAGGCGGCAGGCCCTGCACGGCGGCGCTGGTCAGCTGGGGGATCACCATGGCGACGCCGAGCCCGGAGAGCAGGGAAGCCGGAAGCAGCTGGGTGACGTACGCCGGGTCGTCACCGAGCCTGGTGAGCAGGAACACCCCACTCGCGGCGATCAGGGCGAAGAACATGGCGGTGAACCCGATCGTGAAAGCAGCCGTGGCGATGTTCGCCCAGCGCACCGACGGTCTGGCGAAGATCCGCAGGTCCAGGGCTGGGTGCGGCACCGACAGCGTCCGCCGCACGAAGGCGGCGAGCACCAGGAGACCACCCGCCAGGGCAGCCAGCGTTGCCGGGGCCGTCCATCCCCACTGGTCGCTCTGCACGATGCCCAGGGCCAACAGGGTCAGCGAGCCCGCAAGCAGCGCGATGCCGAGGGGGTCGGGAAAGCGCGCCCGGTCGGCCTCGCGCGACTCCGGCAGGAGGCGGATGCCGAGGACGAGCGCGATCGCCCCGACCGGGACGTTGGCCAGGAAGACGGCCCGCCAGTCCCAGGCCTCCACCAGCAGGGCGCCTGCGGTGGGCCCCACCGCGGCGGCGAGCGCGGCGATCGCGCCCCACACGGCAACGGCCACCGGCACTCGCGCGGGCGGGAAGACCGACAGCACCAGCGCGAGCGAGGCCGGCACCAAGGCAGCAGCGCCGAGCGCCTGGATGACCCGGAACGCCACGAGCAAACCCGCCGAAGGGGCAACCGCGCACAGCACCGAGGCGAGGGTGAAGGCGACCAGGCCGATCAGGAAGACCCGGCGGCGCCCGTAGCGGTCCGCCATCCGACCCGCCGGCACCAGGGCGGCAGCCAAAGCGATCGTGTAGGCGGACAGCGTCCAGGACATCGTGGCGAACGACACCGACGGGAAGCTCGAACGGATGTCGTCGAAGGCCACGAACAGCACCTGCGCGTCGAGGAAGACCATGAACGCAGACAGGCTGCCGACCACCAGGACCACCCACGGGTTGACCGTGGGGCGGGGCAGCGCCGGCTGGTCGTCCATGACGGAGAACCGTAGCCCCGTTAGTTTACAAAATCAACGTATTGGTATCAGATCTCAACCATCGTACGATGACGGCGTGTCGAAGAAGAGCTACGACCAGTACTGCGGAATCGCCGCCGCGCTCGACGTCGTCGGCGACCGCTGGACCCTGCTCATCCTGCGCGAGCTCTCCTTCGGGCGCCGTCGCTTCACCGACCTGCGCACCGACCTGCCCGGCATTGCCTCCAACCTGCTGACCGACCGGTTGCGCGACCTCGAGCAGGCCGGCCTGGTGGAGCAGCAGGAGCTGCCACCACCCGCTGCCCGCACGGTCTACGCGCTCAGCACGGCCGGCAAGCGGGTCGGACCCGTGCTGCGCGAGCTGGCCCGGTTCGGGCTGCCCCTCCTCACCGAGCCGGTGGAGGGTCAGGTGCGACCCCGCACAGCGGTCCACGGAGCCCTTGCCCCGCACCTCGACACCTCGGGTGCAGCAGGTCGAGACCTGCTGCTCCGCTTCGACCTCGACGGCGAACAGCACTGGCTCCACGTCCGCGGCGGCCGCCTCGAACGGCCCGACCGGGAGGCAGAGCCGGACCTCGTCTTCACCGGCTCCGCCGCCGCCCTCATCGAGCTCTGCCGCGGCACCCGCGACCTCGAGCAGCTGGGTCCACTGCTGTCTGCGCACGGGAGCCAAACGGCGAAGCGGGCTTTCACCGAGATGTTCCCCGTGGGCGCGGTGGCGGCCGGCTGACGTCCGGCACCCTCGACACAGAGCCGAATCGGTGCGCTGCGCCGCACGGCCTCGGCACGGCTGGAACCGACCGCGACTCTGCGACCCTTGAGGACATGCGCCGCGACGTCTCGATGTCCCTGTTCTGGCGGGTCTGCCTCATCAACGGGTCCGTCTTCGCCCTGGGCACCACCGCCTTGGTGCTCTCCCCCGCCACGGTGTCCACCCGCCCCGTGATGTCAGAACTCGTGGTCCTCGTCGTCGGCCTGACCGTCACCGTCGTCGTCAACGCCCTCCTCCTGCGCACCGTGCTGGCACCGCTGGACCGGCTGGCCGGCGCCATGGACAGCGTCGACCTGCGCGAACCCGGAACCCGCCTCGACGAGGCCGGCTCCGGCCCGGCCCGCCGGCTCGTCACCGGCTTCAACGCCATGCTCGAGCGTCTCGAGAACGAGCGGGCCACGAGCACGGCCAGGGCGCTGCGGGCCCAGGAGGCCGAGCGGCAGCGCATCGCCCAGGAGCTGCACGACGAGGTCGGCCAGAGCCTCACCGCCGTGCTGCTCGACCTGCGCCACACCGGCGACGCCGAACCCAGCGAGGTCGCCGAGGCGATGGAGCGGGCCCGCAGCACCACGCGCACCTGCCTCGAGGAGGTCCGCCGCATCTCCCAGCGGCTGCGACCCGGGGTGCTTGCCGACCTGGGCCTGCTCAACTCGCTCAGCAGCCTCGCGAGCGACCACACGGCACGCACGGGGATGCCGGTGACGCGCGGCTTCGTGCCCGGCTTGCCACCGCTGACCCCCGAGTCCGAGCTCGTCGTCTACCGGGTGGCTCAGGAGGCCCTGACCAACGTCGTCCGTCACGCCCGGGCGACCTCGGTGTCCCTCGGCCTGGCCCGGGTGGGTGACAACGTCGTGCTCACGGTGACCGACGACGGAACGGGAGGCGCCGACGTCAGGCGGGGCACCGGCATCCACGGCATGCACGAACGCGCCCAGATGGTCGGGGGGTCACTCACCGTCGCCACCCCTGACGGCGGCGGCACCACGGTCCGGCTCTCGGTTCCAGCGGCGGGCACCCCGTGACCGTGCGCATCCTGCTCGCCGATGACCACTCGCTGGTGCGCGCCGGGCTGCGGCGCATCCTCGAGGCGGAGGACGACTTCGAGGTGGTGGCCGAGGCGGCCGACGGTGTCGAGGCGGTCAGCGCAGCGCGTACGACGCCGTTCGACCTCGCGGTGCTCGATGTGTCCATGCCGACGATGACGGGTCTGCAGGCCGCGCGCGAGATCACCCGCCGCGTCCCCGACGCGAAGGTGCTCATGCTCTCGATGCACGAGAACGAGCAGTACTTCTTCTCGGCGCTGCAGGCGGGGGCGAGTGGCTACGTGCTGAAGTCCGCCGCCGACGAGGACCTCGTGGAGGCGTGCCGGGCGGCCGTGCGCGGCGAGCCGTTCCTGTACGCCGGGGTGGCGAGCACACTGGTGCGTGACTTCCTGGACCGGATGCGGCGCGGTGAGCGGGTGCCGCGCAGCGTGCTCACCCCGCGCGAGGACGAGGTCGTGAAACTCATCGCGGAGGGCTACACCTCGCGCGAGATCGCCGCCGCGCTGGTCATCTCCGTCAAGACCGTCGACCGCCACCGGGCGAACGTGCTGGCCAAGCTCGGGATGCGCGACCGCACTGAGCTCACCCGGTACGCGATCAGGGCGGGCCTCATCGAGCCCTGAGGGCTACAGCACCTAGACGGGAGGGGCGTCGCGAAGGCGCGTCGCGGCATCCCGAAGGATCTCCGCCACCCGCGAGCCGAAGCGCTCCCCCGGCGTGGGCGCGGCCGGATCGTCGTGGGCGGCGAACCACGCACGCACCGCCCGCGCCTCGACCTCGGCGGCCGCGCGAACCTGCGGGTCCTCGCTCACCAGCCGCGCGACGAGGTCGGCGGCGTCACGACCGGATGCCGTGAGCGCGGCTACCAGCGCCACGTGGTCCTCCAGCAACTCCTCCACCCGGCGGCCCGAGCGCTGCGCCAGCCACTGCACACCCGGCCCGGGATCCGAGGTGCTCATCGGTACTCCTTCGCCAGCCAGGCCTCGGCCCGGGTCACGTCACGCAGCGGGATCGCCGCGAAGTCGGCGCCCAAGCGGACCAGCGCCTCGCGCACTCCCGGGCTGACGACGGCGATCTGCTGGGCCATCGCCGGGTGCCACGCCCAACCCTCCCCCGGCGGGATGTCGGCGGCAGGTTGCAGGCTGTACCTCGCCGGGACCCCGACGCTGATGCCGCCGATCACGGCTGGTTCCCGCCCGCAGACCGCGCACCCGCCCCGCCCCGCGGACCCGCCGACCAGTTGCCGGGTGGGCACCAGAAGTCGCACTCCTGCCGAGCCGTCCACCGTGAACACCTCGACCCCCTCGGTGAGCCCTTCCTCCGCCAACGCCCCGGCGACGTCAGCGGTCACCACGACGAATCCCTCTCGGGTGCAGGCCAGTCCGGGCACGGGCGACCTGCCCGTCAAGCGGGGCTCCGCGACGATCACCCCAGCCAACGGGAGTCCACACGCGCAGGCCGTGCTGCGGTTCTGCGCACCCTTCACCGTCGTGGCGAGCACCTTCGATGGCAACAGCACGCACCATCGGCCCTCACCCACTTCGGTGCCGGGCCGGGGGCTGGTTGACCCGTTCTCGGTGACGACCTCCCCGCCGAGTTCAGCGACATCAGCCCTCAGGTCGGGGATGCCGGCCACGTCGTCGTCCGCGACCGTCACCTCGAGCAGCCCCGCAGCCTCTCGGGCGGGCCGCTTGAGAGTGGCGCCGTCGGGCAGTCGGATGGTCATCACATAGCTCATGGCGTTCCTGTTCCGGGATAGGTGCGCTGGCACTCGGAGACGAAGACGGCAACTGCGGCGGCCCCGGGCGCGCCCATGCCCGAGAACACCGTGGCGTAGGCGGACGCGAGCAGGCCGGCCACCGTGGCCCGCGCCGTCGGGTGGGTCGCGGCGTAGGCCAGCCATCGGCCCGGGTCATTGACCACCGGCCTCTGGTCGGCAGCCTCGTGGGCGAAGGCAGCGGTGAAGGCGTCGTTGAACACCTGGTGGAAACCGCCGGGGAAACCCTTCAGCCCGTCGAAGTTGTGCAGGGCGCGGGGAATGAAGATCTCGGTCTGTTCGAAGGCCCCGCCGAGCCATTGGGGCCACGCGTGGTGGAACTCGTCCTGGAGGACATGGCCCTGCCACCATCGCAACATGTCCTGCTGGTCGGCGCCGTAGGAGGCGTCTGCCGCTTCCTGGGCGAGGTAGGTCTCGATGTCCGCCCTGGTCTGGGCGGAGACCCGGATGTAGATCGCCGCCCCCACGGCACTGGGATTGTCCAACGACCCCGCCGCCAACAACTGCCAGATGCGTTCGCGTACCTTGCTCGGCAGGTCGGGCCCGGCGGGACCACTGCCACGGATGGCGACCCGCGCCTGCATGGCCGCACGGATCGCGGCCGACGCTCCGGGCTGCGCGGACCGTTGCCAGGCCGTGTCGGCCGACAGGGTCACGGGGGCCGCGCCGAACGGGTCCTCCTGAGCGTGCAACTGCGCCTTGTAGCGGACGAGGTAGTCGCGCCCGTGCGCGATCCCGGGTCGGGCCGTCCACGAGAGGCCGAGATCGGCCAGGTTCTTGCCCACCGCCTTGCGCACCGCCGAGTCCGGCTCGCCCCGCTGCGCGGCCTGCGCCGCCTGCAGTCCCCGCATCGTCGCCTCCGAGGCCCACTCGTGGGCGAACGCAGAACCGAAGGTGTGGCTCTGGTTCAGGGGCGTCTGCTTCATCGGCAGTGCCCGCGGATCCGTCTCCGCCCGGGCACGCACCGTGCCCCACGAGGCACCCGCAGCAATGGGCGCAGCCCGCAGGGCCTCCACGATGTCGGCGCGTGCCTGGGGGTGAACCATGGCGAGCTGCGTGCGGAACATGATCTCAGGATCGCGGGTCTCCCCGAAGATCGTGAACAGGCGGTCCAGCATCCCCGCCATGGCCCGCTCCCGATTCTCCAGGGCGTCGTCCGAGGGCGGTTCGATGGTGTCGTCGCTGCTGTGTGATGCCTCGAGGAACGCGTGCGCCAGCTGCGCCGCCTCGGTGTTTGCCTCGTCCGCGACGGTCGCCAGCGAACCGCACAGCCCGCTGGCCTCGGTGCGCAGCGCATCGTCCGCCGGCTCACCGTCGTCGATCTTTGCCCTCCATCCGGCGATCTTCGTGGCAATCGGCTCCGGGACCGAGGCGACCATGACCTCGGCGGTGTCGCCGGACTGCTGCACGTACACCCGGTGGCTCTCACCACCGGCCGAGAAGCGCACCGTGGTGCCCAGCTCGTCGTCGCCGTTGCCGTCGGCGCCGTCCTCGGGGTTCTCCGAGCCGATGCCGAGTCGCGCCAGCAGGGCCCGCGCCCGGGTGACGAGGAAGACGACGATCCGCTCGACGATGCCGAGCACGTAGGTCTGCATCCGCACGATGACGGCGGCCACCTCGTCGGGCAGCCCACCCAGGCTGAGCAGCCCCGCGATGAAGTCGATCGCGACGACCATCATCGACGCCAGCGCCTTCTCGACCACCCCGGCGAGCCCGCTGATGTTGCCGGAGATGACGTTGGCGATCCCCCCGACGACCGCCTGCACGAAGGCGAAGATCCGAGCCGCGTTGCGGAAGATCCACGAACACACGACGTAGATCAGCCGCACCGCCTGGGCCACCGCACCGGCCGGGTTGAGCAGGCTGAAGATGTACTGCGCGGCCTGCACGACCAGGGTCTCCACGAGGTACTCGATCGCCGCGTCGAGGATCATCCCGACGATGTTCTCCGGGGTCAGCTGCTCCTTGACGAGGTCCACCAGCCCCTGCGGCCCGCGGGCGACGAGCACCGAGATCAGCTCCCACGCGGCCTCGAGCACGTCGACCGCGGTCGGGCCCAGGTGACGCACGAGGATCTCGCGCACGTTGGGCCAGGTGATCCCCATGAGCTGGAGGGCGAAGGTGAACAGCGCGGGGGCGTCGAAGCTCGTCGGCATCGGGATCGGCGTCTTCAGCCCGGAGAACAGCCACCGCCAGAACGCTCCCAGCAGGTGGGTACCGAAGTTGTCGAAGAACTGCGAGAACCCCTGCTTGACCCCGGCGACGAGGTTGTTGAGGAATCCCTCGGGGTTGGCCGCGATGTCGGCGACGACCGACTCGATCTGGGCGATGAGTGCCCAGAACGCCGCGGGCGGGATGTTCACCAGGCGCAGCAGCCCGTTGATGATCGCCCGCGCCGGGTCCTCGATGAACTCCTCGATGGCCCGCACCACCGCGCCGATGAGCCCGCCGGCCTCGAGCCGGCGAGCCTCCACCGCGGCGTGCGCCTCGTTGACGGCCGTCACCGCGGCCCGGGACACGTCGCGCACGAAGCTCGTCTGGGCGGCGGTCGCCTGCTGCGACAGCCCGTCGAGCAGGCCCTCGAACCGGGCGCGCTCGGCCGCCGCGAACTCGGGGAACTCGGCCTCCATCTGGTCGAACAGCGCCCCGATGTCGGTGCGGGCGCGCACGATGATCGCCTGCGCCGCCGCGATCACCCCGTTGACCTCGCTGGAGATGTCGAGCAGCAGCTCGCCGATGTCGTTGCCGAACTGGTTCTCGGCCCGGTTGTACTCGCCGGTGACCCACGACGGCAGGCCCGCGATGTAGTCGCCGACCGCGACGATCGTGCCGACCACCCCGCTGTGCCGCTCCTCGATCCAGCGCTGCACCCGATCCAGGCAGTCGTGGAACTCGCGGGAGTGCCGCGCCAGCCCGGCCTCCCACCGCCCCATCGCCGTGCGCCCGAGCGGGGTGAGCAGCCCGGTCACCTGGCGTTCGGCCGCGTCGTAGATGGCCTGCGCCCGCTGCGAGACGTTCTCGCGGGTGACCTCCTCCTGCCCGGTCATCCCCTCCTGGCGTTCGGCGACACCCCCGATCGTGCCGGTGCGGGCCGCGCGCAGCGCCGCGACCGCCTCCTGCTGAAGGCGCGCCATGTCGGCCTGCGCGCTGTCGATGGCGACCTGTTCCTCGGCCGCGATCTCCGCCGGAGTGCGCTGGGCGAGCTCCCCCAGCTCACCACGGGCCGCGCGGGCCTCACCGAAGGGGCCGTCCGGGATCTCGGCGGTCACCCGGGTCTCCATCCCGGCGTCGGCGATCCGCTGGTCGGTCGCCGCGACGTCGGCGTCCAGCGACGTGTTCTCCGGCGGCAGCGGGTCGGGCGCCGCGCTCGCGGCGTCGACGCCCATCCCGGGGCTCGCGGCGGGCGGGGTCGCCACCGGGCTCGGCGACAGCGCCGGGCTCCCCGCGGGGGGAGTCGACATCGCGTCGTACTCCCCGCTCGCCTCGCTGACCTGCCCGTCGACCGTCCCCGAGACGGTCTCGCCCGCGGACTGCGCCTCCTGCGTCGGGTCGGTCGCCAGCAGCTGGTCCTCGTCCTCGGGCCGGTTGTTCCTGATCGCGTCGCGGATCCGCTGGACGAGCTCGACGATCTCCGGGCTCGGCGCGGGGCGCTCCCCCAGCTCGGCCGCCAGCTCCTCCCGCGCCCGGGCCGCGGTCTCGGCGACCGGCTCGGTCACCGCCCCCCGGGCGTCTGCGGTGTTCTGATCGGCACTCGGAAGCTCCCTCGCTGTCCGCGCCGCCCCACCCGCACCGCCCGCGACCGCACCCCCACGAGCGGCCGCCGCGGGGCCGGGTGCCGTGGGCGCCTCGGGCATGAGCACCGGGGCAGTGGGCGCCGCCCCGCCGCCCTCACCGGCGGCGCCCGGCTCGGCGGCCACGGCCTCACCCGCCGCCCCGCCCACCCCCTCAGGCTGACCCGCAGCACCATCCATCCCGGCGTCGGATGCCGTCGGCGCACCTCCCGCTGCCGCCTCACCGGCGCTCGCCGCGCCCCCACCCGCCACGGCACCGCCGGCATCGACGACGGGCCCCGGCACGGGTGGGTCGACCACCGGCACCGCCGCTCCCACCCCACCGGCCGGCGGGTTCTCGGGCAGCACCGGCGGGGTCGCACCGTCGAGCACCGGCCCGACGACCCCGGCGATCGCGGCCCGCACCGCGGCGTCCAGCACGGCCAGGGTCTGCGGGGCGTCGACGCCGTACACGCCCGGCGCGAAGAACAGGTCGCGGTTGCTCACGAACGCGGGGCCGTCGACCACCGGGGCCTCGCGGTGCACGACGAGCGACGACAGGTCGACCCCGAGCAGGCCCCGGTAGAGCTCGGCGATGCGTGGGCTGATCGGCTCACCGAGCGGGACGGCGTCGCCCGGGAGCTCGAGCGTCACGCCGCCGTCGATCGTGGTCGCGGCGATGCCCGCGGATGCCGTGAGCGTCACCTCGGGCGGCAGCGCCGCCAGGTCGACGCGCAGCGCCGTGCCGCGGATCTCGGCCGCGGGCAGGGCGAGCTCCGCCGAGGGCTCCCACCCGTGCACCACCCACGTGGCGGAGCCGAGCGCAAGCCCCAGCACCTGGAGGTCGGCGCGCAGCTCGACCCGGCCGTCGAGCACCCCGTCGGGGCCGAATCCGGCGCTGCCGGTGACGTCGACGAAGGCCCGCCGCCCCGAGAGCACCACCGAACCTCCGCCCTGCCCCCACCGGGCCGCGACCGCCTCGAGCCCCCCGGCGAGCAGGCCCTCGAGCACCACGACGGGATCGTCGGACACCGGACCCGGGACGCGGTCGAGCACCGGTGCGCGCTCGGTAGCCACGCCGAGCGGCCCGAGCACGGCTGCCGAGCGCTCGGCGGCCTCCGGCCCGGACCCCGCGGCCCGCCCCGCAGCCGCCGGCGCGCGGCTCGCGACGGCCGTCACGGTGGGGCCGATCGACCCGCCTTCTCGTACTGCCGACGGATCGCCGTCACGAGAAGGTCCTGGCTGACGACCCCGTCGCCGGCCGCGGCGAGGTACGCGGCATCCACGGCGGCGTCGCGCACCTCGGCCCCGGTGATCGCGAAGCGCTCCGCGAGCGCCACGACGTCGAGGTCGTCGGCGACGGGCAGGTCGGGAGGCAGGGCCCGCCGCCAGAGCTGCTCACGCTCGGGGGCGCCGGGCGCAGGGAACTCGACCATCACGTGGATGCGGCGCTGGAACGCGGGATCGATGTTGCCGAGCAGGTTGGTCGTGAGGATGACGACCCCCTGGTGGGTCTCGATCCGCGAGAGCAGGTAGGAGACCTCCTGGTTCGCGTAGCGGTCGTGGGCGTCGGAGACCTCGGTGCGCTGGCCGAAGATCGCGTCGGCCTCGTCGAAGACGAGGATGCAGCGCTCACGCTCGGCCCGCTCGAAGACGGCCGCCAGGGCCTTCTCGGTCTCGCCGATGTACTTCGACACCAGCGCCGACAGGTCGATGACATAGGCGGTCAGGCCCGCCGAGGCCGCGATCGCAGCGGCCGTCATGGACTTGCCCGTGCCCGGCGGCCCGTGCAGCAGGGCGAGCA
>JAGNQK010000025.1 GCA_017989115.1 Dermatophilaceae bacterium | reverse complement strand
TGCCGCGGCCTTCGGCTGGTTCGCGTACGCACCGCTGTCCGACGCGAGCTTCAGCCCCGGCCTCGGCGGCGACCTGTGGGTCTTCGGTCTGGCGCTCGGTGGCTTCGGCACAAGCCTCGGTGCGGTCAACTTCATCACCACCATCCTGTGCATGCGCGCCCCCGGCATGACGATGTTCCGGATGCCGATCTTCACGTGGACGGTGCTCGTCACCTCCATCCTCGTGCTGCTCATCTTCCCGGCACTGGCTGCCGCGCTGTTCGCGCTGGGCGCCGACCGCCGCTTCGGGGCGCACGTGTTCGACCCGGCCAACGGCGGGGCCATGCTCTGGCAACACATCTTCTGGTTCTTCGGACACCCAGAGGTCTACGTCATCGCCTTGCCGTTCTTCGGGATCATCTCCGAGATCCTGCCGGTGTTCTCCCGCAAGCCGATCTTCGGTTACAAGACCCTCGTCTACGCCACCATCGCCATCGCGGCCCTGTCGGTCAGCGTGTGGGCGCACCACATGTACGTCACCGGACAAGTGCTGTTGCCATTCTTCGCGATCATGACGATGCTCATCGCGGTGCCGACGGGGGTGAAGTTCTTCAACTGGATCGGCACGATGTGGGGCGGCAAGCTCTCCTTCGACACCCCGATGCTGTGGTCGCTCGGCTTCCTCGTCACCTTCCTCTTCGGAGGCCTGACGGGCGTGATCCTGGCCAGCCCCGCGCTGGACTTCCAGCTCTCCGACAGCTACTTCGTCGTGGCCCACTTCCACTACGTCGTGTTCGGCACCGTCGTCTTCGCGATGTTCGCCGGCTTCTACTTCTGGTGGCCCAAGCTCACCGGCCGCATGCTCGACGAGCGCCTGGGCAAGATCCACTTCTGGCTGCTGTTCATCGGCTTCCACACCACGTTCCTCGTCCAGCACCTCATCGGCATCCAGGGCATGCCCCGTCGCTACGCCGACTACATGCCCGAGGACGGCTTCACCCTGGGCAACCAGATCTCGACGGTCGGGTCGTTCGTCCTCGCGGTGTCGATGCTGCCGTTCATGTACAACGTGTGGAAGACGTGGAAGACCGCGCCACTGGTCGAGGTCGACGACCCGTGGGGCTACGGCGCCTCGCTGGAGTGGGCCACCTCCTGCCCGCCCCCGCGGCACAACTTCAACAGCATCCCGCGCATCCGCTCCGAGCGTCCCGCGTTCGACCTGCACCACCCTGAGGCAGCGCCAGCCGGTGTGCACGACGCCGCGGTCGCCGACGACAACGTGCTGGTCTCGGCACTCGGTCCGGCTGACCTCGGAGGCAATGCCTTCGCCGACGAGAAGAAGGAGGGCTGAGCCCCATGCTCGCGATGGAGCGCATCGGCGCCCTGCTCGGAGTCTTCGCCTTCCTCATGGCGACGATCTACGGCTTCTGGACCAACTCCACCGAACTTGGGATCGAGTGGGTCGGCGTCATCGGCCTGATCCTCGGTGGGCTGCTCGGCTTCATGATCACGTGGTACCTCGGCATGACCCGGCGCAAGCTCGAGGTCGACCCGTCGGACGACCCGCTCGGCGACATCGACGAGATTCAGGGCGACTACGGCTTCTTCAGCCCGCACAGCTGGTGGCCGCTCTTCCTGGCTGCGGCTGCCGCCGTCTGCTTCCTCGGGCTGGCCGTCGGGTGGTGGGTCTTCATCATCGGCGCGTTCTTCGCGGTGCCTGCCCTCATCGGGTGGACCTTCGAGTACTGGAAGGGCGAGCACGCACTCTGAGGCAGTGACACTGCACGAGTGAGGATGCCGCTCGAGAGAGTTTGAGCGCTCTCACCTCGCACCCATCGGCCCCACCGGAGCAGTCTCCGGTGGGGCCGAGGTGTGTCGGAAGCGCTCTGAGCCCGGGCGCGGCGCGTCTCTCAGCCCCAGCCGAGGTCGTGCAGGGTTTCTTCTTCGATGCCGAAGTGGTGGGCGATCTCGTGAACCACGGTGACGGCGATCTCCTCACGCAGTTCCTCGGCGTCCGCGCACATCCTGGTCAGCGGGCCGCGGAACAGGGTGATCCGGTCCGGGAGTGATCCCTGACCCCACCACTCGCCGCGCTCGGTGAGGGGGGTGCCCTCGTAGATGCCCAGGAGATCGGGGTCGTCCGCGGAGGGCTCGTCCTCGACGAAGAAGACGACGTTGTCGAGCATGGCCATCAGCTCGGCAGGGACGTCGTCGAGCGCGTCCTGCACGATCGCGTCGAACTCGTCGTGGGTGACGGGGCGCATGTCAGTCTCCATCCGGTTCGCGCTGCCACGACAGGCAGGGCCCGTGCAAGGGGTACCCGCGCCACCGCGCGGAGGCGACGCCGTCGGTGCAGTGCAGGTGCAGCGAGTGGGGAGTCTGCACGGCGACGATCGTGGCCTCGAAGACGTCTGGCGACACCCAGCCGCCGGCGGCGACGAAAGGCGCGCCAGCGGCATCCGGCCACCGCCCGTCGCCGCAGGTGATCGGCAGTGGCTCGCCGTCATCGACGACGAGCAGCCAGCTGTTTTCGTGCGGGCGCACCTCGACGCGCGTGAGACGCGGGTGCTCCGGGGTCGGTTCGTGCGTGAACACCCACGGGCCAGGGACTGCGGGCTCGCACGTGGACCCCACAGCGGGAAGCACCGCGGTGTCCAGTGCCTGCGAGAGCTCGTGAACGGCCTCGGGGTCGGCTGGGGAGGGTGTGTCGGTGAGAGCCGGGATCAGTTCTTCCCAGACGGCCTCCAGGATCGGCTGTGCGTCGTCGGTGCAGGCCGTCACGGCGACGACGAGGTCGTGCCGAGGGTGGATGAGGCTGAACTGCCCATAGGCCCCGTCGGCTCGAAAGCCGTCGTGGCGAGATTGCCACAGCTGGTAGCCGTAGCCCTGCTGCCAGTCGGGCGTCCCCGGGTGGTGTGCCGTGTTGCTCAGGGCGCTGCTCGCTGTGCCCACCCACCCGCTCGGGAGGAGCCGGGTGCCCTGCCACACGCCGTCATTGAGGAGCAGCACGCCGAGCCGGGCCACAGCGTCCGTCGTGGTGTGCAGGCCGCTGAAGCCGAGGTCGCCCCCCGCGGCGCTGCGCCAGCTCGCCGAGGTGATGCCGAGGGGCTCCAGCAGGCGGGGGCGCAGGTAGTGCAGGAGTCGCTGGCCGGTGCGGCGCTGCACCGCCAGGGCCAGCATGAGGCTCGCGCCGTTGTGGTAGACGAACCATGACCCCGGCTCGTGCTCGGGCTCCGCGGCGAGGAACAGGGCGGCAGCGCCATCACCCGACCCCAGGAGGCCTGGCACGGTGTCCAGGGTGTCCTCGTGGTGCCCGGTCGACATCCGCAGACAGTCCTCGACGGTGATCTCCGAGGCCCGCGGCCCGGCCGTGGCTGCCGCCTCGGGGAAGACGTCGACGAGCCGCTCACCGCGCCCGAGCAGCCCGTCGTCCTCGGCCAGTGCCACGGCGACGGCCAGGAAGGTCTTGCTCACGGAGTAGAGCAGCTGCTGGTGCTCTGGTCGGTAGGGCGCCCACCAGCCCTGCGCGACGACATGGCCATGACGCACGATCACCACGCTGTGCGGTTCGCACCCGCTGGTCTCCCAGCGGCGCAGCATCGCCAGGACGGCACCCGAGGGGACTCCTTGGCTCTCGGGTGTGCTCCGCGGCAACTCCCCGGTGTCTTCGTGGCTCACTGCGCCCACCCTACCGAGCGCTGGTGGCTGTCGGTCCGCTGGCAGGATGGGCTTCGTGCACGTCACCGTCCGAGTCCGCCCAGGAGCGTCACGCACGCGGGTGGGTGGCCGGTGGGGCGACGGTGAGGTGCTCGGGGTGTCCGTGAGTGCCCGGGCGGTGGACGGTGCCGCCACCGCGGCCGTGTGCGCAGCCGTCGCAGGCGCGTTCGGCGTGCGACCCCGGGAGGTCAGCCTGGTGGCGGGGGAGCGCTCACGCACCAAGGTGCTAGAGGTGTGCGTTGATGCCGACCAAGGGCGTCGCACCCTCGAGGCTCTGCTGGCCCGGTAGCGCTCGAGTCCCTGCAGGCCCAGTGGCGGAGGCCTTGCAGGCCCAGTAGCAGAGGCCCTGCCGACTCTATATCAGGTGGTATGCGAACGGGGCGCACCCTCAGCCGTGATCGGCTGGCGGTGCGCCCCGTGTCGGGAGCTGACGAGCAGGTCAGTGGCGACCGACCTGCGCAGGCTCGGACTCGTCGGCGGACGGGGCAGCCTCGATGGCCTCGTGCTCCTCACCGTGGTGGTGAGCAGCGGCGAGTTCCGCGGGGGTGACAGGGTTGACGGCATCCGCGAAGTAGAACCTCGAGAGCGCCACCTTGGCCTTGGCCAGTCGACTGGTCTTGCGGGCTACACCGTGCTCGTCGACCTCGGTCTCGAGCTCGAGGGGAGCCACCGGGTCGTGCTGCACCAGCACCCACTGGTCGGCGGTGAGCTCGGTGTCGTGTCGCTCGAAGTACTTGCCGTCCGGGGTGCGGATGATGGTGCCCGTCTCCCGGCCGTGCAGGACGGTGTCGCGGTCGCGACGCTGCAGCGACAGGCAGATGCGCTTGGTGACCCAGAACATCAGCGGCGGCAGGACGAACAGCCCGATCCGGAAGAACCAGGTGATGTCGTTGATCGACATGCCCAGCTTGATCGCCATGATGTCATTGCCCGCGGCGAACATGAAGACCGAGTAGGCGGTGATGCCCGCCATGCCGATGCCGGTGCGCACGGGGTTGTTGCGCGGGCGGTCGAGCAGGTGGTGCTCACGGTCGTCCTTGGTGACCCAGCGTTCGACGAACGGGTAGATGCCGAGCACCGTGTAGACGAGCGGGAGCAACACCAGGGCACCGAGCGCGATGTTGAGCGACAGGGTGTAGCCCCAGAACTCGAACTCCAGCCATCCCGGCAGGAGCCGCAGCGCACCATCGGCGAAGCCCATGTACCAGTCGGGCTGGGAGCCGGCCGTGACGGGGGAGGGGTCGTACGGACCGTAGGCCCAGACCGGGTTGATCTGCACCAGTGCCGAGATCATGGCCAGGACACCGAAGACGATGAAGAAGAAGCCACCGGCCTTCGCCGCGTACACCGGCATGACCGGGAAACCGACGACGTTCTCGTTCGTGCGGCCCGGGCCCGGGTACTGGGTGTGCTTCTGGACGAAGACCAGACCGATGTGGGCCGTGAACAGCCCGATCAGGATCGCAGGCAGCAGGAGGATGTGCACGCTGTACAGCCGCGGGATGATCATCTCGCCGGGGAACGGGCCGCCGAAGATGCCGTACACGAGGTAGGTGCCGATCACCGGGGCGGTCTGCACGAACCCGGCCATGGCCCGGATGCCGGTACCCGAGAGCAGGTCGTCGGGGAGGGAGTAGCCGGCGAAGCCCTCGACGATGGCCAGCAGCGCCAGGACGGTGCCGATCACCCAGTTGATCTCGCGCGGCTTGCGGAAGGCACCGGTGAAGAAGACCCGGAACATGTGCACCGTGAGGGCGACGATGAACATCAGCGCGGCCCAGTGGTGGATCTGGCGGATGATCAGGCCGCCCTTGATGTCGAACGAGATGTTGAGCGTCGAGGCGTAGGCCTCGGACATCCCGACACCGCGAAGCGGCACGAAGGAGCCGTCGTAGACCGTGTGACCGGCGCTCGGCACGAACCAGAAGGTGAGGAACGCACCGGTGATCAGGCAGATGATCATCGAGTACATCGCGATCTCACCGAGCATGAACGACCAGTGGTCGGGGAAGACCTTCTTCATGAGGTAGCCGACCGGCTTGGCGGCCCCGGTGCGGTCGTCGACCCATCCGGCGATGCCACCGACGCGACGGGCGGCTCCGGAGGGAGCGGCCTCGGCGGGGGTGTCCCCCTCGCGCAGGGCGTCGGCGGGTCGGGCGGTGGTGGTGCTCATCAGCCACGCTCCCAGAAGCTCGGGCCGACCGCTTCGGCGAACGGTGCGGCGGAGACGAGGTAACCCTCGTCGTCGACGGTGATCTTCAGTTGTGGCAGCGGCCGCTTGGCGGGGCCGAAGATGACCTTGCAGTCCTGCGTCACGTCGAAGGTCGACTGGTGGCACGGGCACAGCAGGTGGTGGGTCTGCTGCTCGTACAGCCCGACGGGGCAGCCGACGTGCGTGCAGATCTTGGAGTAGGCGACGATGCCCTGGTGGCCCCAGTCGCGCTGCTTCTGGCTCTCGATGAGGTCTTCGTCGAGCCGGATGAGGATGACGGCGGCCTTGGCCTTCTCCTCCAGGATGTGCTTCTCGAGGTACTCCGCCTCCGGGTCGTCCGGGTTGGGCAGCAGGCCCTCGGGCATGATGTGGAAGACCGAGCCGATGGTGACGTCCTCGGCCTTGACCGGCGTGCCCTCCGGGTCGCGCATCAGGCGAAGCGGGCGAAACTCGGGGTCCTCACCCGGGCCGCTGGGGCCGCCGTTCCAGAAGGTGCGCGACAGGCTCTTCTGCGGCATCGGGCCGAGGCTGCCGGCCACCTGGAGCACGAGTGGCACGGCGAACAGACCGAGCGCCCCACCCATCGTGTACTTGATCAGGGGGCGGCGGGTGATCTGGGACTGCTCGCCACCCTCGGCGAGCACCTTCACGACCCGCTCGCGGGACTCGTCGGACGCGCGCATCGGGTGGCGCTCCTCGACGACCTCCTCGTCGGGCATGAGGGTCTTGGCCCAGTGGACGGCACCGAACCCGATGCCGAGCATGCCGAGCGCCATCGTGGTGCCGAGCGCGAGGTTGGAGGCGTTGGTGACGCCGATCCCCGGGACGAAGACCGTCTGGTCGAGGTCGACCGCGAAGTACAGGACGATGAACGCCAGCGTGCCGAGGATGGACAGGCCGAACAGGGTCGCCACCTGCTTCTCCGCGCGACGGGCCGCAGCCTCGTCGAGGTCCGCAGCTCGGGCGACGTGGGCGGGCAGCCCGGGGTTGGTGAAGCGCTCGGGGACGCCGCCCGTGCCGATGATGTGGCCCTCATCAAGCCTCACGGCCGTGCTGGAGGTGGAGGCGGGCTCCACCTCAGCACCGGGGTGGTGGGTTTCCTGCTCGTTCATCGGGGTACCGATCTTCTGTTCGACGGGCGGGTAGGGAAACGACTGGGGGTGCTAGGCCGATTTGGAGCCGAGCCACACGGCACAGGCCACGAAGATGCCCAGACCGAAGACCCAGGCGAACAGGCCCTCGGAGACCGGACCCATCGAGCCGAGCGAGAGGCCACCCTGCTTGGGTTGCTCCTCGATGGTGTTGAGGAACGCGATGATGTCGCGCTTGGCCTCGGGGGAGAGGTTGGAGTCGTTGAACACCGGCATGCTCTGGGGGCCGGTGGTCATGGCCAGGTAGATGTGCTCGTCGCTCGTACCGGTGAGGGCCGGGGCGTACTTGCCGCGGGTCAGGGCACCGCCGGCACCGGCGAAGTTGTGGCACATCGCGCAGTTCACGCGGAACAGCTCGCCACCCTTGGCCGGGTCACCCTTGGTGGGGTCGATGGCCTCGGCGCTCGGCCGCTCGGGTCCGGGGGACAGCGAGGCGATGTAGGCCCCGATCGCGTCGATCTGGTCCTGCGAGAACTTCACCTCGCCGCGCGCGGGAGCCTGCACCTTCGGCCCGGCCAACGGCATCCGGCCCGTTCCCATCTGGAACTCGACCGCACCGGCACCGACGCCGGCGAGCGCGGGGCCGGCGACCTTGTCGCCGTTGCCGGTGGCGCGGCCTTCGGCGTTCAGGCCGTGGCAGGAGGCACAGTTGGCCCGGAACAGGGCCTTGCCCTCTTCGACCGTCTGTGCCGGGAGGGCCTTCGTGGTCGCGTCAGCCGGCTTGGGCGCGAACGCTGCGTAGACGGCGCCCGTGAGGAACAGGCCCAAGATGATCAGGACGGCGATCGCGGCTGGGTGGCGGCGGCGGGCTGCCAGTGAGTTCACGGGTGCGTTCCTGTCGTCGTCTGCGGGGTCGTGGTCGTGGGGTGCGTCATCGTCTGGGTCACTTCAGCACGTAGATCATGATGAACAGGGCGATCCACACGACGTCGACGAAGTGCCAGTAGTACGACGTGACGACCGCGCCGGTGGCCTGCGCGTGCGTGTAGCGGCGGGTCGTGAAGGTGCGCCCGATGATGAGCAGGAAGGCGATGAGGCCGCCGGTGACGTGCATGCCGTGGAAGCCGGTCGCGAGGTAGAAGACCGAGCCGTAGGCATCGGAGGACAACGTGACGTTCTCGGCGACGAGGTGGGCGTACTCGTAGACCTGACCGGCGATGAAGACCGCACCGAAGATGTAGGTGAGCACGTACCACTCACGCATGCCCCACGCGGAGACCTTGGTCAGCTTGGTGCCGGCCGGCCGTGCGACGACGCCCTTCTCGGCCTGCAGCACACCGAGCTGGCACCACACCGAGGAGATGACCAAGACGATCGTGTTGGCGAGGGCGAACGGGATGTTGAGGATCGCCGTGTTCTCAGCCCACAACTGCGGCTCGTGGCCGCGGATCGTGAAGTAGAACGCGAAGAGCGCCGCGAAGAACATCAACTCGCTCGACAACCACACCATGGTGCCGACCGCGACCAGGTTCGGTCGGGTCGCTGGCCCCTGGCCGGGGATCGAAGGCACGGGCCCCGCGGGCCTGGTCTGGGAAGCTGTCTGAGTCGCCACGAACGCCATTATGGCCGGAAGTTCTCTCGCGTGCTGCGGGGACCCCCCAAAACGCTCGACAAGTCCGCGAAAGTTTCCGCTGAACGGCAGCGGCGACGAGGTGTTCTGGCCACCACGCAGGCCTTCCCGGCGGGTCGCTGTCGCCACCGGTACGATGCGCGCATGACCTCATCGCACGGCACCGACACCTCGGCTCAGGCCCCGGAGTCCGACGGCATCCACCGGGTGTCGGTCCTCCTCTACAGCGACGACGTGACGACCCGGGACGCCGTGCGTGCCGCTGCCGGCCGCCGCCCCGCCCGCGACGTCGAGATCGTCCGGTGGCACGAGTGCGCGACCGCCGAGGCCGTCGTCGAGGCGATGGATGCCGGGGGGTACGACGTCGTGATCCTCGACGGCGAGGCCTCCCCCCTCGGCGGGCTCGGCCTGTGTCGTCAGCTGAAGAACGAGATCTTCGAGTGCCCGCCGATCCTCGTGCTCACCGGGCGCCCGCAGGACGGGTGGCTGGCCGGGTGGTCGCTCGCCGACGAGTCCGTGTCACACCCGCTCGACCCGATCGTCGTCTCCGAGGCCGTGGCTGCCCTGGCGCGAACCCGGGTCGCGGTCGGCTGAGCGTCGTGACCCTCACCGATCCGGCCAGGGCAACCTGGCCGGACCTCTTGACCGCACTCCTGCGCCGGGAGGACCTCAGCACCGAGCAGGCCGGCTGGGCAATGGCCGAGATCATGTCGGGGGAGGCCACCCCGGTCCAGGTCGCGGGGTTCCTCGTCGCGCTGCGTGCCAAGGGCGAGACCGTGGCCGAACTGCGCGGCATCGCCGACGTCATGCTCGAGCACGCGAACCGGATCGACGTGCCCGGTCCGAGCATCGACATCGTCGGCACCGGCGGGGACCGCATGCACTCGGTCAACATCTCGACGATGGCCTCGATCGTCGTCGCGGCGACCGGTCTGCGCGTCGTGAAGCACGGAAACCGGGCGGCGTCCTCGAGCTCGGGCTCCGCCGACGTGCTCGAGGCGCTCGGCGTGTCGCTGACGTTGGCCCCCGAGCAGGTCGCCGCCGTGGCGCAGGAGGCCGGCATTACGTTCTGCTTCGCCAACGCGTTCCACCCGTCGATGCGTCACGCCGCCGTCGCCCGTCGCGACCTCGGGGTCGGCACCGCGTTCAACGCGCTGGGCCCGCTCACCAACCCCGGCCAGCCGACGTACGCCGCGGTGGGTGTCGCCGATGCTCGGATCGCCCCGCTCATCGCCGGTGTGTTCGCCGGCCGTGGCCGCGCCGCGGCGGTTTTTCGCGGCGACGACGGCCTCGACGAGCTGACCCTGGCGACGACGTCCACCGTGTGGTGGGTGCGCGACGGCGACGTCACCGAGCTCAGCCTCGACCCGAGCGATCTCGGCCTGGAGCTCAGCCCGGTGGAGGCCCTGCGCGGAGGAGACGCCGCGCACAACGCCCAGGTGGTGCGGGACCTGTTGGCCGGGGAGGTCGGCCCGGTGCGCGACGCGGTGGTGCTCAACGCGGGCATGGCTCTCGCCACGGCATCCGGTCTCGGTGACGACGTGTCGTCGGCCGCGCTGACGAGGGCCGTCGACGAGGGGATGCGGCGGGCCCGCGCCGCCATCGACGACGGGTCTGCCGCAAGGCTGCTGGAGCGCTGGGTCAGCGCGACCGCTGCCGCCTGACCGGGTCGGCCAGACCGCGCTCGGTCAGGTCTGGCTCAATCCGTTTCGGCGCGGGCAGGTCTCGAGCGGTCAGTTCTCGACAGGTCAGTTCTCGAGGCCGAGGCTGAAGGCCGCCTCGAGGTCGTGCGCGGAGTAGGTGCGGAACGCGATGTGGGTGTTCGTGCCCGTCACCCCGGTGACCTTGTTGAGCCGGTCGGCGATCGTGTCGGCGAGATCCTCGTGCCGCCGCACCCGCACCATGGCGATGAGGTCGGCGTCGCCGGCCACCGAGTAGACCTCGGTGACGCCGTCGAGGTCGGCGATCTCCTGCGCGACCTCGGGGATGCGGTCGACGTCGGCGGTGATGAGGACGATGGCGGTGATCACGACGTCAGCGTAGCCGGGGCGGTCACGAGGGACCGGATGCCGTGCCGAGCGGGCGTCGGATGCGGAGCGGAGGGTTCACTGCATGCCCTCGGTGGTGGTCTGCAACGAGCCTCAGCGCGATCCGGCGAAGCCAGCGACCTCACGTCGGGCGCTCTCCAGCGGTTCGAGCTCGGCGCGCACGGGTACCGCCCCACCGACCGGGCAGGTCCAGACACCGTCGATGTCGACGATGCGCACCCCGGGTGATTCGAGCCAGCGCAGGATCTTCTCGCTCTCCTCGGCGGTGGCCGCCGTCGCGGGTGGCAGCGCGGGGGCGACGACCTCGGCGCTGGCCCGCAGTGCCTCGATGTAGGGCATCGGGTCGGCGCCACGGGGTGAGGTCGTGCTGCCGGCGAGGCGGCCGTGCCGCACGCAGATGACCTCCCAGCCGCCGAGCAGGGTGCGCCGGGCGGCGACGAGCTCGCGGCTGCGTGCCAGCGGATCCAGGCGCTGCGACCGAGAGGTGCCCCGCACGAGGGCGACGAGCCGGTCGCGGACCACCTGGGCGTCCTCGAAGCGCTGCTGCGCGGAGAGCTCGGCCATCCGGTCGCGCAGGGCGGTGAGCAGGTCGCGGGTTCCGCCGGAGAGCAGGTCAGCCGCGCGGTCGACGATCAGCGCGTAGTCGTCGACCGACTGGGCGCCGGTGCAGGGCGCACCGCAGCGGCCCATGTCCGCGAGGGCGCAGGCGGATCGGGGCCGGGTGGGGGACAGCCGCTCGAGGCACTGGCGCAGCGGGAGCACCTCGTGGACGGCCGCGATCGCTGCCTCTGCGGCCGCGCGCGACGAGAACGGCCCGGCGTAGCGGGCGCCGTCATCGGCGACCGCACGCACCACCGACAGCCGGGGGAACGGCTCGACGGTCAGCTTGACCCACGGGGCCTTCTCGGGATGCCGTGACCTGCGGTTGTAGCGCGGCTTGTGCTCGGCGATGAGGCGCAGTTCGCGGACCTCGGCCTCGAGCGTCGTCGCGCACACGATGGGGGTCACGGACTCGGCGATGCGCACCATCTCACCCATGCGTCGCCGGTGCTCGGACGCGGTGAAGTAGGACCGTACCCGGGTGCGGATCGACACGGACGTGCCGACGTACAGGACGCGGCCCTGACCGTCCTTGAAGAGGTAGACGCCGGGGGCGTCGGGAAGGCCGTCGGCCAGATGGCGCTTGCGGCGTCGAGCGGGGGAGACCTTGGCCGTGTAGTCGAGAAGTTCTTCGAGGGAGTGCACACCGAGGGACCCGATGCGTTCGAGCAGGCCGTGCAGGACGTCGACGGTGGCCCGGGCGTCGTGCAGGGCCCGGTGGTCAGGGGCGGTGGTGGCACGGAAGAGCTGGGCGAGGCTGGCGAGCCGGTGGTTGGGCACCTCGTCGCGGCGCACGACCTGTCGGGCCAGGTGGACGGTGTCGAGCACCCGGAAGCCCGGCCACTCGTGGTCGGTGCGCCGGGCGGCGGCCTTCAGGAAGGAGATGTCGAAACCCGCGTTGTGGGCGACGAGCACGCTGCCGGCCGCGAATTCCAGGAAGGCTGGCAGGGCGGCCTCGATGCGGGGTGAGGAGGCCACCATGGAGTCGGTGATGCCGGTGAGCACCGAGATGAAGGCCGGGATCGGGCCACCGGGGTTGACCAGGGTCTGGAACTCGCCGAGCACCTCGCCGCCGCGCACCTTCACGGCGCCGATCTCGGTGATGCCGCACTCGGCAGGGCTGCCGCCGGTGGTCTCGAGGTCGACGACGACGAAGGTGACCGTGGACAACGCGGTGCCCAGGTCGTCGAAGGTGCCCTGCACCATGGCGGGGACCGCGGCCGTGCTCATGTCGCTGACGCTAGGTGTCACCACCGACAGACCCCGTGAGGCGCGCGGAAGCAGGCAGTGCCGTTGGCGTGGCGGCGCGGAGGCATGCAGTGCTGTGGGCGTGGCGGCGCGGAGGCATGCAGTGCTGTGGGCGTGGCGTCGACGCCCTGAGCCGGGATGTTCGGGTGGCGGCTCGATCAGAAGGGTGGTGGTTCGATCTCGAACTTCTCCGCCGCCACCAGTGGCCCGGCGTGGATGTGGTGGTGGGGATCGTCGTCGCGGCGCCTGGGGAATGTCAGGCATGCGCGATCGGGCCGGGCTCGGACGAGGTCGCCGCACCATCGCCGTTGTGCTGGCGATGGCGGGTGGGCTGTGGTGGTGGGCCGGTAGCCGTCGCCAAGCACCTCGAAGACCGTCTCGAGGATGCTCACCTCGGTAGCGGCGCTGTCGGTGGGCAACGCTGAGCCCGGGTTGTCCGATGTCGCTGCTGCTGTTGTTGCCGCTGCTGCCGTCGCCACCCCTCTTGCCGGACGCTGGTAGGGCGCTGGAGTCAAGGGGTCGATAGGCCCGGCGACCGCCGCAGGCAGGGTGAGCAGGTCGAGGTAGTTGCGGGGCCAGGTCACGAGGTGTCTGCCGACGGGGTCGGTCCAGGCCGCGGTGCCGTCAACGCCCAGGCGCACGCTCCATCCGGGTCGTTGTTTGATCCGGTGGTGACGCCGGCACAGGCACATCAGGTTCGCGGCGGTGGTTGGGCCGGTCGGCCACCGTCGTACGTGGTCCAGGTCGCAGAAGCGGGCCGCTACCGAGCACCCGGGAAAGCGGCATCGCCCGTCGCGCGAGCGCACCAGCGCTGCCAGCTGCTTCCTTGGTCGGTACGACGCAGTCCCGGGTGAGCTTGCCGACGCCACGGTTGAACCCGCCGACGCCAGGGGTGAGCGCTGCGGCTGTGGGCGCGCGATGCCCCCGTCGAGAAGCGCGCCGGTGCGGGGGTGGCACCGTGCAAATCGCACCTTCCGCTTGGCGCCCAGGAGTTCGGCGAGCCAGGCACGCCGCACCAGCATCGGATCACCAGCAAATGGCCCGAAAGCCTCCACCAGGTCCTCCGCCCCGGACTCGTGCGGCGCAGACCGAGCAGAACTGCACGGTCGGTCGTCACCGTCAGCCTCGCGGTGGGTGGCGGCGAGAGGGTCGTCACCGGCGCCGCCCTGCTGGCGCGGAGCGGCATCAGGCGGACGCGCGGGCGCAGCAGCACCCTCCCTGCCCGCGGGGTCGGCCGGGTTCGCGGGGTTGGCTGGGTTCGCGGGGGTGGTCGGGTTGGCTGGGTTGGTCGGATCGGTGTCCTCAGCGGTGGTGATCACCACCGTCACGTCGATGTTCGCGTTTCCGGTGACCAGGTCGATCAGGGCCTTGCCACGGGCCTGCTCCAGACGGTCGCACGACCCGTCGGCGACGTACTGCCGCGCCAACGCGTCGACGGCGGCCCACCCCAACGCTGCCTGCTCCGAGGGGAACGACCCCGACCAGCGGTCAACCCCCGGTTCCTCCGCCCACCGCCGCAATCCGCCCTCTGCGCGGGCTCGGACCGCCCGTTGGCGCAGCAGATCTGGACTGACCCTCGCCAACGCGCGACGACACCGTCGCCGTAACACCGACGCGCACTCTCGACCGAACCACTCCTCCAGCCCAACGACCACGGCACGGGCGACCTCTGGCGGAGCTTCTTCGAGCTCATCGGCGAGCACCGCCGCCGCGTACCCATCCAGGCGTCCATCGCGCATCGCCGCATGCACGCCAGCCAACCCCGACGGTGCTGCGAGGGTGTCCTCAGCGTCAGCTCCGTCGGCGTCCGCGTCCGCGTCTTGTGTGTCAGGCACCTCGGAACCGTCACCATCATCGCTAGCCACGGCATCCGGACCCTCAGCAACCTGGGCGGCTGTGGATTGCCCAGCGGCTGCCAACCTGGCCGCCAACACCACCCGACGTTGCGCTTGAAGGTGCGACACCCGCAACGCGCCCGCCACCACGTCCGGCGCATCCAGGGCCACGTGCCCTGGCACCCGCCGCGACTCGATGACCAAGCCGTCCTCATCCCACTCTTCCTCGATCGCCGCCACATGCGTGATCGCCACGTCTTGCACGGCCGTCAGCATGTTGATCAAGCCCTGAGACTCCTCGATCAGGGCAGCGAGGTCAGGGCGCGATGCCAGCCCACCCTCGCGGTCCACGACCCCGGCCAAGGCCCCCACCGCCCGACTCACCTCGGACAGCTCCGCTGCCCCCACCGAGCCTGCCGTGTGCGCCCAGCCTGCTGTGTCCGCCCAACCCGCTGTGTCCGCCCAGCCCGCCGTCTCCACCGAGCCTGGGAACCTGGCTGTCGACAGTTCGGGATGCCGGTCGCCACTGCGACCCGCGGTCACTCCGAGGTCAGACACGTCACCCTCCCCTGCCCGAAATTCGCTGTTCCCCAGCGTGATAGCCCCACGGCTGAACACGCCGCCCACCCTCTCGCGGGTGATACGGCAACCCTAGGCGCGGCCACCGACAGGGCCTTCCGACCAGTCTGCGAGGGATGCCGTCCATCCGGCAGCGGACGCTGGGTACGACGACTCGCGAGGCCTTGTCAGTGCTCTCTCCTACCGTGGACGCAGACCACCTGGAAAGGGGTGAGACCCGATGACCGGACACGACCTGACGATGACCGTCGAGTGCCGAACCTGCCCCGTGCGCGAGCTGCAGTGCGGTGACTGCATGGTGCCCGTGCTGCTCGACCTCGCGGCGCCCACGCTGCGAGGTGACCTCGCGCAGCAGTCGACCCTGCGTGTCGACCTCGCTCTCGACCCGCAGGAGCGCGCCGCCGTGACCAACCTCGTGCTGGCCGGGCTCGTCGACGCCGAGACCGCGTCACGCGCCCGTGCTCGGCTCGAGCCGGCGTCGCCGCACCTGGCGGGGGTTGCCGGCGACGACCGGGCCGTCGGCTGACCTCCGTACGATGGGTTGGTGTCCCGCCGGTCCTCTCTGAGCCATCGCGTGCTCGCCGCGGCGCTGACCGCCCTGGGGATGGTCGGTGTGGCAACGGTCGCAGGGTGTGCCGTCCCGGGCTCCACCCCAGCGACCTCGTCCAGCGAGTCCTTCGGCACGGCCGGCGCCTCCACCACGGCCCCGACGACGACCACGACGACGGGGGGAACGACCGCGGATGCCGGGCGGCCGGCATCCGCGTCAGAGGTCTCCGCGCTCCTCACCCGCCGTGCCGCGGCTCTGCTCGCCGGTGACGAGCAGGAGTTCAGGGCAACCGTCGCCGACCCACGCTCCAGTTCGGGTCGACGCCAGCTCGATGGGTATGACGCCGCCAGGGCGCTGCGGCTCGCCCGCCTGGAGGTCGAGAACCCAACGTTGACTGGTGACCTCGCCACCGTGGTCGTGCACTACCGGTTGGACGGGCTCGACACGGGCGACCGGGAGACCCGACTGGCCTACCGAGTGGTGCGACTGGGTGACGGGTGGGCCGTGGTGTCCGAGGAGCCGTCGGGCCCGGGTGCGAGCGCTCCGTGGGTCGCCATGCCGGGGCTGCGGGTGCACCGCACCAAGCACGCGGTGGTGGCCGGCACGGTGCCGCAGGCGAGCCTCGTCGAATACGCCGGCATCGTCGAGCGCGCCAGGCCCGAGATGCATCGCCACTGGCCCAGGACGCCCACCCGGGTGCTCGTGCTCGCCCCCGCCACGGCGGAGCAGGCGGACGCCCTCCTCGGACGACCGAGAGCGGCAGAATCCGGCGGGGTGAAAGGCTCAGATGGGGCGATCGGCTCAGGCGGGGTGGACGGCTCAGGCGGGGCAGCAGGCCCAGGTGGGGCGGCAGAATCCGGCGGGACGGCTGGCTCGGCCGGGGCACGCAGCGAGGTGGCGGCCACCACCGAGGGCCCGGCCGGCCCCGACGGACGGGCGACGGGGGACCGCATCGTGCTGGACCCCGATGCCTACACCCGGCTGTCCGCCGTCGGCCGTGACGTCGTGCTCACCCATGAGCTCGCGCACGTCGCGGTGCGCTCGAGCGTGCCCGGAGCCCCCGCCACGTGGCTGGCCGAGGGCTACGCCGACCACGTCGGCTACGCCCGGGCTGGCCTTGGCGACGGCGTGCTGCTCGCACCCCTGATCACCGCGGTGCGCGAGGGGCGCGCCCCGACCGAGCTGCCTGACACCTCCGCGCTCCAGCCGACCTCGGGGAACCTCGAGGTGCCCTACCTCGCCGCGTGGCAGGCCGTTGACCTCATCGCGCAGGAGCACGGCGAGGAGGCGCTGCGAGAGCTGGTCCGGGCCGCAGCCTCCACCGGCACCGCAGCTGACGCCGAGGCCCGCACGGATGCCGCGCTCGAGACGGTGCTCGGCTCCAGCCGTGAAGAGCTCACCCGGGCGTGGCGGCAGCGGCTCGAGACCCTGGCTCGTTGACGGTCACCCCTTCCGGCAGGGGAGTGTCGGCCGCGTCGGAGTCGATGGCCTCGTCGGCGTCGGTTGCTCCCCGGGAGTCACCGGTCGGCAGTGCCAAGGATGCTGCCACGAGGGCCGCGACCAGCCAGAACTGGTTGTAGAACCCCTGCTTGTTGACCAGGTTGGCCACGGCCAGCACCAGGGCGAGCCAGCGCAGCACCTCGGCGACGTCAGGCCGTCGGCGCCACACGGCATACGCCGCGACCGCCACGATGCCGACCATGGCGGCGCCGGTCACCGCGAACGGCAGGGTCACCCCGTGCTCGTTGAGGGCGTAGAGGTACCAGGTGTTCGCGAACCGGATGGGGTGGAAGTTCAGCAGCGTGACGACGGTGTCGTTGACGAAGGCGTCGGCATCGGCGATGACCCACGGCGCCATGAGCAACCCTGCCAGGCCTCCGGTCGCGAGGGTTCTCGAGACGCCGAAAGGGCGCCAGACCAGGAGGACGGGAGCCAGCAGTGCCAGGTGCTGCTTGCTCGCGCACGCGAGCGCCAGCGGCACGATCGCCCACCACGCGTGCCCCCGGCGCACGAGGACGGCCCACCACACGATTGCGGCCGCGAGCACGGGTTCGGTCCAGGCCTGGTCGACCTGGGTGAGGGTGCCCGGGGCGAGCACGAGCACGGCGGTCACGGCGGCGGCCCGCTCGACGTGCCCCTTGGCCAGCGCCCACAGGCCGGCGTACAGCACGAGCGACCACACGAGGACGGCCCACCGCACGTCACCGGCGAGCCACCGGCCGGGAGCGGTGAGCACCGACATCCACGGCAGGTAGGGGAAGAAGTCCTGTACGCCGGGGGAGTCGGTCCACTGCTGGGTGTAGAGGTTCTCGCCGCGCCCCAGCGCATCGGCCCCCTGCTGGAGCACCACCCAGACGTCGATCTTCGGGGCGCGGTCGCCGATGACGGCGACGGCCGCCAGGGCGGTGTGGGTGAGCACCGCGACGACGTAGGCCGCTAGGGCCGTGGCGCGGCCGGGTCGGGTCAGCAGGACGGCGCAGACCAGCCCCCCGGTCGTGAGGATCGCCAGGGCCGCCGTGAGCCAACCTCCCCGCACGTAGCTGAACAGCGGGACGGTGAGCGTGATGACGACCGATCCGAGGAGAACGCTCGGGGCGAGCCAACGCGGGACGTCGATGACGAACCGGCGGGCCAGCCACCACGCGAGCAGGGCAGCGCACACGGTCAGCGTCAGCACGATCGGCACCCGGAACCGCACGACGCTCCACTGCAGCACGCCGAACCACGCGAGCCAGGCAAGCCCGAGCACCACGGCGGCCGAAGTGCCGGCAACGGCACGGGAGCGACCGGGTTCTGGCGCAGCGCTCTCGCTCCGCAGACCGGTGCCGCCGGTCTGCGACACCTCGTGGGCGTCAGCCACCGTAGAGGGCGTCGACCTCGTCCTCGAAGTCGCGCATGACGATGTTGCGCTTGAGCTTCAGGGACGGGGTGAGGTGACCGGACTCGAGGGTGAAGTCGCCGTCGAGGATGCCGAACTTGCGGATCGACTCGGCCTTGGAGACCGCGGTGTTCGCGGCGTCGACCGCCTTCTGAACCTCGGCGAGCACGGTCTCGTGCGCGCGGGCAGCGGCGAACGGCACCCCCTGCATGCCGTTGTTCGCTGCCCAGCCGGGGTACATGTCCGCGTCGAGGGTCACGAGGGCTGCGATGAAGGGCTTGCCGTCGCCGACGACGACGCACTGGCTGATGAGCGGGTGGGCCCGCAGGGCGTCCTCGAGGACCGCGGGGGCGACGTTCTTGCCACCGGCGGTGACGAGGATCTCCTTCTTTCGACCGGTGATCCGCAGGAAGCCGTCGTGGTCGAGCTCACCGATGTCGCCGGTGCGGAACCACCCGTCCTGGATCGAGGATGCCGTCGCCTCGTCGTTCGCGTGGTAGCCGCGGAAGACGTTGACGCCCCTCAGCAGGATCTCGCCGTCGTCGGCGATCCTCACGTCGACGCCGGGCAGGGGGAGGCCGACCGAGCCGATCCGCATCGCCGACGGGCGGTTCACAGTGGCCGGCGCCGTGGTCTCGGTCAGGCCGTAGCCCTCGAGGATCGTCACGCCGATGCCCCGGAAGAAGTGGCCGAGCCGCGTGCCGAGCGGTGCACCACCGGACACGGCATACTGGATCTCGCCGCCCATCGCGTCGCGCAGCTTCGCGTAGACGAGCTTGTCGAACACCGCGTGGCGCACGCGCAGGCCGAGCGGAACCGCACCCGAGTCCCGGGCCTGCGACCACGCGATGGCCGCCGCTGTGGCTCCGGCGAAGATCTTGCCCTTGCCGCCGGCCTCGGCCTTGGCCTCGGCGGAGTTGTAGATCTTCTCGAACACGCGCGGCACGGCCAGCACGAACGTCGGCTTGAAGGTGGCGAAGTCGTCGAGCAGGGCCTTGAGGTCGGAGGAGTGCCCCATCCGCACCCCGGCCGTCACCGCCAGCACTTCGATGAACCGGGCGAAGACGTGGGCGAGGGGCAGGAAGAGCAGGGTGGAGGCGCCCTGGCCCTTGACGACCTCGGCGATCTCCTCGCTGGTGTTCTCGGCCAGGGTGAGGAAGTTGCCGTGGGTCAGCTCGACACCCTTCGGGCGGCCGGTGGTGCCCGAGGTGTAGATGATCGTCGCGAGGCTGTCGCGCTGAAGGGCCGAGCGACGAGCCGCCAGGTCGGCGTCGTCGACGTCGTCGCCGTCCTGGCTCAGGCTGTCGATGTCCCCCTGGCCGATGACCCAGACCTCCCGAAGGCCGGGCAGGCGCGAACGGGACGCCTCGACGGCGGCGAGGTGGGCGGCATCCTCGACGATGACCGCGACGGCGGCGGAGTCCGCGAGGATCCACTCGACCTGGTCGGGGGAGGACGTCTCGTAGATCGGGACCGGGACGGCCCCGGCCGACCAGAGGGCGAAGTCGGCCACCGTCCACTCGTAGCGGGTGCGGCTCATGATGCCGACGGCCTCGCCGGGGGCGATGCCGGCCGCCATGAGGCCCTTGGCGAGAGCGGCCACGTCGGCGGCGAACGTGGCCGCGGTGACGTCGGTCCACTCCGACCCCGACCGCACCGAGAAGGTCACCTTGCCGGGGTTGGCGCTCGCCTGACGACCCGGCAGGTCGGCCAGGCTCCCGCTGGAGGTCTCAGGCAGGATCAGCGGCATGGACTTCTCGTGCACGGGTGGCTCCTTGGGCGACGACAGGGCTTCGTGAGGGCAACGGACAGGGCTTCGTGACCCACTGTAGAACCCGCCAACGCGGGCACCCGCGAATGACGGCGGCCCGGTGCGGGTAACGTGCCGTCCCATGGCCGACCGCACCCAGTCCTCGATCGAGATCGCCGCCGAACCCGGGGACGTCCTCGACGTCATCGCCGACTTCGAGCGCTACCCGGAGTGGGCGCACGAGGTCAAGTCGGCGACCCTGCTCACCGAGGACGGGGACGGCTGGGCCGACCAGGTGGAGTTCCGGCTCGACGCGGGGGCCATCAAGGACCACTACGTGCTCGAGTACGACTGGAACGTCGCCGAGGACGGCACGGGCAGCGTGTCCTGGCACCTCGTGCGGGCCAACCTCCTGAAGGGCCTGAACGGCACCTACACGCTCGACCGTGTCACCGGCGGCACCAAGGTCACCTACGACCTCGAGGTCGAGCTGACGATGCCGATGATCGGCCTGCTGAAGCGCAAGGCTGAGAAGCACATCATCAACCTCGCCCTGTCCGAGCTCAAGAAGCGCGTCGAGGGCTGAGCCCCGCCATGCCCCGCGTCGTCCTCGTGACCGGCAAGGGCGGCGTCGGCAAGACGACGACCGCCGCCGCCACGGCCGTGCGGGCTGCGCGGTCGGGTCTGCGGACCCTGGTCATGTCCACGGATGCCGCACACAGCCTCGGTGACGCGCTCGACGTCGACCTGCGCACCGCCCGTACCTGGGACGACAGCCACGCGGTCGAACCCGGGTTGCACGCCCTCGCCGTCGGCGCACACACCGCTGTCGAGGCCGACTGGCAGGTGGTGCGCGACTACCTGCTGGGCGTGCTGGACGCCATGGGCGTGGACCCCGTCGTCGCCGACGAGCTGACCTCGCTGCCCGGTGCGGAGGAGGTCACGGCGCTGGCCGCCCTCGCCCTGCAGACCCAGCGCGGCCAGTGGGACCTCGTCGTCGTCGACTGCGCCCCCACCGCGGAGACCCTTCGGCTGCTCGCCCTGCCCGAGGTCCTCGGCTGGCACCTGGATCGCCTGCTGCCCGCACAACGACGACTGCTCACGGTGCTGCGCCCGGCGGCATCCGCCGCCACGGGTGTGCCGGTGCCGGGCCCGGAGGTGCTGCTCGTCCTGCGTGCCTGGCGCGACCTCATGGTCGAGGTCCGCACCCTGCTCACCTCGCCCCGGGCCAGCGTGCGCGTGGTGCTCACCCCGGAGCGGGTCGTCATCGCCGAGAGCCGTCGGGTGCTCACCTCGCTCTCGCTCCACGGCTACGCCGTCGATGCCGTCGTCGTGAACCGGGTGCTGCCCGCGTCCGCGCCGGGCGACACCGACCCGTGGCGGGCGGCGTGGACCGCGGCCCAGGCCAGCGGGTTGGAACGGGTGCGGGAGTCCTTCCGCGGCATCCCCGTCCTCATCGCCCCCTACCTCGCCGGCGAGCCGATCGGGGTGCAGGCACTCGAGGCGCTCGCCACCTCGACGACGTCCGAACGTGGCGCGGTGCCGGCGATCATGGACGACGTCGACGTGCCGGTCATGCGGGTCGCGGCGGACGGTGACGACTTCGTGCTCAGCCTGCCGCTGCCGCTCGTGTCGGCGGGTGAGGTGGAGATGGCCCGCCGTGACGACGACCTGGTCATCGAGGTGGGCGGGCAGCGGCGCGTCGTCACCCTCCCGTCGGTGCTGCGCCGGTGCATCGTCCAGAATGCCGATGTCGGCAACGGAGTGCTGCGGGTGCGGTTCGAACGGGACGAGGAGCAGTGGGCCAGTGGGCGCTGATCGCTGGGATGAGCAGGTCGGGTCGGTCGCCGACGAGGCCGCCAAGCTGCTCGAGAGCCTGCGCCGGTCGGCGGAGACCGCCAGCGGCGCCGCCCCGGCCGGCCCCGCTGGCGCCGGCGAGCCCGCTGGCGCAGAGGCGCACGAGCCCAAGGGTCGACATGAGGGTGAAGGTGAGGGTCGACGCGACGGTGAGCGCCCGGCATCCGAGGCCGGTGGCCACGACCCCTTCTGCACCTGGTGCCCGCTGTGCCGCACCGCCGAGGTCGTGCGCTCGCTGAGCCCTGAGACGATCATCCGCCTGGCCGACCTCGCGACCCTGGCCGCCACGGTCCTGGCCGATTTCGCGAGCGCTCGTGCGGCGGACGCACCCCCGAACGCCCCCTCGGATGCCGGGAAGTCGCCGTCGCGGCGACCCGCGGCGTCCGCGGCACCGCGACCCAGCCCCAGCCGCCCCATCCCGGTGAGGGACGCCGAGCCCGTCAGCGCCGACGGACAGGGCAAGGACCCGAAGGATACGCCCAGTGGTTGAGCAGGGTCTGGCGATCGGCATCGACATCGGCGGCACGAAGGTGGCCGGCGGGGTCGTCGACGCCGACGGGGTCGTCCACGAGCGGGCCCGTCGCAGCACCCCTCACCGGTCGACGAGCCCGCGCGTCGTCGAGGACACCATCGTCTCGGTCGTCGAAGAGCTGCTGGACAGCAGCACGGGGCCGATCGTCGCGGTCGGCATCGGTGCCGCCGGCTTCGTCGCGGCCGACCGCGCGACCGTGGTCTTTGCCCCACACCTGTCCTGGCGCAACGAACCGCTGCGCGACGCCCTCGCCAGCCGGGTGGCGCTGCCGACCTTCGTCGACAACGACGCCAACGCCGCGGTGTGGGCCGAGCACCGCTTCGGTGCCGGGCGCGGCGAGAGCCACCTCGTCATGGTCAACCTCGGCACGGGGATCGGCGGGGGCATCGTGCTCGACGGTCAGGTCATCCGTGGCCGGCACGGCATCGCGGGCGAGTTCGGGCACATGCAGGTCGTGCCCGACGGCATCCGGTGTGAGTGCGGCAACCGGGGGTGCTGGGAGCAGTACGCCTCCGGCAACGCGCTCGTGCGGGAGGCCCGGGCGCTGTTCTCCGCGGGAAGTCCCGTCGTCTCCGACCTCTTCGACCGGGTCGGTGGCCGGCCCGAGGACCTCACCGGCCCACTCGTCACCGAGGCCGCCCGCGACGGCGACCCGCTCGCCTGCGAGCTGCTGGCCGAGATCGGGCGTTGGCTGGGGCTCGGCATCGCCGACCTCGCCGCTGCCCTGGACCCCGGCACCTTCGTCATCGGCGGGGGTGTGAGCGCAGCCGGCGAGCTGCTGCTCGAGCCGGCGCGGGCGGCCTTCCGTCGCCAGC
>JAGNQK010000001.1:78709-81991 GCA_017989115.1 Dermatophilaceae bacterium | reverse complement strand
GGCCGCCATCGTGAGGAAGTGGTGGCGAATGGCCTCGTGGAAGGGGTCGGCCTCGGACTCGAGCCGGTCGTGGGTGCCGCCCCGGCGGCGGCGGCCCTCGGCAGCGGTGATGTCGACGATGACCGTGAGGTCGGGCACGAGCCCGCGCACCGCCCACATCTGCAGGTCGTGCACCTCTGCCGCGCCGAGGTCGCGCCCCGCCCCCTGATAGGCGACGGAGGAATCGGTGTAGCGGTCGGTCAGCACCACCTCGCCCCGCTCGAGCGCCGGGCGGACCAGCTGGTCGACGTGGTGGGCCTTGTCCGCGGCGAAGAGCAGGGCCTCGGCGCGCGGCGAGACGTGGTCACCGTGCAGGACGAGGTCGCGGATCGCCGCACCGAGTTCGGTGCCGCCGGGCTGGCGGGTGACCGTGACCGTGCGCCCGCGGGCACGCAGCGCCTGCGCGAGCAGCCGCACCTGGGTCGACTTGCCCGCGCCGTCGCCACCCTCGAAGGCGATGAACAACCCGTCGTGTCCTGTCACGCAGGCGAGCCTAGGCCAGTGCGGCGACAGGCTCAGCCCACGTCGTGCCGGTCGGCGTTGGCGTGGATCGCGTCGTGAACGTACTGCGCGAGCCGCGGCGCGAGGTCCTCGTAGGTCTTGGTGAACCGCGGGTCGGCGACGTACATGTCGGCCAGGCCGCGGTGGAACGTGTGGTCCAGGTCGTAGAACCGCTGCGCGATGTGCTCGCGGTGCGCCTCGGCCACAGCCATCGCCTCGTCCGAGTCGGGGGCGGCACCCGAGGTGAGGGCGGCCACGAACGCCGCGTTGACGGCATCCATCTCGGCCTTGACCTGCTCCCAGTCGGCCGGGGTGTAGCGCTTGGTGCGTGACGCCGACTGCTTCCAGGCGGTGGTCTCACCCCAGCGCTGCTCGGCCTCGGCCTGGTGGTCCTCGGAGAAGCCGTCGCCGAACAGGCCCTTGAGCTCCTCGGTCGTCGCGGGTCGGTCGTTCATTTCTGCCTCCAGTGCTGCGTCGATGGCCGAGACGAGGTCGGTGAGCTCGCCCAGCCGGGTCAGGACCGCCTCGCGCTGGCGTCGCAGGTGCTCGGCTGCCGTCCCCTGCCCGTCGAGCAGGGCGCGCACCTCGGTGAGCGGCAGGCCGAGCCGACGGTAGGTGACGACGGTCGCGAGCCGGGCCAGGTCGGCGTCCGTGTAGAGGCGGTACCCGGCGTGGGTGCGCGCGCTCGGCACGACGAGACCCTGCGCGTCGTAGTGGTGCAGGGTGCGCACCGTGACGCCGAAGGTCTGTGACACCTGGCCCACCGTGAGGTCCACGGATGCAGTGTGCTGGCTCGTTGCGGTCATGTCACCACCATGACGCCTCACGTCGCGTGGGGGTCAAGCCGGATGCCGCAGGTCAGCCCTTCGGGGTGTTGTCGAACCAGTTCGCCAGGGCGGTGGCCAGACCGATGTCCCCACGGGCCTTGATCTTGCCCATCATGAACATCATTGCCGGGTTCCCGGACCCGGTGATGAGCTTGAAGAACTCCACGGGGCCGAGCATGAGCGACAGGTCGGGTGCGTCGCTCGCGCCCGGTTCGATGCGGCAGGTGCCGTTCTCGACGACGACCGCATAGGTGTCGCTGCTGTCGCCCGGGCCCCCGGTGATGCGGAAGTCGATCCGCGCGTTGCGGTCGCCGGCCTTGTCGGGGAGGAACTGCGCGGGGAAGTGCGCGAAGACCTTCTCGAGGATCTCCTGACGGTGCTCACCGGCGAGGTCGGAGCGGATGTCGGCGTCGGACATGCCCTTGATGAGGGCGAACATGCCATCGGGCGACAGCGATGCGAGGGTCTCGGGGTTCAGCGGCATGACAACTCCGGGGTCGTGCCCCGGTCATGGACGGCCCGGGCTGTCCCCAGAACCTACTGTCGAGTAACCGTCGGGGCAAGGGCGCCACGCGCCGCCCCCGGGGCGCAGAGTCGCTCCACGTGGTCGGCACCCTCGCGCCCCGCGTCATGGCTGCGCATCTCGGCCCCGATGCGCTGCGCGGCGGCGCGGTACCCCGGGTCGTGCAGCACCCGACGCACAGCGGCACGCAGCCGGCGCGGTGACGGGCTCGTCGTGCGCATCCGCACCCCGACACCGCTCCACCGGATCCGGGCACCGATCTCGGCCTTCTCCTCGGTCGACCCGACCTGGACCAGGGGCACCCCGTGGTGAAGGGCGGTCGTGACCCCCGTGAAGCCGCCGTTGGCGACGCACACGTCGACGTGTGGCAGGAGCAGGTCGTAGGGGACGAACTCGCACACCCGGGCGTTCGCGGGCAACGGCGCCCCCAGAGCGGCGACGAGGTCGGGTTCGGCCACACGCCCCGTGGTGACGACGACGAGGACGTCCTCGTCGGCCAGGGCGCGCAGGGCCGGCACGACCAGCTCGCGCATGTCCGGCCGGATGCTGCCCTGTGTCACGTGGACCACCGGGCGCCTCGAGGTCAGCACCTCATCCCACCACGGCGGGGGCATCCAGTTCGCCGGCGGGTCCGGTCGCAGCGCACCGATCCACCGCACGGATGCCGGCATGTTCGGGGTCGGGTACTCGAACGAGGGGGTGCACCCCTGGAGGTGCAGCAGCGGCGACATCGACACCTCGAGCACGCTGCGGCCATCAGGCGCCAGCCCCAGGTCAGCACGCAGCGCGTCGTGAGTGGCCTGCGCCTGCGCGAGGATCCATCGTCGGGTGGCCGTGCGCACGGCGTGGTTGCGCAGCCGGGACAACGGACCGGACATGGGCTGGAACCCCGGCCCGAACGCCGGGGTCGGCCCGTGGGCGTGCGCGATCGGCCCGTCCCCGATGGTCGCGTAGGGCACCCCGTGCACCTCGGCCAGCAGGCTCACTCCGTAGGAGAGCCCGTCACAGAGGATGACGTCGACCGGCTGCTCGGCCAGCAGGGCGGACAGGTCGGCGATGCGGTTGCGGGCCTCACCGACGAACACGTCCGCGTAGGCCCGGCCGATCGCCCGGGGCCCGCGCAGCCCGGCCAGCTGGGGGAACTCCTCGAGCAGCCGTTCCCCATCGAAGTCACGGGTGCGCCCGTACGGCACGGGCGTCGCGCCGACGGCCTCGACGTCGTCGTGGAAGTGGCGGCTGGCGAACCACGCCACCTCGTGCCCGCGCTCGACGAGCCGCGCCACGATCGGCAGGGCATTGCGGGTGTGGGCCGGTACGGGGACCGTCACGACGAGGACACGAGACACCGCGGGTCACTCCTTGGTCGCGGTCGACTTTCGCGTCGCCGTCTTC
>JAGNQK010000001.1:0-78609 GCA_017989115.1 Dermatophilaceae bacterium | reverse complement strand
CTCGACGAGCCGCGCCACGATCGGCAGGGCATTGCGGGTGTGGGCCGGTACGGGGACCGTCACGACGAGGACACGAGACACCGCGGGTCACTCCTTGGTCGCGGTCGACTTTCGCGTCGCCGTCTTCGCCGTGGTCTTCGCTGCCGTCTTGGTCGCGGACTTCGTGGCCGTCTTCTTCACCGCGGTCTTCTTCACCGCGGTCTTGCGGGTCGTGGCCTTCTTCGCCGGTGCCTTCTTCGCGGTGCGCTTGACCGGCCCGCGGGCCCGCTTGTCGGCGAGCAGCTCGTACCCGCGCTCGGGCGAGATCTGCTCGGGGTCGTCGTCCTTGCGCAGGGTCGCGTTCGTCTCGCCGTCGGTGACGTACGGGCCGAACCGGCCGTCCTTGACGACGACCGGCCGCCCCGACACGGGGTCGTTGCCGAGCTCGGCCAGCGGCGGCTTGGCCGCGGCCCGCCCGCGCTGCTTGGGCTGCGCGTAGATCGCGAGCGCCTGCTCGAGGGTGATGTCGAACAGCTGCTGCTCGGTCTCGAGTGAGCGCGAGTCGGTGCCCTTCTTCAGGTACGGCCCGTAGCGCCCGTTCTGCGCGGTGATCTCCTCGCCCGACTCGGGGTCGGCACCGACGACGCGCGGCAGCGACAGCAGCTTCAGGGCGGTGTCGAGGTCGATGGTCGCGAGGTCCATGTCCTTGAACAGGGATGCCGTGCGCGGCTTCGCCTTGACGGCCTTGCCTCGCGTCTTGGTCGCCCCCGCGGCCGGAGCCTCGTCGGGCAGCACCTCGGTGACGTAGGGGCCGTAGCGCCCTGCCTTGGCGAGGATGTCGCGCCCGGTGTCCGGGTCCTGGCCCAGTACCCGGCCGTCGTCGGCCGCGGTCGCGAGCAGCTCGCGAGCCATCGCGGGCGTGAGCTCGTCCGGGGCGACGTCGTCGTTGATGGTGGCGCGGCGCGGCGCGGCGGGTGCGCCGTCCTCACCCAGCGCGGCGGCATCCGTGACCTCGCCGGTCTTGGGGTCGATCCCCGCCGGGACGATCTCCTCGATGTACGGCCCGTACCGGCCGACCCGCACGACGATGCCGTCGCCGATGTCGATGGTGGAGATGGCTCGGGCGTCGATGTCGCCGAGGTCCTCGACGAGGTCACGCAGGCCCTGCGAGGACTTCGCCTCGTCGCCGAAGTAGAACCGGCGCAGCCACTCGGCGCGGCGGGCGTCGCCGCGGGCGATGGCGTCGAGGTCCTCCTCCATGGAGGCGGTGAAGCCGTAGTCGACCAGGCGCGGGAAGTGCTCTTCCATGAGCCGGGTCACTGCGAACGCGAGCCAGCTCGGGATGAGCGCCGACCCGCGGTTCGACACGTACCCGCGGTCCTGGATGGTTCCGATCGTCGAGGCGTAGGTCGAGGGGCGGCCGATCCCGCGCTCCTCCATCGCCTTGACGAGGGTGGCCTCGGTGTAGCGCGGCGGGGGCGAGGTCTCGTGACCCAGCGCCTCGGCCCGCACGGTGCGCAGCGTGGCGCCCTTGCCGAGCCGGGGCAGGCGGCGCTCCTCCTGCGCCTCGTCCTTGCGCTTGGTCGTCTGCTTCTCGTCGCGACCCTCCTCGTACGCGGCGAGGAAGCCGCGGAAGGTGATGACCGTGCCGGATGCCGACAGCTCGACGGACGCTGCCGGCGCACCGTCGGGCAGGGTCGCCCCCAACCGGACCGACGCGGTCGAGCCGCGCGCGTCGGCCATCTGGGACGCGACCGTGCGCTTCCAGATCAGTTCGTAGAGGGCGAACTCCTCGCCGCGCAGCTCACCCTTGACCTGGGCGGGCGTGCGGAACCTGTCACCCGCCGGGCGGATGGCCTCGTGCGCCTCCTGGGCGTTCTTGACCTTCTTCTCGTAGCGGCGCGGCGAGTCCGGCACGTACTCGGCGCCGTAGAGCTCACGAGCCTGCTGACGCGCAGCCGACAACGCGGCATCCGAGAGCGAGGTGCTGTCGGTTCGCATGTACGTGATGTAGCCGTTCTCGTACAGCCGCTGGGCAACGCGCATGGCGTTGCGGCTGTTCAGGCGCAGCTTGCGCGAGGCCTCCTGCTGGAGGGTGCTCGTCGTGAACGGTGCGCTCGGGCGGCGCGTGTACGGCTTCTCGGAGACCTCGGTGACGACGACGTCGGATGCCGTGAGCGCGTCGGCGATGCCGCGCGCCGTGGACTCGTCGACCTGGACCGCCTTGGCGTTGGTCAGGGTGCCGTCGTCGGCGAAGTCGCGACCGGTGGCGACCCGGTTGCCGTCGACGCCGGTGAGGCGCGCGGTGAACAGGTTGGCCTCGGTGTCGGGGGTGACGTCGGCCTCGACGTCCCAGTAGCTGGCGGAGCGGAAGGCCATCCGCTCACGCTCGCGCTCGACGACGAGACGGGTCGCGACCGACTGCACACGGCCGGCGGACAGGCCGGCCTTGACCTTGCGCCAGAGCACGGGGCTGACCTCGTAGCCGTAGAGGCGGTCGAGGATGCGGCGGGTCTCCTGGGCGTCGACGAGGTGGGTGTCGACGTCGCGGGTGGTGTTGGCGGCGCGCTGGATGGCTTCCTTGGTGATCTCGTGGAAGACCATGCGCTTGACCGGAACGGTGGGCTGGAGCGTCTCGAGCAGGTGCCACGCGATGGCCTCGCCCTCGCGGTCCTCATCAGTGGCCAGGTAGAGCTCGTCGGCGCCCTTGAGCAGCGCCTTCAGTTCGCGGACCTTCTTCTTCTTGTCGGCGTCGACGACGTAGAAGGGCTCGAAGTCGGCGTCGATGTTGACTCCGAAGCGGCCGAACGGGCCCTTCTTCATCTCGGCGGGCATCTCGCTGGGGGTCGGGATGTCGCGGATGTGGCCGACCGAGGCCTCGACGTCCCAGTCGGGGCCGAGGTACCCCGCGATCGTGCGGGCCTTTGCCGGGGACTCGACGATGACGAGCTTGCGTCCTGCCAAGGGGTTCACCTGTTCCGTTTCCGTTTCCCCACGTGCAGCGGATTCGTCGCTGCTCCGACGTGGGAACGCCCTGACCGTAGCGCCCCGCCCCGGGAGACGCACAAACGGCCCCTCCTGCGCGGGGTCAGGCGATCTCCTTGGTGAGCACCCGCCACGTGCCGACCGCGAACGGCAGCCCCAGCCACAGCAGGGAGGCCGTGCCCAGGTGCGCCCACTCCGCGCCGCCCATCGAGCCCGCCATCAGCGGTTCACTGGCGACGAGCAGGTCGACCCAGGCGGTGAACCGCTCGAGGGAGCCGACGATCGTCGTCGCCACGGTGAACACCATCGGCAGCAGCAACGAGGTGACGATCGCTGCCGGGGTGTTGAGGAAGAGCAGACCGAACGCAAGCCCTTGGACGAGGTAGATCGTCAGCAGGAGCAAGAGCCTGGCGACGGCCGCGGGCTCGTACGACCAGTCGGCAGGGCCGTCGCGCACGGTGGTCGACGCGAGGTAGAACAGCGCACTCGCGACGATCGTCAGGACGAGGACCGTCAGGGAGAGGCGCACGACGGCCAGCAGCTTGGCCACGACGACCCGCCCGCGTCGCGGCTCCAGGGTGAAGGTCACGAGCGCCGTCCGCTGGCTCCACTCGGTCGTGGCCGTGAGGATGCCGAGAATCGGCAGGAGCAGGCTGAGCGGCATGGTCGCCACGCTGAGCAGCCCCATGAACCCGAGGCCGTCGGACTCCCCCCAGATGAGCATGACCGCCAGGGTGAGCGCCGTCAGCAGGGCAGTGATCCCCAGCAGCCACGCCCCCGACCGGGTGTCGACGATCTTGCGTCGCTCCACCGCGAGGAGCCGACGGAAGGGGATGCCGGGGCTCCCCTCGAGAGGTGCGTGAACGGCATCCGGTGTGGTGGGTGCGGAAGCGGGGGTCATCGTGGTGGTCATGCCGCCACCTCCCGGGCGTCATCAGCGGTGAGTCTGAGGAAGAGGTCCTCGAGGCCCTGGGCCCCGTGCGGGCGGAGGTCGGTGACGACGATCCCCGCGGCGAGGGCGATGCGGGCGACGTCGACCGGTTCGGCCTCGACGACGACGCCGGATGCCGTGGCCGCCGCGGCGTGACCGGCGGCCTCCAGCGCGGCGACGAGTGCGGCATCGTCCAGCGAGCGGGCGATGGCGCCGAGGCCGTCGACCAGCTCGGCCACCGGTCCCTGCGCGACGATCCGGCCGCGCCCGATGACGACGATGTCGTCGGCGACGGCCTGCACCTCGGCGAGCAGGTGCGAGGAGAGCAGCACCGCTCCCCCACGGTCGGCGAAGTCGCGCAGGAGGCCGCGCATCCAGTGGATGCCCTGGGGGTCCAGGCCGTTGGCCGGCTCGTCGAGCACGAGCACCCGGGGTTCCCCGAGGAAGGCCCCGGCCAACCCGAGTCGCTGGCGCATGCCGAGGGAGTAGGTGCGCACGCGGCGCCCCGCCTCGTCGTCGGTGAGCCCGACGAGGCGCAGCACCTCGTCGACGCGGGTGCGCGGGACGCCGATGGCGATCGAGGCCAGGGTCAGCGCCTCGCGACCGGTGCGTCCGGGGTGCTGCGCCGAGGCGTCGAGCATGACGCCGACGTGGGAGCCGGCGTTGGGCAGGTCGCGGTAGGCGCGGCCCAGCACGGTGGCGTGTCCGCTGGTGGGTGGGGTCAGCCCGGTCAGCATCCGCATGACCGTTGACTTGCCGGCGCCGTTGGGGCCGAGGAAGCCGGTGACCGTCCCGGGCCGCACGGTGAAGGTGGCGCCGTCGACAGCGGTGACGCTGCCGTAGCGCTTGGTGAGATTCTCGACTCTGATCATGGGAACCAGCCTGCAAGCGAGGGTGCGGGGCGCACATCGGCCAGCGGACGGCATCCACCCCCGACCTTGGTCTATGTCTCGGCGCTGCCGGGGCGACCTTCAGCCGACGCGCACGAGGTCGGCGCGCTCGTAGCGTCGGTGCATGGATACTGACGGCATGACGACACCCCCACCGCTGCGCTGGTGGGAGCACGCCTGGCGCCTGGGACTCGCTGCGCTCGTGAGCCTGGCCGCGTTCGTCGTCACCGTCGGAAGGTTCGCGGAGGCCGACTACGAACCGAGCGGGGCCGAGGCGTTCTGGATCCTGCTGGCAGATCCCGTGCTGGGGCTCGCGGCCTTCGTCCTCGTCCTCGTCCGTCGCCGCTGGCCCTTCGTGGTGGCCGCGCTCACCGCTGCCTTCTCGGCGGTCTCCTTGTTGGCGCTCGGCCCGGCGACCCTGGCCCTGGCGTCCTTGGCGACGCGGCGACGCCCCCGTGAACTGGCCCCCGTGGTTGCCCTGACCATCGCGGCGACCGTGTCGATGGAGACGCTGTACCCCAGCATCGAGCGAGAGTCGTGGTGGGTTGGCGTCCTGTCCGGCGTCCTGGGCGGCGCCGTCGTCATCGCCGTCGTCGTCGCGATCGGCTACGCGGTCGGCGCCGACCGCGAGGGCCGGCACACCCTGCGCGAGCGCGCCGAGACCAACGAGCGCGAGCAGCAGGCCCGCGTCGCCGCAGCCCGCGCCGAGGAGCGCACCCGCATCGCCCGCGAGATGCACGACGTCCTGGCCCACCGCATCTCACTGGTGTCGATGCACGCCGGCGCGCTGACCTACCGCGATGACCTGCCGCGGGAGCAGCAGGTCGCCGTCGCCCGCACGATCGAGGACAACGCGCAGCTCGCGATGTCCGACCTGCGCACCGTGCTCGGGGTGCTGCGCAGCGACGACGCTGCCGACGGCATGCCCGAACCACCCCAGCCGGGGACGGAGGACCTGCCGACGCTGGTCGCCGAGGCGGAAGCCGCAGGCATGCGGGTGCTGCTCGACAACCAGCTGACGCAGGCTCCGCCCGCGACGACGGGGCGCACCCTCTACCGCATCGTCCAGGAGTGCTTGACCAACGCCCGCAAGCACGCCCCCGCGTGCTCGGTGACCGTGACCATCGAGGGCGGTCCGGGCGAAGGCCTCGACGTCGTCGTGAGCAACCCGTTGCCGGGCGGCGCCGCGACTGCCGAACGGCTGCGCGGCCTGGGGCTGCTCGGGCTGGACGAGCGCGTCGCGCTGCTCGGCGGGTCGCTGGACCATGGCGAGACCGGTGGCCGCTTCGTCGTGCGCGCGTCGCTACCGTGGGCGGCATGAAGGGGGCATCCGCGGCCCCGGTGCGGGTCGCCATCATCGACGACGACCCGCTGGTGCGGGCCGGGCTGGCGATGATCCTCGGGGGCGATCCGACGCTGTCGGTCGTCGGCGAGGCTGGTGACGGGGCGGATGCCGTGACGCTCGTTCGCGAGGTCGCCCCCGACGTCGTGCTCATGGACATCCGGATGCCGCGCCGCGACGGCCTGGCCGCCACCGGCGACCTGCTGGCACTGCGTGAGCCACCGAAGGTGCTCGTGCTGACGACCTTCGATGCCGACGAGATGGTGCTGGCGGCGCTGCGGGTGGGGGCCCACGGGTTCCTGCTCAAGGACACCCCGCCGGCCCGGCTCGTCGAGGCCGTGCACACCGTGGCTGCCGGGCTGCCGATCCTGTCGCCGCACGCGACGTCAGCCCTGATCGCCGAGGTGGCCACGCGGGATGCCGCTGGGCCGAGTTCCGCTGACCGCCGCCGGGTCGCTGCCCGTGCTGCTCTCGAGGCGCTGACCGAGCGTGAACTCGAGGTGGCCGCCGCGCTCGGCCGAGGGCTGAGCAACCAGGAGATCGGGAGCGCGCTGTACCTCAGCGTGGCGACGGTCAAGGCCCACGTCGGACGCATCCTGACCAAGCTCGGGCTCGAGAACCGCACCCAGGTGGCGATCCTGGTTCACGACGCCGACCTGGGCGACGACGAGAACTGACGCGGACGGCATCCGCCCGGCTGAGGGTCGAGGGGCGCGCGCCGGTGAGCGGGCGGCATCCGTCTCACTCGTGACATGCGGGGCGCGCGACATGTCGCGCGCTCCGCATGTCACCAGTCGGACGCGGAATACCGCACCGGGGCAATGTAGTTGTAGGTTGAACTATCTGCCCCGAGGAGCCCCACCATGTCAGCAGCAACCACGCAGACGTCCGAGCGCCAGCCGGTGCTCTACCTCAGCCACGGCGCGCCGCCGCTGGCCGACGACACGACGTGGACCGGCGAGCTCGCCGCGTGGTCGAGCGACCTGCCGCGGCCGAGCTCGGTGCTCATCGTGTCGGCGCACTGGGAGCTGGCCCCCATCGCCGTCTCGGCGACCTCGGGTGACGTGCCGCTGCTCTACGACTTCTGGGGCTTCCCCCAGCGCTACTACGAGGTCACCTACGACGCCCCGGGCGCACCCGAGCTGGCACAGTCGGTGGCCGGGCTGCTGTCCGGCGCCGGCGAGAGCCTGCACCAGGACCCCTCGCGTGGCCTCGACCACGGCGCCTACGTGCCGCTGAAGGAGATGTTCCCGCAGGCCGACATCCCCGTGCTCCAGCTCTCGATGCCGACGCTGGACCCGCAGCGGCTCTTCGCCCTCGGGGAGCGACTGGCCCCGCTGCGCGACGAAGGGGTGCTCATCGTCGGGTCGGGCTTCACCACGCACAACCTCGCGTGGTTCAACCCCTCGGCGCCCTCGGACGCCGCACCGCCGACGCCGTCGGCCGAGTTCGACCACTGGGCTGCCGAGGCCGTCGGGCGGGGCGATGTGGATGCCGTGCTCGACTTCCTCGCCAAGGCACCCGCCGCTCGGGAGGCGCACCCGCGCACCGAGCACTGGGCCCCGCTGTACGTCGCCCTGGGTGCGGCGTCTGCGTCGGGTGGGGTGGATGCCGCGAGCGTCATCGACGGCTTCTGGTACGGCCTGAGCAAGCGCTCCTGGCAGTTCGCCTGACCCTCACCCGAGGTGGCGGTTCAGGAAGTCGCCGATGCGCCGCCACGCATCGTCGGCGGATGCCGCGTCGGGCCCGACCCGCATGACCCACCGTGAGATGGGGGTCGCGAACCACGGCACATCGGCCTGCTTGTTGAGGAAGGCATGTCCCGCCGACGGGTACTCGCGCACGTCGTGTGGCACCGCTCGTGCGGCCAGCGCCGACTCGAGGGTCGACGCCGCTCCGCGCAGGTAAAGGTCGCGCCCGCCGTAGCTCGCCACCACGGGGCAGGCCCCGTCGAGGGTCGACAGGTCCGCCGGCAGCGCCCCGTAGTTGACGACGGCGGCATCCCAGCCCGGTCGCCCGGCCAGCACCAAAGCGAAGCCGCCGCCGAGACAGAACCCGATGACCCCGACCGCGCCGCTGCAGCGCGAGTCGGCCAGCGCGGCATCCCTCACCGCCTCGATGTCATCGAAGGTGCGGCCGCTGCCGCGACGCAGCGCCCGGAAGGTCTGGGCCAGACAGACCACCCGCCGGCCGCGAGCCAGCAGGTCCGGCGCGAGGACGAGGTAGCCCATCGCCGCGAGTCGATCAGCGTGCCCGCGCATCTGGTCGTCGAGACCGAACACCTCGTGGACGAGGACGAGCGCGGGCCACGGCCCCTCCCCCGACGGAACCGCCCGGTGGACCGGGAGGTCGCCGACGGCCGTCATGCCTGCCGATGGCGCGGTCATGACCGCGGGGCGCCGACGACGAGCGACGCGGAACCGGAGAACGAGACCAAGGACATCGACATGGCCCTGATCCTGCCGGACGACATCGGGCCCCGGCCCAGAAACGGCGTGTCCGGCGGTTGCACGCAGGAACTGTCTGAGAGATCTCATGCGGGGCGCGGGGGCGCTGCGCGGGCCTGCAACGGCCCGTGGTCACGGGTCGAGATCGTCTGAACCTCGCTGCAGATGCATTCCTGTACGCAGCGATGGTCTTCCTCGCCGTGGTGGGAGTCCAGGAGGGCCTTGCGCTCCTGGTCTCCGGCGGCGACACGGCCGGCTGGACGCCACCGGTCTGGCTCGAGGTGGTCGGCGCGCTCGGGATGCCGCTCGCGCTCATCGGCGGACCGCTCCTCGCGTGGCGGGTCCACGGCCGGCATCTTCAGTGGCGAGACCTTGTCGCGGCAGTTGTCGGAGCCCTGCTCGGCAGTGCCGTGTTCGGGGTCGTGATGCTCGTCCTCGTCCCGCTGACCCGCCTGGTCCAGGGCCCCGCCATGGACGAGCAAGGTCCGTGGCTCGCCGGTGCCGTCGCTGCCCTGGCGGTCGTAGCGTTCCTCGCCAAGCCCGTCGCTGCGGCGGTGCGCGACCTGACCGGAGCCAAGGAGCACGCGCGGCGTCACGGGCTGCGGCTCGCGATCGTCGCCGTCGGCCTGGTCGCCATCATCGCCAGCGTGTTCGTCGGCGGTGAGACGGCCGAGCTCGGCGCGTTCCTCCTGCTGCCTGCGGTACCCGCCGTGGGCGCCGTCGGCGCCATGGACTGGTGGCGCGACAACCACCCGTCCACGACCGCCGAGTAGGACGCAGGTCGCCCGGGCGCTCAGGCACCCGGGCGGCCCAGTCGCGCCCGACTCCGCTCAGACAACCGCGGGGATGCCGCTCTCCTCGTCGAGATCGGTCGCCGCACCAGCGAACTGGGCTGCGTACAAGGCGGCGAACGCGCCACCAGCGGCGAGCAGTTCGGCGTGTGAACCCCGCTCGACGATCCGCCCGGACTCCATGACGAGGATGAGGTCGGCATCCCTGATCGTCGAGAGTCGGTGGGCGATGACGAAGCTCGTGCGGTCCGACCGGAGCGCCGACATCGCGTGCTGCACGAGCAGCTCGGTGCGGGTGTCCACCGACGACGTCGCCTCGTCGAGGATGAGCAGCGACGGCGCCGCGAGGAAGGCCCGGGCGATGGTGATGAGCTGTCGTTCACCGGCGCTGATGTTGTCGGCCTCGGCGTTGAGCACCGTGTCGTAGCCGTCGGGCAGCATGTGCACGAACCGGTCGACGTAGGTGGCCCGGGCAGCCTCGAGCACCTCGGCGTCGGTCGCCCCCGGCCGCCCGTAGGCGATGTTCTCGCGGATCGTGCCGGAGAACAGCCAGGTGTCCTGAAGCACCATGCCGATGCGTGAACGCAGGTCGTGTCGGGTCAGCTCGGTGATGTCGACCCCGTCGAGGGTGATCCGACCCCCGTTCAGCTCGTAGAAGCGCAGCACGAGGTTGACCAGCGTCGTCTTGCCCGCCCCGGTCGGGCCGACGATCGCCACCGTCTGGCCCGGCTCGACGACGAGGTCGAGGTTCTCGATGAGCGGGGTGTCCTCCCGGTACGAGAACGACACGTCCTCGAACGCGACCCGCCCGCGAGGGTCGGTGATGCGTGCCGGGGTGACGGCATCCGGCTCCTGCTCCTCGGCATCCAGCACCGCGAACACCCGCTCGGCGGAGGCGACGCCGCTCTGCATGAGGTTGGCCATCGACGCCACCTGCGTCAGCGGCTGGGTGAACTGGCGCGAGTACTGGATGAACGCCTGCACGTCACCCAGGCTCATCGAGCCCGACGCGACCCGCAGCCCACCGACGACCGCGATGGCCACGTAGTTGAGGTTCCCGATGAACATCATCGTCGGCATGATGATGCCGCTGATGAACTGCGCCCGGAAGCTCGCGTGGTGCAGGGCGTCGTTGCGCACGGCGAAGTCGCGGTCGGCCTCGGCCTGGCGGCCGAAGACCTTGACGAGCTCGTGCCCGGTGAAGGACTCCTCCACGATGGCGTTGACCTCTCCGGTGCTCTTCCACTGCTGCACGAAGTGCTTCTGGCTGCGCTTGCCGATCATCGCCGTGACGACCATCGTCACGGGGATCGTCACGAGCGCGATGAGGGCGAGCAGCGGCGAGATCCAGATCATCATGCCGACCATGGCGACGACGGTCAGCAGCGAGGTGAGCAGCTGGCTCAGGGTCTGCTGCAGGCTCTGCGCGACGTTGTCGATGTCGTTGGTGACCCGGCTGAGCAGCTCACCGCGCGGCTGGCCGTCGACGTAGGGCAGGGGCAGGCGGTTCAGCTTGTCCTCGACGTCGCGGCGCAGCGTGAAGATCGTGCGGTTGACCGCTCCGGTGAGCAGCCGCCCCTGGAGCCACTGGAGCAGCGCGGCGACCACGTAGATCGCGAGCACGATGAGCAGGATGCGCCCGAGCGCGCCGAAGTCGATGCCCGTGCCCGGCACGATGTCCTGCATCGCCGCGAGCATGTCGGCGATCTGCGTCTCGCCGCGGGCCCGCAGCGCCTGCACCGCCTGCTCCTGGGTGACCCCGGCCGGGATCTGGCGGCTGAACACGCCCGCGAAGATCAGGTCGGTGGCCGAACCGAGGATCTTCGGGCCGATCGCGTTGAGGGCGACGCTGCCGAGCGCCAGCAGCACGACGGCCCACACGATGAGCCGCTCGGGCGCCATGAGCGCGAGGACCCGCTTGGCCGACGGGAGGAAGTTCTGCGACTTCTCGGTCGGCATCCCGATCGCCGCGTGCGGCGGCCCACCACGGTGGGCGGATGCCGGGCCGCGCCGCTCCGCGGCCGCCTTCTCCTCCTCGTTGCGCACCTCGCTCATGCCGCCTCCTCCATCGCTTGCTGGGATTGGACGATCTCGAGGTAGGTCGGGCAGGTCTCGAGCAGTTCCTCGTGGGTGCCGCTGCCGACGACGCGCCCCTCGTCGAGGACGACGATGCGGTCGGCGTGCAGGATCGTGGACACTCGCTGCGCGACGACGATCACCGCGGCGTCGCGGGTGACCGGGCGCAGCGCGGCACGCAACCGGGCGTCGGTGGCGACGTCCAGGGCCGAGAAGGCGTCGTCGAAGAGGTAGATGTCGGCCTTGCTCACCAGGGCCCGGGCGATCGCGAGCCGTTGCCGCTGGCCGCCGCTGACGTTGGTGCCGCCCTGGGAGATCGGGGACTCGAGCCCGTCGGGCATGGCCCTCACGAAGCCCTCGGCCTGCGCGACCCGAAGGGCCTCCCACAGCTCGTCGTCGGTCGCGTCCGGGTCGCCGTAGCGCAGGTTGGAGGCGACGGTTCCGGTGAACAGGTAGGGCCGCTGCGGGACCAGACCGATGTGCGACCACAGGTGTTCGGGGTCGGCGTCGCGCACGTCGACCCCGCCGACGAGCACCTGCCCCGAGGTGACGTCGTGCAGGCGCGGCACGACCCCGAGCAGCGTCGTCTTGCCCGACCCCGTGGACCCGACGACCGCCGTCGTGGTGCCCGGTTCGGCGACGAGGGAGACCTCGTGCAGCACGGGGGCCTCTGCGCCCGGGTAGGCGAAGGTGACGTCGCGCAGCTCGACCCGCACCGGTCCCGCGGGGATCGCCACCGGGTCGGCCGGCGCGTGCACCGAGGTCTGGGTGTCGAGCACCTCTTGGATGCGCCCGGCCGACACCGTGGCGCGCGGGATCATCATCGCCATGAAGGTCGCCATCATCACCGACATGAGGATCTGGATGAGGTAGGCCATGAACGCGGTCAGGGCGCCGATCTGCATGGCCCCGGTGTCGATGCGCTGCGCCCCGAACCACAGCACCGCGACCGTGGAGGCGTTGAAGATGACCATGACGATCGGGAAGGCCAGGGCCATCAGCTTGCCGACGGCCAGCGCCGTGCCGGTGTAGGTGGTGTTGGCCTCCGCGAACCGCTCGCGCTCGACGTCCTCACGCACGAACGCCCGCACGACCCGGATGCCGGTGATCTGCTCGCGCAGGATCCGGTTCACCGAGTCCACGGCCGTCTGCATCGCCCGGAAGTGCGGGATCATCTGCCGGATGACGAGCCCGATGGCGATGGCCAACGCTGGAACGGCGACGGCGACGAGCCAGGACAACCCGGCATCCTCACGAATCGCCATGACGATCCCCCCGACCATCATGATCGGCGCCGACACCATCATCGCCAGCATCATGTAGACGACGGTCTGCACCTGGGTCACGTCGTTGGTGCTGCGGCTGATGAGCGTGGGCGCGCCGAAGCGGGAGAGCTCCTGCGCGGAGAAGCCGCCGACGGTGTGGAAGACGCGGGCGCGGACGTCACGCCCCAGGGATGCCGCGGCCTGTGCGCCGATGCGGGTCGCGGCAATCGTGGCCGCGATCTGCACGAGGGAGACCGCGAGCATGATGCCGCCCGCGCGCATGATGAAGCCGGTGTCGCCGACCGCGACCCCCTCGTCGATGATCCGACCGTTGAGGCTGGGCAGGTACAGCGATGCGATCGTCGCGACGAACTGGAGGGCGAGCAGCACCAGCAGGGGCGCTGTGTACGGCGTGAGGTGCGTGCGCACGAGTCGGTAGAGCATCAGGCCTTCTTCCGGGTGCCGTCGAGGACGACGTCGACGATGTCGGCCGCGTCGAGGCGGCCGGTCGACATCAGGGGGTGGACGCTCGAGAGCGTGAGGAGCTGCAGCAGGGCGACGACGTCGGATGCCGGTTTGCGCAGGGCCGCGGCATCGTCACCGATGAGGCCGAGGAAGGCGGCGTCGACCTCAGGGTCCGACGGTCGCTGGTGCCGCTTCGCGTCATGAGCCACCGGGCCACCGGCCGGCGAACCGGCATGGTGGAGCACCGAGATGAGCCCGACGATGCTCTCGACGTGCCGCAGGAGGATGGCGACCCCCGCGGTGAGTCGCTCGTCGAGGGTCAGCGAGGGGTCGATGGCGCGCAGTTCGGCGACGGCCGGCGCGGAGTCGAAGACCGCGGCGACGCAGGCCTGGACGAGTTCGTCCTTGCTGCCGAACGCGCGGAAGACGGTGCCCTCGGCGATGCCGGCGGCCTCGGCGACCTGGCGGGTCGTCACGGACGGGCCGTGCTCGCGCAGGAGCGGCAGGGTCACGTCGACGAGGGCGGCGCGGCGGGCGTCAGGGCTGAGGGCTGGGGCACGGGGTGGCACGTGGACACTATAAGTGAGTGAGCACTCACTCACCAACAGGTTTGACGCTCGGGTGTTCGTGGGGGTCAGCAGACCTAGAGGCGCGCCTCGGCGGCATCAAGCAGGTCAGCCGTCGACATCGCCAGGTCCACCTCGTGCACCGCGCCCGCCGCGAGCGACAGGAGCACGCCCGCCGTGCGCACGGCCAGCGCCTCGGGGTCGACCACGGCCCGAGCCGCCTGCTCCCAGCGACGCGCCACCGCCTCCCCAGCAGGGCCCAGCGCGATCGCGTGCGCGACGAGGCAGGCCAGGTCGTCGACCCGGTGGCCGGGCCCCACGGTGTCGACGTCGAGCAGACCGCTCGGGCGCCAGCCCTCCCCCACCCGGGTGACCGTCAGCTGCCCCTCGTGGAAGTCACCGTGGGTCGCGACGACCGGCCCGAGGTCCACCGTCCGCGACCGGGCCACGACCTCGCGACCGACGGCGAGCGCACGGTGGGCGTGGATTCCGGCGGCGGCCACGGCATCCGCATAGTCAGCCGCCCGGTCCGACCACGCCGGGCGCCGAGGAAGGTCGAGAACCGACGCCGGCAGGGCGTCGAGCAGCGCGACGAGCTGGTCGAGCTCGAGGCCGCTCGCGTCGTCCTGGCCGATGGCCTGGACGAGCGGGGTGCCGACGACCTCCTCCAGGACGACGAGCCCGTCGCTCTGGGCCGCGAGCACCGCGGGCACGGGCAGACCGGCCTCGGCGAGAACCGCCAACCGGTGAAGGACGTCCGGGGCGCCACCACGCCCCGCTGCGGGGCGCAGCACCTTGACGTACGCCGTCCGCCCGTCACGCACCGCCCGGACCACGGCCCGACGCAGGGGCCGGTACCCCAGCAGCTCGATGCTCGTCACGGGTCCGCTCCCCGGCACGACGTGCTCCAGGGCCACGGGGTCGCACGCGACCTCCAGCCCCGGCAGTGCGGGGTCGTGCGGATGCCGCCACCCGAGCAACCGCCCCGACGGCCCCTGCATGCTCACCACGTGGGCGGCGTCATCGGGCACGTCACGCCCGGCGGTGGAGCTGAGGAGCACGTAGTCCTCGATCAGATCACCCGAGGCGGTGCGCAGCCACACCCGGTAGCCGACGGTGACACCATCGCCCGGACGGTGCTGGACGGAGTGCACCTCGTGGTCCGCCAGCTCGGCCTGCACCGTCGCGACGGCGAGCGAGAGCGGTTCCCTCGCGCCGGGCCCGGTGAGCAGCTCGAGCACGTCGGCCTCCCGGGACTCCCGCGGCGACGTGGTCGCCGGGAGCCCCGGGAGGCCGGATGCCGTGCCGGTCATCAACTGAGGGTCACGCGCTGGGGGCGGAGACCGGGGATGCCGGGCTGTTGGGGGTGTTTGGCGTGTTCGCCGTGTTTGCCGAGACCGGGCTGGCCGGTGAGACCGGGGACACCGGCGAGTTGGGGGTGTTGGGCGTGTTCGCCGAGGCCGCGAGGTCGCTCGTCGCCGCGCTCGATGCCTCGCGCTCCACCACGATGGTCGTGTCGGTGGGCACGGGCACCGACTCGATGAGGCTGGAGGCGCTCGGGGACGGGCTGCGGGTGTCCGCCGATGCGCCGCCGGCCGCAACGGCACCGGTGAGGGCGATGGCGCCGAGCGCGCCACTGATCATCCACGTCTTGCGGGGCAGATTCTTCATCTCAGGTCCTCCTGGAAAGGGGGCGACGGGGTGCCGCCTGCTGTTGCACCAGCCTCGAGGACGTTGATGAGGTGGTCGTGAGGCGAACATGAGGGCATCCTCATGTCCGCCCCACGACCCATGGCGGGTGGACTGGCGACTCTGAACCCACGACCCCCCTGCCAGGTCGTGGGTTCAGGCCCGTGCCGGCCTCACTATCGGTCAGGCCGGCCAGTCCGGCCCGTCGATGGTGGTTCGTCACCGAGCGCCGACCGGATTGGTCAGCGCAGGATGCCGTCCTTGGCCGCGTCCCGGACGAAGGCCACGATCTCGTCACGCACGGCATCCGCGTCGAGGTCCAGCAGCCCCGAGATCGCCGCCGCAGCAGCCCGTGCGGTCAGGTCGCCGTCACACACCGAGGCGAAGGCAGCGGTCACGGTCGTCAGCGTGAGGTGGCGCCGCAACCCCCCGCCCTGTCGCAGCACGATGACGCTCGGGTGCTCAGCGCCCGGCAGGCTGTGCCGTTCCTCGTGCACGTCAGGAGCACACGACCACGAGGTGTCGAGCACGGCGTCGTCGTCGTGCTCAGCGAGCCAGCAGCGGGCTCGGAGCCCGGCCAGCACCGTCGGACCCATCGGCGACTCGACGGGCCACGACACGTCCATGAGGTCGACGAAGGGAGCCCGCTCGACCTCACGCCGGTGCAGCGTCACGACGCCGAACCCGATCGCCTCGACGTCGCGGGACTCGAAGTCGTCGAGCCACGCGGCATACATCCTGTTGAAGTCGGCGGTGCCCGGGTGGTGCCCCCCGTCGCGCGCCCACGTCTCGGCGTACTCCGCCGGGTCCTGCACCTCCCGTTGCACGACCCAGGCGTCCAGGCCGGTGCCCTCGATCCAGCCGCCGACCCGCTCGGTCCACGTCGTGCCGCGCGGCACCTCCCAGTTGCCCAGGAAGTGGGCGATGCCCCCGGGTTCGAGGTGCGCACCGACCCCCATGACGAGGTCGCGCACCACGGCATCCCCGGCGGCGCCGCCGTCGCGGTACTCGTACAACGGCACCTCACCCGAGCGCGGGGTGATGACGAACGGGGGGTTGCTGACGACGAGGCCGAACCTCTCCCCCTCGACCGGCTCGAGCATCGACCCGGAGCGCACCTGCCAGCCAGCCCCGTCGAGGGCGGCGTTGAACCGCGCGAACGCGAGGGCCCGCTCCGAGAGGTCGGTGACGACGACCTCGTCGGCGTGCTGGGCGAGGTGCAGCGCCTGCACCCCACAGCCAGTCCCGAGGTCGAGGGCTCGCGCCACCTGAGGCCGCGGGGTCCAGGAGGCGAGCGTCGTCGACGCCCCACCGATGCCGAGGACGTGGTCCTGGCGCACGGGTCGCCGCGTCGCCAGCTCGTCGAGGTCGGACGCGACCCACCAGTCGACGTCGTCGCCGGCGTAGGGGCGCAGGTCGCACAACGCGACGACCCCGTCACCCTCCGGAGCGAGCAGGCCGAGCGCGACCGCCCCCTCGACTCCGAGGGTGGGCAGCGCACGTTCGGCCTCGGCGGCATCCACCGGGTCACCGAGGGTGAACAGGCGAATGAGCGTGCCGCACGGCGCGTCGGTGGCTGCGGTCACCCGCTGCACCGGGAGAGCCTGCTCACGGTCGAGGGCGGCGGCGGCCATCGGGCCGAGCAGGTCGAGCACGCCGGCGACGGTGAACTGGGAGGTGTGCAGGTCGGCACGGAGCGCGCTGATGAGCGCGGGGTCGACGCGGGGCGGGTTGGTGGTCATCGTGGACGAGCGTATGCGGTGCGGCACCGTGACGTCATCGGATGCCGAAGGGCCGGGTTCCAGCGGAACCCGGCCCCTCGGCATCCGTCACGACATCCGGGGTGGTGACACCGACGTCGCGCGGAGGCCCACGATCAGTGGATCTGCTCGGGGTGGTGCGCCGTGGCTATCGCGGCGTCGGGGTCGGCGTCCCCGCCGATGGCCAGGTCCTTGCTTTTGGAATAGGCGACGGCGGCGACGACGATCGTCAGGGCCACCGCCGCGATGCCGTAGCGCAACGGCGAGGAGGCGTCGTTGCCGATGGACAGGGTGACGATGGCGGGTGCGATGAGCACGGAGACGAGGTTCATCACCTTGAGCAGCGGGTTGATGGCCGGTCCGGCAGTGTCCTTGAACGGGTCGCCGACGGTGTCGCCGATGACCGCGGCCGCGTGGGCCTCGGAGCCCTTGCCGCCGTGCGCGCCGTCCTCGACGATCTTCTTGGCGTTGTCCCACGAGCCACCGGAGTTGGCGAGGAAGACGGCCATGAGCGCACCGGCACCGATGGCACCGGCGAGGAACCCGGCCAACGCACCGACGCCCAGGCCGAAGCCCACGGCTACCGGCATGAGGGCTGCGAGCAGACCCGGCGTCGCGAGCTCGCGCAGCGAGTCACGGGTGCAGATGTCGACGACGCGACCGTACTCGGGCTTCTCGGTGTAGTTCATGATGCCCGGGTGCTCGCGGAACTGGCGGCGCACCTCGAACACGATGGCGCCGGCTGCCCGGGTCACGGCGTTGATGGCCAGGCCGGAGAAGAGGAAGACGACGGCCGCACCGAGGATGACTCCGACGAGGGTGTTGGGGTCGGTGACCAGGCCGTAGGCGCTGTTGAGGAAGTCCTGGCCCTCGGCCTCGGTGACCCCCGAGACGTCGAGCGAACGAACCGTGCTCTGCCAGGCGTCGGTGTAGGAGCCGAACAGTGCCGTGGCGGCGAGGACGGCCGTGGCGATCGCGATGCCCTTGGTGATGGCCTTCGTGGTGTTGCCGACGGCGTCGAGCTCGGTGAGGATCTGCGCGCCCTCCTCGTCGACGTCGCCGGACATCTCGGCGATGCCCTGGGCGTTGTCGGAGACGGGGCCGAAGGTGTCCATCGCCACGATGACGCCGACGGTGGTCAGCAGGCCACAGCCGGCGAGGGCGATGAGGAACAGCGCCAGCGCCGTCGAGCCGGCACCGAGCAGGAACGCCAGGTAGACCGCACCGGCGATGATGCCGGCGGTGAACACGGCCGACTCGAGGCCGACGCCGATGCCGGAGAGGACCACCGTGGCGGGGCCGGTCAGCGTGGTGCGGGCGACGTCGAGGGTCGGGCGCTTGTCGGTGCCGGTGTAGTGGCCGGTCAGCCAGAGGATGATGGCCGCGAGCACGATGCCGATGAGCACCGCGAGGACCGCGGTGAGGCGCGGGTCGCCCTCGAGCGCGTTGATCTCCTCGTTGGAGGAGCCGAGCTCGCCGAAGGTCGCGGGCAGGTAGACGTAGGCCGCGATGGCGGACAGCACGGCCGAGATGGCGGCGGAGATGTAGAAGCCGCGGTTGATGGCGCTGAGGGCGTTCTCACCGGGACGGGCCTTGGTGATGAACACGCCGAGGAGCGCGGTGATGGCGCCGATGGCCGGGACGATCAGCGGGAACACCAGCCCGTACTCGCCGAACGCGACCGAGCCGAGGATGAGCGCGGCGACGAGCATGACCGCGTAGGACTCAAAGAGGTCAGCTGCCATGCCGGCGCAGTCACCGACGTTGTCACCGACGTTGTCGGCGATCGTGGCGGCGTTGCGCGGGTCGTCCTCGGGGATGCCGGCCTCGATCTTGCCGACGAGGTCGGCGCCGACGTCCGCGGCCTTGGTGAAGATGCCGCCGCCGACGCGCATGAACATCGCCAGCAGCGCGGCACCGAAGCCGAAGCCCTCGAGGACCTTGGGTGCGTCACCTTCGTAGAGGATGACGACGATGGCTGCGCCGAGCAGGCCCAGACCGACCGTCGCCATGCCGACGACGCCACCGGTGCGGAAGGCGATCTTCATGCCGGCGTCGCGGCCGTTCTCGCCACGGGCGGCTGAGGCCACGCGGACGTTGGCCTTGACGGCGAGGCTCATGCCGAGGTACCCGATCGCCGCGGAGAACAGCGCGCCGAGGATGAAGAAGCCCGAGCGCCCCCACCGCACACCGGCCGTGTCGGCCGGAAGCAGGAGCAGCAGGCCGAAGACCAGGACGACGAAGACGCTGAGGGTCTTGAACTGCCGCGCGAGGAAGGCCTGTGCGCCCTCTTCGACGGCAGCGCCGATCTCCTGCATCTTCTCGGTGCCGGGGTCGGCGCTCAGAACCTGGTTCCTGAAGACGAACCCCATGACGAGCGCCACGACCGCGATGGCCGCGACGGTGACGACGAGCGTGAGGTTCGTCCCAGCGAGTTCCAGGGCCGGGCCTGACTCAGCCGAAGCGAGCGCAAGCGGTGCCATTCCATCCTCCTTGACGGGTTTGTGCGTCCCGGGGCGAGTCACGCCGACGGCAGGACGCTCGGGCGCACCTTACCGGCCGACACGCCGTCGGCAGACTCCGACGCCGGAGTGACTCAGGTCACCCTCAGGAGGAGAGCGCGTCCTCGAGCGTGTCGTGGATGCCGATCACGGTGTCCAACCCGGTGATCCGGAAGACGCGCAGCACCCGGTCCTGGGTGCAGACGAGCCGAAGCCAGCCCGAGTGGTTGCGCACGACCTTCAGGCGCCCGACGAGCACGCCGAGGCCGGTGGAGTCCAGGAAGGTGACGGCATCGAGGTCGACGACGAGCCGGTTCCGGCCGGCGGCGATCTCCTCGTCGAGGGCTGCACGCAGCTTGGCCGCGGTGTAGACGTCGACCTCGCCACTCACGGTGACGACAGCGACACCGTCCTGCTGGGAGGTGCTCACGGAGAGGTCCACGGGGAGGCACCACTTTCGGTCGTTGCCGCTGTCCACGGACTCGTCACGCGGCAGGGCTGCTGATGGGGGTCGGAGGCACCGCCTACCGTAACCGGCATGTCCGCCGCTGAGAACCACCTCGCAGCACTTGCAGCGGGGGCACGCAGCGAGCGACTGCTGCACGTCGAGCGGGTGCCGGCAAGGGCGGCCCAGGTGTCGACGTGGCCTGAGACGGTTGTGCCCGCGGTGCTCTCGGCCCTGCTCGGCGCCGGGATCGAGGCGCCGTGGACCCATCAACGGGCCGCCATCGACCTCGCGACCGCGGGTGAGCACGTCGTGCTGGCGACGGGTACGGCATCCGGAAAGAGCCTGGGCTACCTCGTCCCGGTGCTCGGGGCTGCGAGCGAGGGCGCCACGGCCGCAGGAGGTCGCGGCGCGACCGCCATCTACCTCGCCCCCACGAAGGCGCTCGCGGCCGACCAGCTAGCGCGCATCGACGCCCTCGCGGTGCCCGGGGTGCGGGCCGCGACCTATGACGGCGACACCCCGCCCGACGAGCGGCGGTGGATCCGGGACCACGCGAACGTCGTGCTCACCAACCCCGACCTGCTCCACCACTCCCTCCTGCCGGGCCACGAGCGCTGGTCGCGGTTCCTGCGGTCGCTGCGTTACGTCGTCATCGACGAGTGCCACGTCTACCGCGGGGTGTTCGGCTCCCACGTGGCGTCGGTGATCCGCCGGCTGCGGCGGGTCGCGGCCCGGTACGGCGCGTCCCCGACGTTCGTCCTCGCGTCCGCGACCGTGAGCGACCCCGCGACCCACGCGTCGCGCCTCGTGGGGATGCCGGTCACGGCCGTCACGCAGGACGGCTCGCCTCGCGGTGCCCTCACCTTCGCGTTGTGGGAACCGTCGACCGAGGACGAGCAGCGCCGGTCGGCGACGACCGAGGCCGCGCAGATCATGGCCGAGCTCGTCCTGCGCGGCGTGCAGGTGGTCGCGTTCGCCCGCAGCCGGGCCGGGGCGGAGTCGCTCGCGAGCAGCGCGCGACGCCGCATCGAGCAGGACGACCCGGCCCTGGCCGCCGGGGTGTCGGCGTACCGCGGCGGCTACCTCCCCGTGGAGCGTCGAGCCATCGAGGCAAAGCTGCGCGACGGGTCGGTGCGTGGCCTGGCTGCCACGAACGCGCTCGAGCTCGGCATCGACATCAGCGGGTTGGATGCCGTCGTGCTGGCGGGGTGGCCGGGTCGCCGGGCGAGCCTGTGGCAGCAGGCGGGGCGTGCCGGCCGCTCGGGCGAGGAGTCACTGGCCGTGTTCGTCGCGGCTGACGACCCACTCGACACCTTCCTCGTCCGGCATCCCGAGGCCGTGTTCGGCGCCCCGGTCGAGGCGACCGTGCTCGATCCCGACAACCCGCACGTGCTGGGGCCTCACCTGGCGGCCGCCGCGGCCGAGCTCCCCCTCACCGAGGGCGACCTGGCGATGTTCGGGCCCGACGCCCGCCGCCTCGTCGAGGCCCTGGTGGCCCGCGGCATCCTTCGTCGCCGCCCGACCGGCTGGTTCTGGGCACGCGAGGACCGCCCCGCCGACCACATCTCGCTGCGGGGGGTCACCGACGTCGTCGCGATCGTGGAGGCGCGCACCGGCAGGGTCCTCGGCACCGTCGACGAGGCGTCGGCCCACGGGCAGGTGCACACGGGGGCCGTGCACGTGCACCAGGGCGAGGCGTGGGTGGTGACCGAGCTCGACCTGGAGGCCCGGGCCGCCCAGGTGGTGCGCGGTGACCCCGGGTGGTCCACGCACGCGCAGTCGGCGAGCCGCTTCGACATCCTCTCCACCGACCGAGCGGTGGAGCGCGCTCACGTGCAGGTCTGTTTCGGCAGCGTGCGGGTGACGACCCAGGTCACCGGGTTCATGAGGCGCCTGCCGTCGGGTGAGGTGCTCGGCACCCACCCGCTCGACCTGCCGGAACGATCACTGACCACCAAGGCCGTGTGGTGGACAGTGACGGATGAGGCGCTCGCGGCGGCAGGTGTCGACGAGGCGACCGTCCCCGGGGCGCTGCACGCGGCCGAGCACGCCGCCATCGGGATGCTGCCGCTGGTCGCCACCTCGGACCGGTGGGACGTCGGCGGTGTCTCGACGGCTCTGCACCCGGACACGGGGATGCCGACGATCATGGTGTTCGACGGCTACCCGGGCGGGGCGGGATTCGCCGAACGCGGGTTCTCGGACTTCGAGGAGTGGGTGGCCGCGACCCGCGATGCGGTGCTCGCCTGCGCGTGCGCCACGGGGTGCCCGGCGTGCGTGCAGTCGCCGAAGTGCGGCAACGGCAACGAACCCCTCGACAAGGCCGGTGCCGTCGCTGTTCTGGACCTCGCGCTTGAGCCTGCTGCTCCGGGCGTCACCGCGCCCTGAGGTGGATACAGTCGCCGCCATGGTGCTTCTCGGGGTTGTTCTCGTCCTGCTTGCCGTCCTCGCTGGCGTGCTCCTCGTCACCGGAACGGCGTCGATCGATGCCCCGGTCGCGGTGGACCTTCCCTTCGGCACCCTCAGCCTCCCCCCGCTGGCCTTCCTCATCACCGGCATGGTCGTGATCTCGACCTTCTGGCTCGGCTGGGCGGTGCTGCGCGCAGGTCTGCGGCGCCAGAAGCGGCTGCGTGCCCAGGCCACCGAGGACGCCAAGGCCGCCCAGGCAGCACGCGAAGCCGACGCCGAGCGGATGAAGGCCGAGGTCGAGGCGCGCGACAAGCAGCTCGCCGAGGAGCGGCGCCAGCACGAGGCCGAGACCGCGGCGTTGCGTCAGCAGGCCGTGGCACCTCGCGACCAGAGCAGCCCGCCCACGCCGGGGGCCTGAACACCCCGGGCTCCCCACAGGGGAGCCCGCTCACGGCAACGGTTCGACACCTGCCCGCGACCGTGCGGAGACGACGCCGGGGCCGGTGATCCAACCTTGGGTCACTGACCTCGTGACCGTCACGGACACCACGACCGCGCCTGCACCATCGGCGAGGCACGTCGACACCCTCGCCGAGTTGGCGGCGGCCACCCGCCGGGCCGCGCCGCAGTCGGGGTCGGCGCCGACGGCGAGCGGGCCGGCGGCAGCGAGGGCTGACAGGTCGGCGGCACCTCGGGCCACGTGGACGTCACGCACGGTGGCCGTCACGACCAGGGCTGCTGCGGCCATGGACAGCACCACGGCGATGGCCGCGACGGCGAGGACCGTGGCACTTCCCCGCTCTCGCCGCAGTACCTGCGGCACTGGCTTCACGAGGTCACCTCCAGCGACGCGACTGCGGTCGCACGAGGTGGACCGACCACGCCGATCGCCATCAACACGGCGGGCCCGGGCGCGGTGACCGTCACGGTGCCGAACCCACCGCTGCGGCTCACCGCAACGTTCGCCCCGTCAGGAGCCGCACGCAGAGCCTCTCTGACCACCACTGGCTCGGGCTCGGCCCTGGCCACCAGACGCGCCCCGAGCCGGGCGGCGTCGACGCAGCGCACCTGCGACAGGCCCAGGTCGACGGCAGACAACGCCACCACCAGGACGACGAGCAGGCTCGGGATCGCCACCGCCAACTCGGCGGTCGCCATCCCGCGCTCACGCCGACGCCGCACGGTCAGGCCCCGCTGCCGAGCGCCCCGACGATGATGTCGGACAGGGCGCTCTTGACCGGCCCTGACCGCACCACAGCCAGGAGCAACCCGGCGAAGGCCACAGCGGCCACCGTGCCGACGGCATACTCGGCCGTCGTCATGCCCGCCTCGCCCAGGTCACGGACCCGTCGCGCCAGTCGGCTGATCCTGCGTACCAGTTGTGTCGCCATCGCGACCTCCTCTGCATCCACGAGCGCGTGTCTCGCGCCCCCTGGTGAGCACTCTTCGCGACTCGGCCCGTACGCGCTGATCGCCCCGACGACCCTGTGGACGACCGCCCCGTCCGTGCCCGCCTGTGGACAGCCGCCCCCGGCCCCGTCGGCGATGGCGGCACCACTCAGCCACGGGCGCCGCTGAGCCCGCCGAGCAGCAGCAGCACGACGGGCGCCACCGTCGTCGCGACGAATCCGGGGAGGAAACAGGCCCCGAGTGGCAGGACGAGCAACACCCCCGCTCTCTGCACGGCTGCCTCGACCCGGCGGGCCTCGTCGTCGTGCATCCGCCGAGCCGCGGCGGCAAGCAGCCCGGCCGGGGCCGCACCGGCGCTCTGGGCGGCGTGCCACGAGACCGCCGCCGTCTGCCACCCCGGGCCCACCCGCGCCCACGCGACGTCACTGGCCTCCCCCCAACGGTGCGACGCAGCGACGATCGCCAGCTCGCGACCAGCAGCATCGGGGCAGAGCCGGGCGACGGCCTCGAGCGCCTCCAGCGAGCCCATGCCGCTGCGCAGGGCTGCTGCGACGAGGGTCAGTGCTGCCGCAGCCTCCTCCACGGTGGCCGGCTGCTCGCGAGCCACGCCGTCCCCGCTCGGCGCCTGTTCGCCCGGCCTGCCTCCTGCGCGCGGGGCCCACCTGGCTCCCGACGGCCAGACGAGAACCGACACCGCGGCGAGCGACATCGCCATGGCCACCATGACCCCACCCGCACCCGGCCCCACGCAGAGCCAGCCCGTCACCCCACGCTCCCGTCCGTGCGGCCTGCCCGCAGTGCCCGCCGAAGCAGGCCTCGCGACCAGGACCAGCCGAGCGCGGTGAGCAGCAGACCGACGGCCGCTGCCGCCTGCGCCGGTCCGGTTCCGTAGAGCTGGCCGGGGGTGAGCCCGACGAGCAGGGCGGCGAGTGGCCCTGCGACCGGCAGGGCCGAGAGCAGCCACATGGAGGCCCGCGGACCCGCGGCGACGACGCCTGCCCGATCCGTTGCCGCCCGTCGCGCCCGAATCGACTCGGCGGCGGCCGCAGTGACCACCGATGACGCGGCTCCCGCCTCCTCGGTGAGGTGCCAGGCAGCCTCGAGGACACGAAGGTCGCGACGATCCTGCGATGACAGGGCGGCCGGCTCGGGTTCGAGAACGAGGACGGCCCCACCGGAGGCGACGGACTCGGCGATGCGCGGCCCCAGCCACGGAGCCGCCGCCTCGATGCCGGGCGACCGGGCTGCGACCGACGCCGCGGAGGCCAGGTCAAGCCCGGCCGCGAGTCCAACCGCCGTCACCTCGGCGAGGTCGGCAACCCACGGTGGCTGACGCCCCCGCCGCACCCCACCGGCCACCCGGGCGCGCCACCGCCCCCACGTTCCGCCCCCGACAGGCTCACCCCGCGCCGCGGCATCCGCTGTGGCTCGGCTCCATCGCCCCGGCCAGCAACACACCGCGAGGGCTGCCAGCAGCGCAGCGATCAGCACGGCCGGGCCCAGGCGCACTGTGTCGCGAGTGAGGGCAGCAGGCTCAGCAGTCGGTCACGGCCAGGCCCCGCTCGCAGCCCCCCGGCTCGGTCGACGACCGCGTCGACCACCCGGACACAGCCAGGGTCCGACGGGTCGGGCACCAGCACGCCGATGACGCCGACACGGCGCACACCGTCCCGGCGCTCCACGTGCACCACCGCCTGGAGTGCCTGGCGAAGTTGGGCGTGCACGGCATGGCGTGGCAGCCCCGCCAGCGAACCGAGCGCCTCGAACCTGGCGGGGACCTCCTGCGGGCCGTTCGCGTGCAGCGTGCTCATCCCCCCGTCGTGCCCGGTGTTGAGGGCGGCGAGCAGCTCGCGCACCTCGGCACCGCGCACCTCGCCGACGACGAGGCGGTCGGGGCGCATCCGCAGGGCCTGTCGCACCAGGTCGACGAGCGTCACCTCTCCGACCCCTTCGACGTTCCCCACTCGCCCTTGCAGCCGGACGACGTGGGGATGGCTGGGGTCGAGCTCGCGGACGTCCTCGACCACGACGATCCGCTGGGACGGGTCGACCTCGGCGAGCAGCCCGGCGAGGACGGTGGTCTTGCCGGCCCCGGTGCCGCCGGTCACGACGAGGGAGACCCTGCGGGTCACGAGCTGGCGCAGGACAACCGCGAGGTCGTGGCTCACCGCGCCCAACCGCACGAGCGCGTCGACACCCTCGGGGTGGTGCCTGGCCAGCCGCAGGCTGAGGTGTGGGCCCGCCTCCGCGAGCGGCGGGAGGACCGCGTGGAGACGCACACCCCCAGGCAGCACACCGTCGACCCACGGTTGGGCGTCATCGAGCCGCCGACCGGCCAGGCCGGCGAGCCGCACGGCGAGGGGGCGCAGGTCCTCGGGTTCCACCATCCGCGCTGTGCGCTCCACGCCCGACCCCCGATCGACCCAGACCGCCCCGTCCCCGTTGACGAGGACATCGGTCACCATGGGATCGGCCACGACCGCTGCGAGCGGCCCCAGTCCGACGAGTCGATCGAGCAGCTCCTGACGGGCGGATGCCGCGCCGTCGGTGCCGAGGGTTCCCTCGTGGGTCGCAGCGATCTGGGCGACCCGCACGGTGGTCGGCGGGAGACCCGCCCGGATGGAGTGCTCGACAGCGTCGTCGAAGGGCCCCGGGATGCCGGTCATGACGCCTTCGCGGCGTCGTCGACGACCGCGACCACGGCGTCGGCACACCGTCGCACCTCGTCGCGGGCGATCCCCGGGAACAGTCCTCGCTCCGCGTCGCGGGGAACGTGGGGGTCGTCGCGCAGGTGGTGCAGGTGGGCGATGCCGAGGTGCGCGACGACCTCGTCGACGATGCGAGCGGCGCTGCGGGGGCCTCGGGTGACCAGGCGCAGGTCCACGGGTCGGTGGGCCTGGTCGGCCCGATCCAGCAGGTGGGCGACGGCGGCATCCGCATCGGCCAGGGCACGGGTGCGCAGGCCGGCCAGCACGAGCACCAGTGGCCGGTGACCAAGCACCGCGGGGAGTGCTGGGCTCCCCAGCGGCAGGTCGACGACCAGCCGGGCGGGGCCCTCGGCCAGAGAGCCGAGGACGTCCTGGACGGCCCGCTGCGAGAGGTCGGGGCCGGCCCCACCGCGGGCCGACAACACGTGCACGCCATCCTCGGTCGGCAACCGGGACGCAAGGGCACCCGGCGGCAGGCGCCCACGCACGTCACCCAGGTCGTTCCATCGTTGCCCGGGCAGGTGCTCGACGCCCGCAGTCACCTCCAGCCCTCCCCTCGTCAGGTCGAGGTCGACGACGACGGCATCGGGGCCTGTCGCGGCAAGACGGCGGGCGATGGCGAGGGTCAGGGTGCTCGCGCCCAGGCCCCCGGACGCCCCGACGACGGCGATGACGGCGTGTGGTGACATGCACCGACCCTCGCCGGGATCACGTGGTCACGCGAGGCGCGGCGGACACCCTGTGGACAACCATCGCGCCGTCGGCTGGCTGTGGACAACGACCCCTGGTGCGCCCATCGTCTGACCGCTGGTGCGCCACTTGCTTCCGGACATGGGACGGCCCCGGTCGGGGGGACAACCGGGGCCGTCGGCGAGCCGAGCTCCGGGGGGGAGAAGCCGGTTCGCCGTTCGCTCGACCCCGAAGGGGAGCGAGTAGTCATATCGTGCTCTACGACCGGACTCCGACGCAAGCCCTTGGTCAGAACTATCGAGAACATTTTCAGCACATCCTCAGGTCCACTGAATCCGAAGGTTTTGCCCAAACTGTTTAACGCTCTACGACCTACGTGGCGCTGATCGATGACGAGGTCCGTGTCAAGGGAGCGCACGGGCCACCGAGATCCCTCGGCCCCAGCCCGATTCGGCGCGATCGCGACGCTCAGGTGGGCGGGCCCAGGCGCCCCGCCAGCACCGCATCGGCGACCGCCTCGCCCTGGGTGGCCGCCGCGCGCACCGCCTCACAACAGTGCGAGATCCACAGCCCCACACCGACGGCATCCCCACGGCCGTAGGCGGCGAGCGCCCCGAGGTAGGCCGCTCCCCCGCCTGCCGCATGACCACTCTCGGTGACGGCCACGCCCGTCGGGTCGAGCCCACCGGCTCGCACGACGGCCCGGTCCAACGCCCGCGCCACGACCGCGTTCCCGCGCACGAACGGCCGCACGGTCGCGAGCTCGGCGTGCACCACCGCCGCGGCCACGACCACGGGCAGCGTCGGCACGGCCACCAGCACGTCCGCGACGTCACGAAGCCGTACCGCCACGTCCTGGGCTGGCGGGGCGGCACCGAGATCGGTCAGCTCGGGGGACTCCTCGCCGGGCCGTCGTGGCCGCCCGAGGGCACCGTCGGCCACCAGCCCCGCTGCTGCGGCCGTGTGCAGCCGGGCCAACGCCTGGAGCGGCGCCGTGAGCACGATGCCCGCCAGGTGTTCGGTCTCCGCGGTTGCCGCCAGCACCCCCCGCATCGTCAACTCGACCGGGTCGGGATCGGGTGACCAGGTGGCCGCACCCCGCACCACGTCGCGCAGGACGTCGACCGGCACGCTGGCGCCCTCCAACTCGCCACTGGCGTGGGCACCTCGCACGCGGGACTCGGCCGCGGCCTCGGGGATCCGCTTGCGCAGGGCCTGGTGCCACCGCAGGCGGGTACAGGCCTCACGAGCGGCCTCGACCTGCTCGGGGATGCCGGGCAGCTCGGCCAGTCGGGAGAGTGCGGCGACGATCGGGCTCTCGGTAGGCACTCGTGCAGACTAGTTCGCGGGCACCCGCACGCCCGCGAGCTGGCGAGAACGCGCGACGAGACGACCTGCGGAGTCCCACACCGCGGCATCCTCGATGAGCAGGTCACCCACCACGGTGTCGGTCGTGAGCTCGGCGAGCAACCACCCCGGCGCCGGTCGGCCGAGCACCTGTCCCGTGAGCTCCATCGTCGGCGCCCAGCCGGGCACCCCGAGGTCGAAGGACACCGGCATGAAGGCGTCGACGACGTAGGGCAGCAGCGCGGCATCCGGCTCGCGGCCGTCGGCCATCCGCAACCAGGCGCGGATGACCCCACGCTGGCTGGGTCGGCCGACCGCGAAGCCGATGGTGGCGGGGTCCACCCGCACGTCGAGGCGGTCGAGCATGACGATGGCCGTCGCGACCGGTGACGAGTCGCGGAGCGCGGGAACGCAGGAGTCCGGGTCAGGCATCGACGGCGGGGCCGGAGCACGGTGCACCGGCTCGGCCCGGTCGAGGGTGCCGAAGGTGCCGGTGACGTGCACGCGCTCGACGAGCCCGTCGCCCTCCGGTTGGCGCAGGCGCACCGTCGCCGTCGACGCGCCGCGGCCCACCCGCAGCACCTCCAGGTCCACCTCTAGCGGGCCCGGCCTGGCCGCCGAGAGGAAGTGCGCCCCCCAGGTGAGCACGTCCGGGTGCCCCACGGCCGACAGGACCTCGGATGCCGCGGACGTCGCGGTCGCCATGAGCACCCCACCGTTGATGGCGTGCCCGATGACCCACCCCTCGTCGAGGTTCCCGTGGGCCACTCCGGTCGCGCCCGCGACCGCGGGCACCACGGCATCCCACCTGACGGCTGTCGCCTCGTCGAACTCCGGCATCGCTGCGCCTCCCTGGTCCCTGGGCCGCCGCGACCACCTGTCCCGTCGGCTGGGCTCGACCCTATGGTGAGCGCATGACAGGGAGCATCCACTGGCCGACGGCGGTGCTCGTCGCGGGCACCCTGACCCTGTTGTGGATCTCCTGGTTGCTGCTGCGACGCAGCCGGCGACGCGGGTTCCTCTCCGAGGTCGACCGCGCCACGTACGCCACCCTCCACACGGCATCCCTGGCGTCCCAGCACCTCGCGGACGGCCTCACCCCGGATGCCGCTGAGCGCGCCGGTCGGCACCTGCTCTCCATCCTGGGCGCGCACGCCGTCTCACTGTCCGACACCGGAGGGGTGCTCTCCTGGACGGGCGTCGGTGAGCACCACCGCGGGGTGGCCTTCAACCTCGGCGACGAGACCCGGGCCACCGGCCGCACGGTTGTGCACGGCTCGACCCGGATCACCTGCGACGACGACGCCTGCCCGATCCGGGCTGCGGTCACCGCCCCTCTCGTCATGGACGACCTCGTCGTCGGGACCCTGAGCGCCTGGACCGAGCAGCCGTCACCGGGGCTCGCCAAGGCCACGGAGGAGGTCGCCGCCTGGGTCTCCAGCCAGCTCGCGCTCGCGGAGCTCGCGCGCACGCGCACCCGGGTCATGGAGGCCGAACTGCGGGCCCTGCGCGCACAGATCAGCCCGCACTTCATCTACAACAGCCTCGCGGCGATCGCGTCGTTCGTGCGCACCGACCCCGACCGCGCCCGCGAACTGCTCATCGACTTCGCCGACTTCACCCGCTACTCGCTGCGCTCAGGGGGCGCGTTCACGACGCTGGCCGAAGAGCTGCGCAACGTCGAGCGCTACCTCATCCTCGAACAGGCCCGCTTCGGCGACCGGCTCCAGACCTCGTTGCTCATCGCGCCCGAAGTGCTGCCGGTGACCGTTCCCTACCTCGCCGTGCAGCCCCTGGTCGAGAACGCCGTGCGGCACGGGCTCGCCGGCAAGGAAGGGATCGGCCGGCTGACCATCACCGCGGCCGACCGCGGCCCCGACGCCGAGATCTCCATCGAGGACGACGGCATCGGCGCCGATCCCCAGCGGATCCGCACCATCCTCGACAGGGCCCACGCCACCGACTCGGTCGGCCTCGGCAACGTCGATGCCCGTCTGCGACAGGTCTACGGTGACGAGTTCGGGCTCGTCGTCGAGACCGCCCCGGGAGCGGGCACGAAGGTGAGCTTTCGTGTGCCGAAGTTCGCACCCGGCATCCACGCAGATGGCTAGACGAGGGCAATAGGCTGCCGCCATGTCCACCAACGAGGCCGGGCTCATCGCACTCGTCGTCGACGACGAGCTCCCCGCGCTGTCCGACCTCGAGTACCTCCTCGAGCGCGACGAGCGCATCGCGGAGGTCATCACGGCATCCAGTGGCACCGAGGCGTTGCAGGTCCTCGACGGGCGAGACGTCGACGTCGTGTTCAGCGACATCTCGATGCCGGGGCTCGACGGGATGGCCCTGGCCCGGGTGATCTCGCGGTTCGCCGTGCGCCCGCAGATCGTCTTCGTCACCGCCCACGACCAGCACGCCGTCGACGCGTTCGCCCTCGCCGCCACCGACTACGTCATGAAGCCGGTGCGCACCGAACGGCTCTCCGAGGCGGTCCGCAGGGTCGTGCGAACCCGCAACGAACTGGCGTCCCCGGCCACCTCGCCGCCGGGCACGACGCCCGGTCCCGGCGGGCGCCCCGGCCAGAACCAGCCCCCGGCACCCCCGTCCCCACCGGAGGACGAGACGATCCCGGTCGAGCTGGGTGGGGTCACCCGGTTCATCACCCGCAACCAGATCCGCTACGCCCAGGCCCACGGCGACTACGCCCGGCTGCACACCGAGACCGGGTCGCACCTCGTGCGCGTGCCGCTCAGCGTGCTCGAGGAGCGCTGGGCCGAGCACGGGTTCGTGCGCATCCACCGCAGCACCCTCGTCGCCCTCCCCCACGTGAGCGAGGTGCGCATGGACCACGGCCGGTGCTCGGTCGTCGTGGGCGCCATCGAGCTGCAGGTGAGCCGCCGCCACACCAAGGAACTGCGCGACACGCTGCTGCGGCGGCCGATCGGCGACCGGCGCCCGTCCGGGGGCTGAGCGTGAGCGTGACCGGCGGGGAGCCACCGCAACGCGTGCGGGTGACGAGCTCGCGCCGCAGCGCCGCACCGATGCACGCCCGCCCCGTCACCCGTGACCTCGACGAGCAGACCGGCCTCGGCGACGTCTACCTCGCGGGGTTGATGCGGGCCCAGCTGAGGCTGTCGCTCGCCGTCCTCGGCCTGACCATCGGCGGGCTCGCCGCCCTGCCCGTCGTCCTCACCCTGGTCCCGGCGACCCGGACCCTCACCGTGCTCTGGGTGCCCTTCCCTTGGCTGGCCCTCGGAGTACTGGTCTACCCGTGCGCGTGGTTCCTCGCCCGCTGGTACACCCGTCAGGCCGAGCGGATCGAGGCCGACTTCGCCGAGGTCGTCGAGTCGTCGTGAACAACCCCCTCTCCGTCGCCGCGGTGGCGCTCGTGTGCCTCACCACGCTCATCGTGGGTGGCCTCGGGCTGCGGATGTCGCGCCGCACGAGCGACTTCTACGTCGCCGGCCGCACGGTCTCGCCACGGATGAACGCCTCGGCCATCGGCGGGGAGTACCTGTCGGCCGCCAGCTTCCTCGGCGTGGCCGGCCTGGTCTACGACCGCGGTGTCGACATGCTGTGGCTGCCCGTGGGCTACACGCTGGGATACCTCGTCCTCCTCGTCGTCGTCGCCGCCCCGATGCGCCGGTCGGGTGCCTACACGCTGCCCGACTTCGCCGAGGCCCGGCTGGGGTCGCGCGCGATCCGGCTCGTGTCGTCGACGCTGGTCATCGCCATCGGCTGGCTCTACCTCGTGCCGCAGTTCCAGGGGGCGAGCCTGACCCTCACCCTCGTCACGGGAGCCCCCACGTGGGTGGGCGGGTTCATCGTCATGGTCGTCATCGCCCTGGCCGTCGGCGCTGGTGGGATGCGGTCGATCACCTTCGTGCAGGCCGTCCAGTACTGGATCAAGCTCACCGCACTGGCAGTGCCGGCGTTCGTCCTGCTGGCGCTGTGGTTCCGGTCGGGGTCACCTGCGCCCCAGGTCGACCCGTCGTGGCACCTACCGCTCAGCCCCACCGGGCCCGACGACCACCCGTGGTACCGCACGGCATCCACCGTTCTCGCCCTGTGCCTCGGGACCATGGGCCTGCCCCACGTCCTCGTCCGCTACTACACGAACCCCGACGGCAACGGTGCCCGCCGCACCACCGTCACCGTGCTGGCGCTGCTCGGGGCGTTCTACGTCATCCCGCCCGTCTACGGGGCGCTGGGCCGGATCGCCTACCCGACCCTGCCCGACGGCATGGGCTCGGACACGATCGTGCTCCAACTACCCGAGACCATGGTCGACGGACTGGCCGGGCAGCTGCTCACCGCGATGCTCGCGGGGGGCGCGTTCGCCGCGTTCCTGTCCACGGCATCCGGCCTGGCGATGTCGGTGACCGGCGTCCTCGACCAGGAACTGCTGCGCCCCCGACTCGCCCGCTTCGCCGGTGGTGACGTACCCGGTGTTCGTGGTTTCCGGATCGCGGCGGTGCTGGCCGTGGTGCTGCCCTACCTCGTGAGCCGGGTGTCGGAGCCGCTCGGGCTCGCGACCACTGTGGGGCTGGCCTTCGCCGTCGCCGCGGCGACGTTCGCCCCGCTGCTCATGCTCGGCGTGTGGTGGCGCCGGCTGTCGACGTGGGGCGCGATGGCCGGGCTCCTCGTCGGAGGAGTCAGCGCCGGGGGCGCGATCCTCATCACCGTGTTCGCGCCACCGCTCGGCGGCTGGCCCGAGGCGCTGCTCGCCAACCCCGCGATGTGGGCGACCCCGCTGGCCCTCGCGACCTCGATCGCCGTCTCGCTCGCGACCCCGGACCGCATCCCGCCCGGGACGACCCGAACCATGGTGCGGCTGCACACCCCCGAGCGCGTCGCCGTGAGGATGCGCACCCGCGACTGAGAACTCCGAGCGGCCCGCCCCCCCAGCAGTCGAGAGGAGGCGAATCGCCGCAAGGGCGGACGCTCAGACGGCGATTCGTCTACCTTCGACGGGCGGATGCCGTCAGCCGACGGCCGCTCGCGCGGCCACGAACGCGTCGACGCACTCACGGACGTCGGCCTCCGAGTGGGCCGCTGACAACTGCACCCGGATGCGCGCCCTGCCGCGTGGCACCACGGGGAAGCTGAAGGCGACGACGTAGACCCCGGCGGCGAGCATGTGGTCGGCCACCTCGGCAGCCTGCCGAGCACCGTCCTCACCCGGGAACATGACCGGGGTGATCGGGTGCGATCCGGGCAACAGCTCGAACCCGGCATCCGTCATGAGCTCACGGAAGAGGGCCAAGTTCGCACGCAGGGTCTCGCAGGCCTCGCTCGAGCCCGACACGAGGTCGAGCGCTGCCAGCGAGCCGGCCACCACCGCGGGAGCCACCGAGTTCGAGAACAGGTACGGCCGGGCTCGCTGGCGCAGCAGGTCGACGACCTCCTGGTGGCTCGTCACGTACCCGCCCGAGGCGCCCCCGAGGGCCTTGCCGAGGGTGCCGGTGATGATGTCGACGCGGTCCATGACCCCGAACAGCTCGGGTGTGCCCCGGCCCCCCTCACCGACGAAGCCCACCGCGTGCGAGTCGTCGACCAGCACCATCGCCTGGAACTCGTCGGCCAGGTCGCAGATCTGGTCGAGCGGGGCGTACGACCCGTCCATCGAGAAGACCCCGTCGGTGACGACGCACACCCGCCGCGCCCCGCCCGCCCGGGCCGCCTCGAGCTGGGCCCGCAGGTCACCCATGTCGGCGTTCTTGTACCGGAAGCGGGCGGCCTTGCTGAGCCGGATGCCGTCGATGATCGACGCGTGGTTCAGCTCGTCGGACACGATCGCGTCCTCGGCGCCGAAGAGCACCTCGAACACCCCGCCGTTGGCGTCGAAGCACGAGCCGAACAGGATGGTGGCCTCCATGCCGAGGAACTGCGACAACCGCTGTTCGAGCAGCGTGTGCTGGGTCTGCGTGCCGCAGATGAAGCGCACCGAGGCCATGCCGAAACCCCACTCGTCCAGGGCGTTTCGGCTGGCAGCCACGACGTCGGGGTGGTCGGCGAACCCCAGGTAGTTGTTGGCGCAGAAGTTCAGCGACGACCCGCCCGCGGTGGCGACGTGGGCGGCCTGAGGGGTCGTGAGCTCACGCTCGCGCTTGTACAGGCCGGCGTCCTCGATCTCCTTGAGGGTGGCCGCGAGCTCGTCCTTGACGGTGCCGTACACGTCGCCTCCAGCGTGGTGTCGTCATCGGCAGCGCGGGGCTGCGCTGCCTCTGTCGTGCAGCGTATGCCGTGTGCGGTCACGGGTGCCGCCCCCCGGCATCCGTGGTCACCCTCAGCTCCAGTCGAGCACGACCTTGCCGCCGGTGCCCGACCGGGTCTCGTCGAACGCGGCCTGCCACTCGGCCGCCGCGTACCGCCCCGTCACCACCGACGACACCGCCGTGCGCAGCTCGGGCGACGTCGCGAGCATCGAGCCCATGAGGTACCAGGTCTCGAACATCTCGCGCCCGTAGATGCCGCGCAGGGTGATCATGTGCGTGATGACCCGGCCCCAGTCGATGGCGTAGCGGTCCTTGGGCAGGCCGAGCATCGCGACGCGACCGCCGTGGTTCATGTTCGCGAGCAGGTCCTCGACGGCCGCGGGTGACCCGGACATCTCGAGGGCGATGTCGAACCCCTCCGCCATGCCGAGCTGGCCCTGGGCGTCGCGCAACGTCTGGCCTGCGGACACGTCGACGACGAGGTCCGCCCCCGCCGCGGCTGCCAGCGCCAGGCGCCCGGCCGACATGTCGGTCACGACGATCCGGCGCGCCCCCGCGTGGCGCACGACCGCCGTCGCCATGACCCCGATCGGCCCGGCCCCGGTGATGACGACGTCCTCGCCGACGACCGGCCACTGCAGCGCCGTGTGCGTGGCGTTGCCGAGCGGGTCGAACAGCGCCCCGAGGTCGGGGTCGAGGTCGGGGGGCTGCACCCACGCGTTCGTCGCCGGGATGACGACGTAGTCGGCAAAGGCGCCGTCGCGGTTGACCCCGACGCCGACGGTGTTGATGCACAGGTGCCGGCGCCCGGCCCGGCAGTTGCGGCAGGTGCCGCAGACCAGGTGCCCCTCCCCCGATACCCGGTCGCCGACGGCCACGTGGTCGACGTCGGCCCCCACCTCCACGACCTCGCCGAAGAACTCGTGACCGAGCGTCATGGGGGCGCGCACCGTGGCCGCCGCCCATTCGTCCCACTGCTCGAGGTGCAGGTCGGTGCCGCACAGGCCCGCCCGGAGCACCCTGATCTTGACGTCCTTGTCGCCACACTCCGGCTCGGGGATCTCGACGAGGTCGAGACCGGGGCCGGCAGTGACCTTCCGCAGTGCGCGCATGGCGCCATCATGCCGCTCCACTCCGTGCACCGACAGGGATGCCGTGGGGTCGCCGTTCGTCGCGCGACGCGCGCCGTTCGCCGCGCAGTGCCACGCCGCACACCGAAGCCAGTCACCCGCCCGCCGCGCGGGGCGCACCGGGGGGTGCACAACGGCATCCGGGCGCGCCCACTCTGGGACTCGATCCCGAGCAACGATGCCCGGGCAGACCCAGGAGGTGGCCGTGAGCGTCGAAGCTCGCCCAGGCGCCGACGACCCCTACGTCGCGCTGCAAGAGACCGATGAGTTCCAGGACCTTCGCAGGAAGTTCCGCGGCTTCGTCTTTCCCACCACGGCGTTCTTCCTCGCCTGGTATTTCCTCTACGTCCTGATGTCGATCTACGCGCCGTCGATCATGAACCACCACATCGTCGGCAAGATCTCGGTCGGCCTGATTTTCGGCCTGCTGCAGTTCGTCTCGACCTTCGTCATCACCTTCATGTACGCCCGCTGGGCGAACCGGGTCTTCGACCCGGCCGCTGACGCGCTGGGCGCCAAGCTCGACCGCATGGGAGGCAACTGACCATGATCGCCTTCGCCACTGCCACCACCACGGTCGGCAACCCCACCCTGAACATCTCGATCTTCGTCGCCTTCGTCGTGGCTACCCTGGCCATCGTCATCAAGGTGGCCGGCGGCAAGAAGACCGCCGAGCAGTACTACACCGCGGCCGGCGCATTCTCCGGGCGCCAGAACGGCATTGCCATTGCCGGTGACTACCTGTCGGCGGCTTCCTTCCTCGGCATCGCCGGGGCCATCGCCCTCTCGGGCCTGGACGGGTTCCTCTACTCGATCGGCTTCCTCGTCGCCTGGCTCGTCGCCCTGTTGCTCGTGGCCGAGCTCATGCGCAACATCGGCCGGTTCACCATGGCCGATGTCCTCTCCTACCGCCTCAAGCAGCGCCCGGTGCGCATCGCCACCTCGATCTCGGTGCTGTGCGTCTCGCTGTTCTACCTGCTCGCGCAGATGGCCGGTGCCGGTGGCCTGGTCTCGCTCCTGCTCGGTGTCAGCGGCGAAACGGCTCAGAACCTCGTCATCGCCGTCGTCGGCGCCGTCATGCTCACCTACGTCCTCATCGGTGGCATGAAGGGCACGACCTGGGTGCAGATCATCAAGGCCATCCTGCTGATCACCGCGGCCACCGTGATGACCGCCATCGTGCTGGTCAAGATGGGCTTCTCCATCAACCACCTCTTCCAGAGTGCGGTGGAGACCACGGCCGGCTCCAAGGTCGAGAAGACGGCCAAGGCCGCCGAGAAGCTGACCACCTACGGCCTGAAGTACGGCAAGGACTCCACGACCAAGCTCGACTTCATCTCGCTGTCGCTGGCCCTGGTCCTCGGCACCGCTGGTCTGCCGCACGTGCTGCAGCGCTTCTACACCGTCCCCACGGCCAAGGAGGCCCGCAAGTCAGTCGAGTGGGCCATCTGGCTCATCGGTGGCTTCTATCTGCTCACCCTGGTCATCGGCTTCGGTGCCGCCGCCCTCGTGGGCCCCGACAAGATCAACGGCGCCCCCGGCAAGGCCAACTCGGCCGCCCCGCTGCTCGCCTACGCCCTCGGCGGGAGCCCGATGCTCGGCATCGTGTCCGGCATCGCCTTCGCGACCATCCTCGCGGTCGTCGCCGGCCTGACCATCGCCGCCTCGGCATCCTTCGCCCATGACCTCTACAAGGAGGGCATCAAGAAGGGTGTGACGGACCCGGACACCGAGTTCAAGGTGGCGCGGATGGCTGCAGTGGCCATCGGCATTGTCGCCATCGTCGGTGGCATCTTCGCCAAGTCGCAGAACATCGCGTTCCTCGTGGCGCTGGCGTTCGCGGTCGCGGCCTCGGCCAACCTGCCGACGATCCTCTACTCGCTGTTCTGGAAGAACTTCAACACCCGTGGCGCCCTGTGGTCGATCTACGGTGGCCTGATCTCCTCGATCGGCCTGATCATCTTCAGCCCGGTCGTCTCCGGGAAGCCCGCGGTCGAGACCAAACTGGCCGATGGCACCGTGGCCATGCTCAGCCCCTCGATGATCACCAACCCGGCGATTGACTTCCACTGGTTCCCCCTGGACAACCCCGGCATCATCTCCATCCCGCTGGCGTTCTTCCTCGGGTGGCTCGGCTCCAAACTCTCCAAGGAGCACGACTCAGCCAAGTACGCCGAGATGGAGGTCCGCTCCCTCACCGGTCACGGTGTCGCAGAGGCAATCAACCACTGACGCACCAGGCTCCCCTGCCAGGGACTGCTTGCGTCACCTCCAACACTGGGGCCCTCGTCCGGATCAACCGGACGAGGGCCCCAGCCTTTCCGGCTCCGCGGTGGCACCCACGACCGGGTCGATGTCCGCCGACAGGCTTCCCAGCAGTCGTGCCCCGGAGGTGGTGTGGGACCACCAGTCCGGCAGGGTTTCCCAGCCCGAGGACGAATGCCGCGTTGCTCCCCGCAGCGACGCGCAAGGCCACAGCCGCTCAGGGCGTGGTTCGCTGTTGGGAACCGTAGCCGAGGGTGCTGGTCAGTGCCGACAGCGATCAGCCTCCGGCGCGCTGACCTCCACCACCACCACCACCACCGCCGCCGCCGCCGCCGAGGGAGCGACCACTATTGGATTGGTTGGTGGGCAACGCCTGGGATGCATCGGCGATGACCACCTGCTGCCCCGCGGTCAGTCCGGTCAGCACCTGCGCCCATCCCCCGCCAATTGCGCCCAGGGTCACGGCGGTGCGAGCGGGGGTTTGCGCCCCCGAGGCCAGGAGTTCCACGCTGCCGGTGCCTCCCATGACGCCCGCGAGTGCGGAGACGGGCACCCGCACCGCGCCGGTGGCACTGGCCACCGTGATCGCCACCATGGCGCTGGACCCGGAGGCCATGGCCGCAGGTGCGGACGGAACCAGCACCACGGCTGGATAGGTCGGCACCGAGGAGGTCAACGAACTGGGAATCAAGCTGACCGACTGCACCGTGGCGGGGACCGAGCTCGCGGATCCGGCCGGCACGACCTGCGCGGCCTGGCCCGTGTGCACCACGGGCATCTGGGCCAGCGGTACCGTGATGGCGACTTGCGCGGCGCCGGCACCAACGATGGTCACCCCGCTGCTCCCAGCGGCCTGGCCGGGGACCAAGGTGATGGCACCCACGGTGCCGGCCAAGGACGCGGTCAAGGTCGCTGCGGTGAGATCCGCCTGCGCCTGGGCGACGGCAGCCTGATCGGTCAGGATCGCCACGTCGTCTTGCGCCAGCCGGGTCGTGGAGTTCTGCCCTGTTCCGGTGGAGCCCTGCCCGCTGGTCGTGGAAATCTGACCACTGACTGCGGCGGAAGCCGTGGTGGTCTGCAATGCCATCGAGCTGGCCGCCAGTTGAACCTGAAGGTGCTCCAGGGCTGTCAGGGACGAGTCCTGGGCGGTGAGCACCGCGGTGAGGGCGTCCACGCAGGCCGTGATGTCGGCCAGACTGGGGCCAGTCGGTGCCGCCGGCGTCGCCGGTGGGGTCGGGGTCGCGGAATCCGACGGCGACGGGGTGGCCGACGGCTGCGACGGGCTTGGGGTGGTAGGCGACGGAGAGGCGCTGTCGGTGGAGCTCGGCGAGGCCGTCGGGGTCGGTGTGGGTGAAGCCGCCGAGGTCGGCGTCGAAGAGACCGTGGCGCTCGGGGTCGGGGAGGCCGACGTCGTGAGCGCCGCCGGGGTCGAATGCGCCGACCCCGGTGCCAGGAGCGGCGCGCAGGCCACCTTCTCGGCCGCGATCAGATCCTTGGCCACCTGGAGCGCCGTCTTCGCCGCGGCGGTGTCCGTGGCGGTCGGCGGAGTCGACACTTTGGACGCAGAGGTCGTCGACGACGTGGCCGGAGTCGAGGATGTCGAGGACTTGGCCGTCGACGCGGTCGTCGACGACTTGGCCGCCGCCGAGGTCGTCGTCGTCGGGGTGCCCGATGCGTCCTGGGCGGCCGTCGCCTGATCCGCGGCCAGGGTCGCCTGGGCCGTCGCCAGGGCAGCCTGCAGCGCCGTCGTGTCCTGGGTGGCCAACTGCTGGCCTGCCGTGACGTGATCGCCGACGGCGACATTCACGGTGAGAACTTGTGAGCTGGTCGGGAAGGTCGCGGTGACCTGGTCGACGCGTTGCACGGTTCCCGACAGGAGAAGTGTCTGGGTGACGTCCCCCGTCCCGACCTGGGCGGTGCGATAGTCCGGGGGGGTCCCCGACGACGAACCGGTGCTGGCGGCATACGCGCTGCCACCAAAAACCGCGAGGGCCACGACGCCGGCGCCGAACGCCAGGGTCGAGCGCTTGAGACGACGGGGACGGTCAGGCACTCGGGCTCGCCGCCGACCCACCGTTGGCCCCGCCGCCCTGACCGCGACCGAATCCTCCGCCGCAACTGCCGTTGACCGGGGCGGACAACCGAATCGACTTCGCGGTCACCGCGCCCGTTGCGTCATGAGCCCCGACAGCCTGGAGACATCCCCCCACCGCGATATCCGCCGTGGTCGCTGCCTCCTGGGCGGTGAAGGTGGTCGAGGAGGAGTAGGTCACGGTGACCGACCGAGCGGCCTGAGATCCGAACGCCGGAACGGCGACGACGAAGGTGTCGTCGACGAGCGAGGAGATGGTCCCGACCGCTCCGAACCCGCCTGCGCGGCCGGCCCTCGCGGAGTCGCTCGGGCGAGGTGAAGGATTGGCATTGTTGTTGCCCCCGGCCCCACCAAAGCCGCCGCCACCGGGACCCACCTGGCACGTGCCACCACTCGGCGAACTAACGGCAACACTGCCGGCAGTCAGGGGGGCGGCAGGAGAAGCGAATCCACCCCCGGGGCCGTTGCCCGGCACTGGGCGGGCGCTGACACACAAGCCCACCTGCAGCGCAGTCGCCGTGGCGGCAACCGCCTTGGTGAAAGTCGTGTCGGCGGTCCAGGTCACCGCCGTCTGGGAGGACTGGCTCTGAACCTGCGCCGTCGATCCCGACAATGCGGCAATCTTGCCGGACACGCCGCGCCCCTGCCCACCGTTACCTCCCTGGCCGGCGTTGGCCGAGGCCGCGGCCCCCGGGGCCGCTGCCCCCGCGGCTGGGGTGGCCGTCGAGGAGCCGCACGCCGCAAGGGCGAGCGCGCCGGCGAGGGCCACGACGGCAAGGATGGTCGGCTTCGAGTGCGGCATAGCGTTGTCCTTCAGTGGTTCTATTCGCTGCGTAGGGCGTCGATGGGAGCGAGTTTTGCGGCCCGGCCAGCCGGGTAGACACCGGCGGCGATGCCGATGAGGACCGAGACGACGAGGGCCGTCAGGGCGGCCGAGACCGAGATGGTGACCGGTTGGCCGAGCAACGAGGGCAGCCCCACCGCGCCCAGAACTCCGACCAGGATGCCCAGCACCCCACCGACGAGCCCCAGCAACGATGCCTCGACGAGGAACTGGCGCAGGATGGCCCGTGGCGTGGCACCCAGGGCCTTCCGCAACCCGATTTCGCGGACGCGTTCGGCGACGGAGACCAGCATGATGTTCATGACGCCGATACCGCCGACCAGGAGCGAGATCCCGGCGATCCCGCCGAGCAAGACGGTGAGAATCTGCGCCGTGCTGGTGGCAGTCTGGACGAGCGAGGCCTGACTGCTCACGGTGAAATCAGCCGCCGAAGCGCTCACTCCGTGCGAGGTGAGCAGCGCATTAGTCGTCTCCTGATACGCCGCCGACAGGCCGGCTGTCGACCTGCCCTCGATGTAGATGGTCGACACCGAAGCCCCTGAGCCATTGCCGAAGTCGTTGGCAAAGGTCGTCGCGGGCACGACGAGTTGGTCGTCCTGGTCCCCCCCAATCGTCGATCCCTCCGTGTTGAGCAGGCCGATGATCGTCAACGGCACGCCGCCGACAGTGACCGTGGCCCCCACTGGGGACCGACCGCCGAACAACTGCGAGGCCGTCGTCGAACCGATGACCGCGACCGGCGCCGCGGCGGCGACCTCATCGGTGGAGAAGAACCGACCCTGGTCGATCGTGCGGGCGCGCACCGAGACCCAGGCCGGGGTGGTCCCGACAATCGACGTGGTCCAGTTCTGTCCGTTACCGACCACGGACTGTTGAGCGGTGGACGCCGGGGCCACCGCCGCAATGTCCGGTGCGACGGCGGGATTGCTGAGTGTCACCGCATCGAGGGTGGTCAGCGTCGTCGCACTGCCGCGGCCGCCACGCAGACCGCCGAATGAAGTCGAGCTGCCGGGTGTGACGACCAGCAGGTTGGAGCCAAGCTTGTCGATCTGACTGGCCACCTGTTGCTGGGCACCCTGCCCCAGGCCGACAGTCAACATGACCGCGGCGATCCCGATGAGGATCCCGAGGACCGTCAGCACCGAACGCATTCGTCGACTGCGGATCGCGTCGTATGCCGTGTGGAGCGTCTCCAGCCAACTCATCGGGCGACCTCGTCAGCCGCATCCCAGACCGAGCCCGTGTCGGCGAGTTGACCGTCCAAGATCCGGACGACGCGGGCGGCCTGGCGGGCCACATCGTTCTCGTGGGTGATCAACACGATGGTGCGGCCCTGCACATGCAGCTCTCGGAACAAGCCCAGGACGTCTGCGGTGGAGGCCGAGTCCAGGTTGCCGGTGGGTTCGTCGGCGAGGATCAGGCTGGGGTCGGTCACCAGCGCACGCGCAACCGACACCCGTTGCTGTTGACCCCCGCTGAGTTCGGTGGGTCGATGTTCGACTCGGTCCGCCAAGCCCACCCGGGTCAGTGCCTCAACGGCTCGCGCCTTGCGTTCGGTGGGCGGCACCCCGGCGTAGACCAGAGGAAGTTCGACATTGCGCCACGCTGTCATCGTGGGCAACAGGTTGAACTGCTGGAAGACAAAACCGATCTCCCGGTTGCGAATCCGGGCGAGCTCTGCCTCGTCCAGCGTTCCGACATCTTCGCCGGCGAGCCGATAAGTGCCGCGAGAGGGCACGTCCAGACAGCCGAGAATGTGCATGAGGGTGGACTTGCCGGATCCCGACGGACCCATGACCGCGAGGTAGTCACCACGCTCGACCCGCAGGGTCACCCCGCGCAACGCGTCGACCTCGAGGTCTCCGGAGCGGTACGTCTTCCCGACGTCGACCAGGTCCAGGATCGGGTCGACGAGGACGGATCCTTGGGGCGCTGCCTCACCAGGGGTTGCGACGGGCTCGCTGAAGGCCCACTCGGGACCGGTCACCGGGATCAGCCCCGCGATCCGTTGCCGGAGTTGCCGGAGTTGCCGCCTGTGCCGCCGCCTCGGCCGCTGCCCCCGCCACCGAAGCCGCCGCCGCCCAGGCCGCCGAACCCACCGCCACCACTGCCTGAACTGGACGTCGAGGAACGGGTGAAGGTGGGCAGGACGACCTCATCCCCGTCGGCCAGCCCCTTGGTCACCTCTGTTTGGTTACCGAAGAGCCGGCCAAGACTGACCGGGACCTTGGTGACCTCGCCGTTCTTGAGCACCGAGACCGAGGCCTGGCCGTTCACATCCGACGAGATCGCCATGGTCGGCACGGTGAGGACGTTGTCGAGTTGGGCCGTGGTGATCGTGACACTGGCCCCGGTGCCGTAGTAAAGGCCCTGCTGCGCACCGGTGATCCCGATGGTGACGGGAAAGACGCTCGTGCCGCTCGAACTGGAGCTGGCGATGAGGCCGATCGACGTCACCGTGCCGAAGATCGGTTGGTTGCCTCCGGTGGGGGTGACCTTGGCCTGCATCCCCTGCTTCAGGGAACCCAGGTCCGCGCTGGCTACCTGTGCGTTGACGTTCCAGGCCGAGGGGCTGATCACCGTGATCGCCGCCGACGAGGTGCCGGCCGTCGCGGAGGTGGCCGCGGCATTCCCGGTCGTTCCCGCATTTCCTGCGCCCGCGGTTCCGCTCCCAGATCGACTGGAGGTGATGGCCGCCGCCGTGCTGGTGCCCGAGGAGCCGACTTGGGAGCCCACCTGGACCCCCACTGCCGCGACCAGCCCGTCGATCGGCGAGGTAATCGTCGCTGCCGCCAGCGCCTGCTGCGCCGACGCCAACTTGCTCTGCGCGGCCACCAGTTGAGCTTGCGCCGAGGCACTGTTCGCGCCGCTCGTCGCGGCATTCACCCCGGATTGGGCGGCGGACAACGAGGCCTGGGCCAGGGTGACCGACTGCTGCAGGGCGGTGGGATCGATTGTGGCCAGAGCCTGCCCGCTGACAACGGCGTCACCCACCTTCACCGGAACCGTGGTGACTGTCCCTGAGGATTGGAAACTCACCTGGCTGACCGTGGCGGGGACGATGGTGCCCGTGGCCTGAACGCTCTGCTCGACCGTGCCGTGCTGCACTGTGAGGGTTCGCGGCGTGGCGGTGGTCGTCGCCGTCCGCCCCCAGACCCACCATCCTGCGGCTCCGGCGAGCACGAGCAGGACCAGTCCCACAATCAGTAGTCGGCGCGAGGCGGAGAACCGTGAACGAGGTGAGGCGACGACGGCCAAGGGGGCTCCTCATAGCGGTGGGGGCGCGAACGAGCCGACCGTATGGAGCGTTGCTCAAGGTTTCATGCACACCGCCTGTCAAGAGCCTGACTGCTTGCTTTGTGGCGTCCGTCACGTCCGAACGCAGCCGAAATTGACCGCCTCGCGGGTCAGGACAGCGTGCGAGAACCATTGGGGCGCAGCCAATTACGCGAACCACAGGCCCTGCTGACGGCCCGCACACCCCGAATAGCCTCGCCGCCACCGCGGCGCGGTCACGTCGGTTCAGACCCAGGTGGGACAGTCGAAGATCATGGAGCTGACGGTGATGTTCGATCCCCACCCTGTCGTGATGTTGTGCAGACACAACGTGAAGCTCGTGAGCGTGGTGTAGGTGAGGTCGACGGCGGAGTTGTGATCCGTTTGGATATTGAGATCCCCACCGGTACCGGCCCACGGGACGGCGGCGGTACCCGAGCCGGTGACGTTGGCGGGGCTGAAGATCGTGGCCGTTGTCGGCGTCGGCGAGATCCACGCCTGTTCGTGGCCCACGAAGTCGATATCGCCGACCGAGAACTTCACGTTGTGCAGAGTTTGGCTGAAGGAGAACGTGAAGCAGGCCGAGTTGGTGGTGCTCGAGGCGTTCTGCCCCACGGTCACACCACTGGCGCTGGAGCCCCCCGTTTGGGAGCGCATCTCCAGCGAGACCGGCGTACCGACAGCATTGCTGTACACGGACGTGGCCGTCACCGTGAAACTGTTGGACGGACCGACCCCCTGCAACACCGTCGGCTTCCAGGTCCAGGTGCTGAAGCCATTCGGGCCGATCGCCGCGGGGGTCGATGAGAACACCCCAGCCCCATACGACCAATCCATGGTGAACTTGCCAGCCGGGCACAGGGACGGGGTGATGGCCATCGCCGGGGCCGCCGTGGCGACCACGACGGTGGGGACGGACCAGGCGGCTCCCCGGACGAGTGTGCGCCGATCCAGTCTCAAGGCTGTTTTCTGGCAGGGGGACATGACGCTGTTCTCGATTCTTCGTGCGGCAGGAAATTGGGGTGAGCGTGGCAGTCGCTCACCCCAAAAACCCTAGGCATGTCGACGCCAATCGGCGCGGCCAGTCACCAATCCTCTAAATCTCTTTACCCAGGTCACGCACAGAATTCGACCAACGTCGCTGGCTGATGTCCCGCCTCGTCGATGACGGCGTCGTCCGCGACGGCCGCGCGCGCGGTCTCGTCCCCGGCTGCCCGGGGACGAAGCCGCGCGGTCAGACCCAGGTGGGGCAGTCGAAGACCATGCTGCTGAGGGTGATGTTCGACTGCCAGCCCGAGGTGAGGTTCGTCAGGCAGAGCTGGAAGCTCGACAGGGACTGATAGGTCACGTCGACCGAGCCGTTGTGGTCCGTGGCGAGAGCCAGGTCCCCACCCAGACCGCGCCACGGGTCTGCGGAGGTCCCGCTGCCGGCGATGTAGGTGGAGTTGTAGAACTGCGTGTCCGGCGCGGGTGAGATCGTCGTGCGCTCATGGGTGGCGTAGTCGATGTCGCCCACGGAGAAGGCCACGTTGAGCAGTGGCTTGCTGAAGGTGAACGTGAAGCAGGCCGAGTTTGAGGGCGCGGGAATCGACGTCTGGCCCATGGTGACGCCGGTGGCACTGGAGCCGCCCGTCTGTCCCCGCATCGTCAGGGACACACCTGTCCCGCTTGAGTTGACGTAGGCGGATGTTGTCGTCACCGTGAACGCGTTGGCCGCGCCGACGCCCTGAAGTGCGGTCGGCATCCAGGTCCACCCGCTGTAACCATTGGTTCCGGGCGCACCGGCAGGCGTGGAGGCGAACACCCCGGCGCCATAGGACCAGTCCATGGTGTACCGACCACCTGGGCAGAGGGAGGGGGTGAGCGCCATGGCGGGGGCGGCGGCACCGATCGCGACGGTGGGAACAGACCAGGCGGCACCCTGCATGAGGGAACGTCGGGCAAAGCGGGCAGGCTGATTTTGGGCAGCGGGAGACAACGGGGACTCGCTTCTACTGAGGCAGGCAGTATGTGAGCGGGCAGGTGCTCACGCCGTGATCGTAGAAGCAACCTGAGAGCCGAAATTGCCATAAAGCCCCAGGTGGGAGAGCTTACTGCCAGGCGATTCTCAGGTTGGGTGAGTGCGGCTCACCGCTCCCGCTGGGTCAGTTCGTCGAGGCCCGCAGCCGCTGGGTGAGGTCGTCGTCGACCGCGTCGAAAAAGACCCCGACAACGTCATCGAGTTCGTCGAGGCTGTTGGCACAGAACAGGATCGGTTGGTACTGGGTGATGTCGTAGGCCAGGGTCCCCATGGCCGCGAGGTCGAGCGGGCGGTGCTCCATGTGACCGAACTCGTCCATCTCGCCGAAACTGGACAGGATGCCCGCGCCGTAGGCCTTGACCTCGCCGTGCTCGCGGATCACGCCGAACTCCATAGTGAACCAGAAGACATCCGCGACGAACTTGATCGCCTCGTCACTCTCCAACCGTTGTGCCGCAGCGCCTGCCGCGGCAGTCAATGCCGCAAACCGTTGTGACGCAAGCTGATTGGCATGCCCGATGACTTCGTGAATGATGTCCGGCTCGGGCGTGTACAGCGGGCGACTGGCATGCCGCAGATACTGCGTGGAGTTGAAGACGCGTTGACCGAGATCGGCATAGAACTCCCGCAAGGGAACCAGACCGGGCGCGGCGGCATACGACCACCCGGTGAGCGGCTGGAGGCGCGCCGTGACGTCGGCGAGCTGGGGCACGTGGTCGGTCGGCAACTGCAGGGCGCGCTTGGCCGCGAGGTACTCGCTGTGGGCGTACTTCTCGTGCTTGGGGCCCAATTGCTCGCTCGCGTAGGCCCACACCCGGTGCTCGTCCGGCGTGTAGTCGACCTGGGGGACGGGTGCACCGCCGGCTCGATCCCACCGCAGCGCCCGGTCGGCGATGGCGCATCGACGGGCCACGTAGGCCGCGTCGTCACGTCCGGGGTGGTTGTCGGCCAGGTGCACCTGAACCACGCCGTCGGACTCGGTGACGGCCGAATAGAGCTGACCTTCGACGAACACGCCACTCACCTCATGGGGTCGATCCATGACGCACACCGCTGTGCGACCATCCTCAGGGAAACATGCCAGGCCCCCCATGCCAAGAGTTGCTCACTCGATTAGGCCATCAGCCCGGCATTCGTCCGAGTTTCCCGCGAAATCCTAGACATTCTGTTTAGGATGACGGCAAACACGCCGAATGCCGGGCCGGGACCTTAGGAGTCGCCGCGCGACCCCACCCAACGCCAGAGAATCGGGGCCGCGCCCGCCGCCAGCAGGAGCTTGAGAACATCCCCGATGAGAAACGGGAGCAGGCCCTTGACCAGGGTCTGTTGGAGAGTCAGATCGGCCGCGACGGCAAGCCAGGCAAGCCCCACGGCATAAATGGCCACGCTGGCCAGGGCCATCTGGGCCACACTGGTCCGCCAGCGGCGATCCCAGGACCGCCCCGTGAGCCACCCGAGAACGCCCATGGCCAGCAGCATCCCGACGATGTAGCCCGCCGAGGGGGCATGCAGGATCTGCAGGGCCGTGCGGGCATGCCCCGTCGCGGGATCCGGCGAAAAGACGGGGAATCCGGCCAGACCCACCGCCAGATAGACCAGCATCGTGCCCAAGGCGCGGCGCAGGCCATATCCGGCACCGATCAGGAGCACCGCGAAGGTCTGGCCGGTCAGCGGGACGGGCGTGAACGGGAGAGGGACGGCGATCTGCGCCGACAGGGCCAGGAGGCCGACCCCGCCGGCGACGAGAAGTCCTTCGCGAACCAGACTGCCAGCGGCCAGGTCGGCCAAGGCCGGCGCGACCGGGCGCTGCAGGGGAAGCGTGCTCATCGGTGGTCCTTAACTGTGGAGGTGAATCGCGGATCGGTTGGTTGCGAGCCTGAACCCGCGAGGAGGTCCCGCACCGCTTCCAGAAGCGCGGCGCGCTCATGTCGGGCGGCGAGGGCCTGATCGAGATCGACGGCGACAAAGCGGACCTTGGTGCCCGGCGGCATCTGCCCGATGACGTCCAGATCGGCACTGATGACCGTTCCCACCATCATGTAGCCGCCACCAGACACCGCATCCCGGTGCAGGATGATCGGTTCAGTCCCCGACGGCACCTGCACCGAACCGATCGGGTAGCAGGCGTCCACGATGTTGGACGGGTCATCTCCAGCGCCGAAAGGTGGCACCCGCTGGACGTAACGCAAGGGGGTGCCATTCTTCAGCCGATAGCCAATGCGATCCGCCTCCGAGCCGACCGACCAGGTCTCGGCGAGGAACCTGTCCAGCGAGTCGGGCTCGACACGATCGGCGTAAAGACCCAGCATCAGGCGCAGTTCGTATTCCTTGCGCAACGGAACGCGCAGATTCTCGGGCAGGACCGTCGCACCCCGGGGCCGGACGGGACTCGGTCCCAAGGGCAGCTCGTCTCCGGCCACGAGGGCACGGCCCCGGAATCCGCCCAGTCCGCCGAGCGCATACGTCGACCGGCTCCCGAGCACAAGCGGGACGTCCAGGCCGCCGCTGACCGCGACATACCCTCGGGCCCCGTTCTGCGCAAACCCCAGCGCCAACTGCTGCCCTGCGCCGACCTCTACGCGGGCGTTGCCGGCGATCGGGGCCCCGTCCAGGGTGGCAGCGACGTTGGCGCCGGTGACCGCCACCGTCACATCGGCAGTGAACCGCAGGGTGGGGCCCATGAGTGCGAACTCGATCGCCGCCGCGGTCTCGTCGTTGCCGACGAGGAGATTGGCCGCACGATAGGAGAGTTGATCCATCGCGCCGGATGGGGGAATGCCGAGGTGGTAGTAGCCAGCACGTCCGGCGTCCTGGACGGTGCTCAGGAGACCAGGTGAGATCACTTCAAGGCGAGCGGAATCAGCGGACATTGAGCACCTCACACAGGCCGCGGGCATAGGTCCGCGGATCGGCTTCGAACGCGCCGATCGAGAAATCGACCGGTCGGGTTCGTAGTTGGTACTGGCCCTCATCGACCTGGGTCACGATGCGGTCGTACTCGTCCCGGTCGATGGCCCGGAACTTCACGATGTCTCCGGGTTGGAAGAAGATCATGAAGTCTCGCAGGTGCTTCACCTGCTCGGCAGGGTCGTAGATCGGCACCGGGGTGACGCCGAACATCTGGTAACCCCCGGCTCCTCTCACGGAGTAGATACACGTGAAACACCCGCCGTAGCCGACCGTGAGTTTGGGGGTGTCGGTCCGCGGGCGCAAGTACTTGGGCACCTGCAGTTGCTGGTCGCGCTCCACCATTTGGTACATGAAGGGCAGCCCGGCCACAAAACCGACCATGGACACGAACCACGGTGTCGCACTATGCGCTTCGATGAATGCCGCCTCGTCGCCGTAACCGTTGACCCGCGCGGCATACCCCAAGTCCGTGGACGTCGGGTCCTGATGCCGATCGCGGAAACGGGCCTGCGTCTCACGTGTCCAGGGGTCGTCGTACAGCACCGGAATCTCGACGATCCGCGTGCCGATGACCCCCGAAGACGCATCAAGACCTGCTTCGAGCTGCTCGATCTGGCTCTGCAGTTCGGCCGCGGACACCCGATCGGGGTCGAACCGCACCAGGAATGACGCGTTGGCGGGACAGATCTCGGTGATCCCCTCAATCTCGGCCCGGCGTAGGGCTGCGGTGAGCATCGACCCGGCGAAGAAGGCCTGCAGCGACATCTCTTGCGAGAGTTCGACGAACAGGTGCTCGTCTCCCCCGTTGGTGTAGCGGGTCATTCCGGCACCGCCGGCGTCGTCCGGTCCAGCCACTGCTCGATCCAGGCGGTGTGTACGTATCCACTGCGGACATCGGGTTCGTCGAGGAGCATCTCGAAGAAGGGGATCGTCGTCGCGATGCCCTCAATCTCGGTCTCCCGCAGGGCACCCCGCAGCCGGGCCAAGGCCTGATCACGGTCCTGCGCCCAGACGATGATCTTGCCGACCAGCGAGTCATAGTAGGGCGGGATACTGGCCCCGCCATACAGGGCGGTATCGACCCTGACCCCCGTTCCCAGGGGCCACGACACCGAGGTCGCGACTCCCGGCGCGGGCATGAACGTCCGCGGGTCTTCGGCATTCACCCGGACCTCGATGGCGTGCCCGTGGCGAGCGATCTCGCCCTGGTCATAAGGCAACGCCTGACCCTGAGCGACGAGCAACATCCCGCGGATCAGATCAACGCCGCAGATCGCCTCGGTGATGGGGTGCTCGACCTGGATACGGGTGTTCATCTCGATGAAGAAGAACTCCTGCGTGGCCTCGTCGTAGAGGTACTCCACGGTGCCCGCACCCCGGTACCTAACTGACCGTGCGAGGGCAACGGCACTGGCGCACAGCCGTTCCCGGACGCCCTCAGTGAGCACGACCGCTGGCGCCTCCTCCCAGACCTTCTGACGGCGACGCTGGAGGGAGCAGTCACGCTCGAAAAAGTGGACGACGTCGGAGCCATCGCCGAGGACCTGCACCTCAATGTGCCGAGCCCGCGCAACGAAGCGCTCGAGATAGAGGGAGCCGTCGCCGAATGCCGCGCTGGCTTCCAATTGCGCCTGCGGGAACTGCGCCCGCAACTCCGATTCGTCATGGGCCAGGCGAATGCCACGCCCCCCGCCACCGGCGGACGCCTTCAGGAGCACTGGGTAGCCGATCTGGGCCGCAACCTTCGCGGCCTCATCCACCTGATCAACAGCACCGCCGCTGCCCGGCACCACCGGCACTCCCGCTGCTGCAGCGGCCTCGATCGCCGCAATCTTGTCCCCCATCCGGGCGATCGTGGCGGCATCAGGCCCAACAAAGGTCAGGCCGGCGTCGGTGACGCGGCGCGCGAACTCGGCTGCCTCGGAAAGGAAACCGTAGCCAGGGTGGACCGCGTCGGCGCCCGTTGAGGCCGCCGCCGCCATGATGGCGTCCTGGTTGAGGTAGCTGCGCTTGGCATGGGCCGGCCCGATGCAGATGGCCTCGTCGGCCAGGCGCACGGCCAGCGAGTCCGCGTCGGCCTCACTGTGCGCCGCGATGGTCCACAGACCAAGCTCACGCGCCGACCGGATGACCCGCACGGCGATCTCACCACGGGCGATCACCAGCAACCGGGAGATGGCTGTCATGGCTGGACGACCATGCGGATCAGGACCTGTCCGATCTCGACGAGGTCATCGTTCTCTACGAGGATCTCCTCGATCGTGCCGGGATGAGCAGCAAGGAGGGGCGTGAACATCTTCATCACTTCGATCAGGCCCAGGGTGTCGCCCACGGCGACCTGCTGACCGACCGTGATGTAGTCCGGCGCCCCGGGTGATTCGCGGCTGTAAAACGTGCCAGGGATCGGCGCGGTGATCTCATGACTGGACATAGCGGGTTCCCATCGGGTGAAGAGGTGATCAGTTGGAAGGGGTGGAGCCCACACCGGACAGGGGACGGTTGAGCGAGTGCGCGGTGACGAACCAGGCAACTCGAGCCGAGCGCAGCATGATCCCGTAGATCCCGGCGGAGAGCAGGATGGTGATAAGGGGGGCGTACGCGCCGTTGCCGCTCAGGGTCAGGGTCAGACCGGTGACGGACGCCACCAGCCAGGCCGCCATTCCGGCGGGGTTGAACGCGGGGACCTGATCGGAGTGGTAGTAGACCTGCTCGCCGAAGAGTCGCTCATACGCCGGGGACAGGATGTGGGTGATGGCGACGCCAACCCAGGCGGTGACGAAGATGCCCTGGTAGTTCAGCGCCTGGAGGATGTAAGCGAAGACATCGGTGGAGACCATGAGCGCGAGCACGACGATGCCGACGACGACGGCCCACATCCACTTCTTGGCCTTGACCGGCAGGACCTTTTCGAAGAAGGCCTGCATGTTCACGGTCGCGAGGTAGTAGTTGGCGCTGTTGATTCGCGTCTGGGTCACCCAGATGAACACGAGTGCGAGGAGCCCGCCGAGCACGGTGATCAGCTGGTCCACGACGGCGGTCTCGGACACGGTGGACAGGCTGCTGGAGGTGATCAGGAAGATGCCGACCGCTCCATTGATCAGGAAGGTCATGGCGTAGAAGGGAATGCCGAAGTTGATCCGAGAGTGGTAATTCACGTCCTCGCGACGGCCGAAGCGAGCGAAGTCGACCGTGAACATCATCAGCACGTAGACGCCCATGTAGGCGATGTAGGCCGAGATCCAGCCGTCGCTGGGGGCACCACCAGTTGGTTGGTAGGTGAGCCAGGCGTTTGAGTACCCGTACTTCACGATGGTCATGACGACGGCCAGCGTGAGGCCGATCAGATAGAACGGCAAGAGGAAGCCGTTGAGCTTGTCCAGGAAGTGCTGCACGCTGCCGAAGACCAGAGGCACGCTGTACAGCACCACCAGGAGTGCAGCGACCGGATAGGACAGCGCACTGACGACTTGGTGGGCCGCGACGGCAATGACCGACCCCTCAAACACGGCGTAGTAGATGGCCGTGAGGAAGAAGATCAAGGTGGCGAGCAGGGCACCGACCCGTCCGAAGAGCACGCGGGAGAAGAGGGCCACCGAGAGCCCCGTCCGGACCGCGTATCGGGCCAGCACGGTGTTGATCACCCCGTAGCTGATGACGGACAGCACCATCGCGATGAGGGTGTTGACGCTGCCGTAGGCGATGGCGAGGGTGGCGCCGAGGAAGATATAGAACAGCGCGCTGCACACCCCCCACCAGGCCATCGTGAGTGAGCGGGCGCCGGACCGACCTGCGTCAGGGATCGCCAGGGTAGCGAGGTCGACGGTGTCGTCCTCGGCGTGCGGGGTTCCGGCCATGGGGGTGTGCTCCTAGGGGCGAGGCGGGGAAGGGATGGCGGGGAGGGTGCGGACTCGGGCGACCGGTGGCGGGCGCCGAGAGCGCGGGAGTCAGGCAGCGAAGCTGGCGACGGCAATGCCGGCGCCGTCCAGGGCTCTTCTGGTCTCCGTCACCAGGGCCAGGGCGCCCTTGGTGTCACTGTGAATGCAGATCGACTCGAACTCGATGGGGATGTCCTGGCCGTCCACGGTCCGCACCGTGCCGTGCGTGCAGGCCTGCAGGACCTTGGCGGCGACGGCCTCGGGCTCCAGGACCCCGACGTTGCGCGTGAAGACGATCGCGCCGTCGGCGCCGTAGTGCCGGTCGGCGTAAAACTCCCGCACCACGGGGTGACCCGCGCGGGTGGCGGCCTCCTCAATGACCGAACCGGCCATCACCAGGATCGGGAGTTGCGGATCCTGCCGGTGCAGGATTCTCACGAGCGCTTCGGCGAAGTCGGCATCGCGGGCCGCGTGCATATAGAGGGCTCCATGCGGCTTGAAATGCTGGAGCGGGCGACCCGCGAGCGAGACGAATTCGCGGACCGCACCTAACTGATAGATGCAGTCGTTGACGAGCTCTTCGACGCTCGCCCCCAGGGCGCGCCGGCCGAAGCCGACGAGGTCCCGATACCCGGGATGGACGCCGATCCCCAAGCCCAGTGCCGCGGCCTGTGTGACGGTGCGGGCGATGGTGGTCGGGTCACCGGCATGGAAACCGGCCGCAACGTTGATCGAGGTGACCATCGGCATGATGAACTCGTCCACCCCGTCACCCGCGACATAGTTGCCGAAGCCTTCGCTCATGTCGCAGTTGAGGTCGATGGACGTCTTCATGGACTGCCTTCCATTGGCCCGAGGCGGAGCTGAATGCCGCCGGCGGATCGTCGGTGATCCGCGTTGCGCCGACATTAGGAGCAGCCACAACGATCGCCAAGAGCCATATTGCAATACCCTGATATTGAATTTATCGATATCAGGTTGCGCCCCTCGGAGGTCCGGTGAGCTTGTCGCTGCGCCAGTTGTCGTACTTCGTCGCCGTGGCCGAGGCGGGGCAGATCAGCGCCGCCGCGCGCGAGCTCTATGTGACCCAGTCCGCCGTGACCACAGCCGTGCGTGACCTCGAGGCGAGCCTGCGCCAGCCGCTGCTGACCCGAAACTCCCGGGGTGTGGCCCTCACCGAAGCCGGCTTGGCCTTCCTGCCCAAGGCACGGTCGATCCTGCAGATGGTCCAGGAAGCGCAAACGTTGACCGTGCCGGATGACGCGGTCCGGGGCGCCCTGAAGATCGGCGTCACCTACACCGTGATGGGCTACTTCGTCCCCACCCACGTGCCGCGGCTTCAGGCACGCTACCCGCGGCTTCAGATCACCTGGCTGGAGCGCGAGCGCGGCCTCATCGAGAGCCAGCTGCTCTCCGGCGAATTGGACCTCGGCCTGCTCATCACCTCCAACGTGCAGAGCCCCGACCTGCGCCGGATGACGTTCGTGCAGTCGCCCCGCCGGCTGTGGCTGGCCCAAAGCCATGAACTTCGACACCACCACGAGGTCGACCTCGCCACGATCGCCGACCACCCCTACGTCATGCTCACCGTCGACGAGGCCGATGACACCACCTTGGCCTACTGGGGAACACGGCGCCCACGGGTCCTGCTGCGCACGACCGCCGTGGAGGCTGCCCGCAGCCTGGTCGCCAACGGGTCGGGGGTCACCATCCTCTCGGACATGGTCTATCGGCCATGGTCACTGGAAGGTCGTCGCATCCAAACGGCCGAGATCGTCGACGGTGTTCCCTCGATGGATGTCGGGCTGGTATGGCCCAAAGGCACCGAATTCACTCCAGCCATGAGTGCGATCTATGACTATTTCCATCAGGAGTTCCTCTCGCCAAGGCCCGCATCCCGCACAACGCGGTAGTCCGCGCCCTGGCGAAAGCACCGCGCCCGCTCGTCGCACCAGGCGCCGCGCTCGCGGCATTCGCCGTGGTCCACGCTTGCCGATGTCGGGAGGGGAGGGTTTGCTGGGGGGAACGCCCGTGAGACGAAGGAGTCCTAGTGTCCGACGACAACCTCAGCAGCCATCTCGACCGCAGCACCCTCGAGCCCGACCCGGCCTTCACTGCGCAGGCCAATGGAACGGCCGCGATGTACGAGGAGGCGGCGGCCGACCATGAGGGCTTCTGGGCCGCGCAGGCACGGGACCGGATCAGTTGGTCGACGGACTTCACCCAGACGCTGGACTGGAGTGGGGCCCCGTTTGCCAAGTGGTTCGTCGGTGGCGCGCTCAATGTCGCCGACAACTGTGTTGACCGGCATGTCCGTGCCGGCAACGGCGACCGCGTCGCCATTCACTTCGAGGGCGACCAGGGCGACACCAGGACCATCACCTACGCGGATCTGCTCCGAGAGGTGAGCAAGACGGCCAACGCGTTGACCGAGTTGGGCATCGGCAAGGGCGACACGGTCGCGATCTACATGCCGATGATCCCCGAGACGGTCTTCACCATGCTGGCGTGCGCCCGCTTGGGCGCACCGCATTCGGTGATCTTCGGCGGCTTCTCCGCCGAGGCCCTGCACACCCGGATCGACGACGCGAAGTCCAAGTTGGTCGTGACGACCGATGGTCAGTGGCGCCGCGGCAAGCCCGCCCCGTTGAAGGCGGCCGTCGACGATGCCCTCGACCACGGCGACACCCCGGTCGAGCATGTCCTTGTCGTCAACCGCACGGGTAGCGATGTCCGTTGGGTCGAGGGGCGCGACATCTGGTGGGACGACATTCAGCCGCGCCAGTCCGAGGAGCACCAGGCCCAGCCGCATGACAGCGAGCACCCGCTGTTCATCCTCTACACCTCCGGCACCACCGGGAAGCCCAAGGGCATCTTCCACACCACGGGCGGCTACCTGACCCAGGCGGCATACACCAATTCCGTTGTCCACGACCTGCATCCGGAGACCGACGTCTACTGGTGTACCGCCGACGTGGGCTGGGTGACCGGCCACTCCTACATCGTGTACGGGCCCTTGGCCAACGGCGGGACACAGGTGCTCTTCGAGGGCACCCCCGACACCCCGCATCAGGGGCGCTGGTGGGAAATCATCCAGAAGTACGGTGTCACGATCCTCTACACCGCCCCCACGGCGATCCGGACTTTCATGAAGTGGGGCGACGACATCCCCGCGAAGTTCGACCTGTCCTCGGTGCGCGTGCTCGGCAGCGTCGGCGAGCCGATCAACCCCGAGGCCTGGCTCTGGTACCGCAAGCACATCGGCGGCAACACCGCCCCGATCGTCGACACGTGGTGGCAGACCGAGACCGGCGGCATCATGATCAGCCCGCTGCCCGGTGTCACGACGCTCGAGCCCGGTTCGGCGCAGCGCCCGATCCCCGGCATCTCGGCCGAGATCCTCGACGACGAGGGGATGCCGTTCACCGAGGCCGAGAAGGTCGGGTACCTCGTGCTGACCAAGCCGTGGCCGGCGATGCTGCGCGGCATCTGGGGCGACCCGGAGCGGTACAAGGACACGTACTGGACCCGCTTCGGCCCGAAGTACTACTTCGCCGGCGACGGCGCCAAGTACGACGAGAAGGGCAACATCTGGCTGCTCGGCCGGGTCGACGACGTCATGAACGTCTCCGGCCACCGCCTGTCGACGGCCGAGATCGAGTCGGCGCTGGTGTCGCACCCGGCGGTGGCCGAGGCCGCGGTCGTCGGGGCGTCGGACGAGACCACTGGTCAGGCCGTGTGCGCCTTCGTCATCCTGCGCGGCGACGCGACCGACGAGGGCGACGCCACGGTGCAGGCGCTGCGCAACCACGTGGCCCACGAGATCGGTCCGATCGCCAAGCCGCGCTCGATCATGATCGTGCCCGAGCTGCCCAAGACCCGCTCCGGCAAGATCATGCGCCGCCTGCTCAAGGACGTCGCCGAGGGTCGCGACATCGGCGACGCGACGACGCTGGCCGACTCGTCGGTGATGAGCTTCATCTCCAAGGGGATGCCGGGCGCGGGCTCGTCGAGCTGACCTCGCGCTCGCCGTACCCCGCTGACGTCCGGCAGGTTGGTTGCCTCAGGCACCAACCTGCCGGACGTCGCGCTTTGGCCCTCGGGGGCTCGCGAGGTGTGAGGATGCCGGGATGACCCGCATCGGCATCGTCACCTCCAGCACCCGCCCGACCCGGATCGGCCACCACGTCGCACAGTGGGTGGCCACCCAGGCGCCAGAGGGCGTCGAGGTCGAACCCATCGACCTGCGTGATCTCGCCCTGCCCCTGCTCGACGAGCCCGAGATGCCGTCGAGCGGCCAGTACGCGCACGAGCACACCAAGCGCTGGGCTGCCCTCGTCGACGGTGTCGACGCCGTCGTGTTCGTCATGCCCGAGTACAACCGGGGCTACAACGCAGCGCTGAAGAACGCGATCGACTACCTGTACGCGCAGTGGCAGGGCAAGCCGGTCGCGTGTGTCGGCTACGGCTGGGGCGGGGCCGAGTACGCCCGGGCAGCGTTGCGCCAGACGTTGGATCGGGTGGGGATGGTCGTCGTCGACGGGGCCGCCCTGGTGTTCGAGAAGACGCTCTCGACACAGGGTGCCGTGACTGCCGACGACAGCCTGGTGGCAGACGTCGCGGCCCTCTACGGCGGCCTCGTGGCCGCGGTGCCCACCGGGCAGGACACCGACGCGGCTGGATAGACTGCCCGCGGAGCGCCGGGAAGTCTGGTCGGCACCGTTGAAGCGACCCCGAGGACGACCGACCACGAGGACGGCAATGACCAACTCGACTCCACCCCGCAAGAGCGGCACGATCCTTCGTCGACCGGCCTGGGCGGAAAGCCAGTACGTCGCCGAGGCGCTGCGGACCGAGACCATCGGTGGGGCCCTGCTGCTCGCCGCTGCCGTCGCGGCTCTCGTCTTCGCCAACAGTCCGTGGCGTGAGGCCTACGAGACGCTGCGTGACACCTACGTCGGCCCCGAGTGGGGCGACCTGCGGCTGAGCCTGGGCCACTGGGCGGCAGACGGCCTCCTCGCCATCTTCTTCTTCGTCGCCGGGCTCGAGCTCAAGCGCGAGTTCCTCGTCGGTGAGCTGCGCACGGTGGCCAAGGCCGCGGTGCCGGTCACGGCGGCCATCGGGGGCGTCATCATGCCGGCCCTGGTCTTCGTCGGCATCGTGCTGGCACTCGGCGGTGACAGCCAGGCCCTGCGTGGCTGGGCCATCCCGACCGCGACCGACATCGCCTTCGCCCTGGCCGTCCTCGCCGTCATCGGGTCCTTCCTGCCCTCAGCCCTGCGCTCGTTCCTGCTCACCCTCGCGGTCGTCGACGACCTCATCGCCATCACGATCATCGCGATCTTCTACACCGCCGACCTCGAGGTCACGGCCCTGCTCTGGGCTGTGCTGCCGCTGGCTGCATTCGCGATGCTCGTGCAGCGGCGGATCACCTACTGGTGGCTGCTCATTCCGTTGGCCTTCGCCACGTGGACGCTGGTCCACGCCTCGGGGGTGCACGCCACCGTCGCCGGTGTCCTGCTCGGGCTGGTCGTGCCGGTCAAGGCACGGGCCTCCGTGCCCAAGATCAGCACCCTCGAGCGCGACACCGACGTCGCCCACCGGTTCGAGCACCGCATCCGCCCGCTCTCGGCCGGCTTCGCCGTGCCCGTGTTCGCCTTCTTCGCCTCCGGAGTGACCGTGATCGGGGGCGGGTTCGCCGCGGCAGCCGCCGACGAGGTGGCCATCGCCATCGTGTGCGCCCTCGTGCTCGGCAAGCTCTTCGGGGTCTTCGGCACGACGTGGCTGCTGGCCCGCTTCACCCGGGCCGAGCTCGACGAAGGGCTGGGTTGGCGCGATGTCTTCGGCCTCGCCCTGCTCACCGGGGTCGGCTTCACGGTCTCCCTGCTCGTCGGTGAACTGGCCTTCGGAGAGGGCTCCGAGCGCAACGACCACGTCAAGCTGGCCGTGCTCATGGGGTCCCTGATCGCCGCGATCCTCGCCTCGATCGTGTTGCGGCTGCGCAACACGCACTACAAGCAGATCGCCGAGCTCGAGAAGCACGACGGCGACGCCGACGGCATCCCCGACGTCTACCAGCGCGACGACACCTGACCCAGCCGCTCCCTGAACCGGGTCCTCACACGGGTGCCCGCGCGACCGTCCCAGCACCCGACGGCGAGGTCCCGAGTAGGGTCGGGGAGACGGCTTTCGACACAGCGGGACCACGGCGGAGGATTCATGGCAGGCACACCGGGCAGCGAGCGCACCATCGGTCAACTCGTGGCCGATGCGACGCATGACTTCCAGGGCTTGGTCCGCAGCGAGATCGCGCTGGCCAAGGCCGAGGTGACCAGTGGCGCCAAGGATGTCGGCAAGGGTGCCGGCCTGCTCGCCGCGGCAGCGTTCTTCGGCCTCATGGGCCTGGTGTTCCTGCTCCACGGCGCGGCGTGGGGCCTGGCCGAGGCCCTGCCGATCTGGGCGGGCTACCTCATCGTCGCGGTGGTGGTGCTCGTGCTCGCCGCGATCCTGGGCCTGCTCGGCAAGAAGTCGCTCGAGACGGCCAAGCCCGCCCCCGACCGAGCCATCGACCAGGCGCAGCAGACGATCGCCGCCCTCAAGAAGACCACCGACGCAGCCTGACGACCGTCGACACCGACCTCAGCCGGCAGCACACCGCCCTGTGGAGACCGGTGCGGACGTCGACCCACCCTGTTCCAGGACGCCGCTGATCTCGTCGAGGGTCAACGCGTAGCCGGTGTCGGGGTCGACGAGGGACGTCGCGAAGATCATGCCGACGACCGACCCCGTCGGGTCGAGGAGCGGCCCACCGGACGCGCCCCGCCGCACCTGGGCGCGTAGCGAGTAGACCTCACGAACCACGCTCGACGTCGAGTAGATGTCGGCACCACGGGCCGTGATGACGTCGCGGACCCGGGCACCGTCGACCCACAACCCCTCGTCCCCCGGGAACCCCGCGACGACTGCGGCCGCGCCCGCCTCGAGGGGCGCCCCCACCTGGAGGGCCGGCGCCTCCAGACCCTCGACGGCGAGAACGGCCACGTCGCGCCGCGGGTCGAACGCCACGACGCGCGCGGGACGCTCGAGTCCCCGGTCACCGACCCTGACGCGGACCCGGTCTGCCCCAGCCACGACGTGCGCGTTGGTGGCGACCCGGCCCGGGGACACAACCCAGCCGCTGCCGATCTGTGCCCGGTCACAGGTCTGCGACTCCGCCCGCACGTGGATCACCGAACGAAGTGCGCGCTGGACGTTCGGGTCGTCGACGACGGACGGGTCGGGCGCGTCCACCGAGGAGATGGGCTCGGGCCCGTCGCTCTCGAAGACCCGAGGGAAGCCCTGCCGGTCCAGCGCGTCGGTCACGTCCTCGACCAGGCCGTCGACCGATGACGGAACCACCGTGTCCAGCGCCCTGGCAACCGCCGATCGTTCGACGAGGTCGCGCGCGATGCTCGGGCCGCCGACCCGCACGGCGCTGGCCACCACCCACATGACGAGGGCAACTGCCACCAGGACGGCGATCGAGCCCAGGGCGGAGTCGAGCGCCCGGGCCAGCGGCACGTCGATCGCCTCGCGCAGGCGCCGACCGATCTGCAGCATGAGGGCCTGGCCCAGTGCGGCGCAGACGAGCACCGCCAGCAGGAGGAACAGCAGCCCCGACGAGGTCCCCACGGAGTGCCCGAGGTGGTCCTCGATCAGGCCCGGGGCCACCCGCACCGCGAGGAAGGCTCCGCCGACCAGCCCGGTGAGGCCGAGCAGGGCCGCGACGAAGCCTTGACGCCATCCGCTCCAGGCATAGGCGAGCAGCAGCATCACGAGCAGGAGGTCGAGCCCGGCAGCACCACTCACGGGGTCGGGCCGTCGTCGAGCTGCTTCATCCACGGCGACATGACCCGGTCGGGGAGCGGACGCTCGATCTCGTCGTCCCAGGGCAGGGCGATGCCGGCGAGGTCGAACAGGCTGCTCAGCAGCATCGCGGTGAACCCCCACACGAACAGGTCGTCGACCTCGAACGCCGGGCCGCGGTACGGGCCGAACACGGCGGTGAACCGGTTCGCGGGGTCGAGCAGTCTCGGCACCGGCACCCGCAGCACCCGCTCGACCTCACCTCGATCGACCACGCCGACCGGGACCGGCCTGGGCCACCAGCCGAGCACCGGGGTCACCGCGTGCTGGCTCGGCGAGAGGTACACCTCGGGGAAGGTCGCGAGCACGTGGACCCCGGACGGGTCGAGCCCGACCTCCTCCTCGGCCTCGCGCAGGGCCGCCCCCACGGACCCGTCGTCCTCGGGGTCGATCCCGCCCCCGGGGAAGGACACCTGCCCGGGGTGGGCCCTCAGGGTGTGCGCCCGCTCCGTGAGCACGACGTCCTCGCCGCCGGCGGGGTCGGGGCCGAAGAGCATCAGCACGGCCGACCGACGGCCCACGCCGTCAGGAGGGGCGTAGGTCGCGAACCAGTCGTGCTCGGCCACGTCCGGACGCGAGGCCACGGTCGAGAGCCACCGGGGCGTGGGCGCGCTCACGGGCCCCGGGCCGGTTCGGCCACCGGGTCGCCGGGAAGGGGGCCCGGTGGGGGGTCGGGAAGCGTGGCCCCGGGCGCGAGCTCGTAGGACAGCAGCGCCCGAGCCTTCACCGGGTCGGTCTCACCCTCGCCGTAGGCCGGGCACCACCTGGCGACCGGGCACGCACCGCACGCGGGCTTGCGGGCGTGGCAGGTGCGGCGCCCGTGGAAGATGAGGACGTGGCTGAGCATCGTCCAGTCCTTGCGCGCAAAGAGCTCGGCGATCGCTGCCTCGACCTTGACCGGGTCGGTGTGCTCGGTCCACCGGAAGCGTCGCACCAGGCGACCGAAGTGGGTGTCGACGGTCAGCCCGGGCACGCCGAAGGCATTGCCCAGCACGACGTTGGCCGTCTTGCGCCCCACACCGGGCAGGGTCACCAGGTCCTCGAGGCGAGTCGGCACCTCACCGTCGAACCGCTCGACGATCGCGGCACTCAGCGTGATGACCGAGTTGGTCTTCGCCCGGAAGAACCCCGTCGGCCGCAACACCGCCTCCATCTCCTCGCGGTCGGCACCCGCGAGCGCCTCCGCTGTCGGCCACCGGGAGAACAGGGTCGGGGTCACCGAGTTCACCATGACGTCGGTGGTCTGGGCGGAGAGCACGGTGGCGACGAGAAGCTGTAGCGGGGTCTCGAAGTCGAGCTCGCAGTGGGCATACGGGTAGCGCTCGAGCAGCGCCCGGTAGGTGCGCCGCGCCCGCCGGGTCAGCGCCACCGGCGACTCCTCACCGACGCGCAGGCGCCGCACGGCGGCGGAGGGGGTCACGGACACCCGCGCAGCCTACGACGTGACCCTGTCAGCGCAGAGGCGCGCGAACGGCATCCGAGCCCCCTCACCCCCGGCCCTTCCCGCGAACGTGGGTGAAGATCGTCGCCTGGACGACGATTTTCACCCACGTTGTTGATGAGGGCGAGGGCCTCGGGGTGACTCTGGCACACTGTGGCCCGTGGATCACGACGTCGTGCGCAGAGCCCCGCTGTTCGCCGCCCTTGATGAGGCGGCGGCTGAGTCACTGATCGCCAACATGAGCCCAGCGCTGCTGGAACGTGGCGACGTGCTCTTCCACGAAGGCGACCAGGGCGACCGGCTCTACGTCATCGGTGAGGGCAAGATCAAGCTCGGGCGCTCCAGCAGCGACGGCCGCGAGAACCTGCTGGCCATCCTCGGCCCCGGCGAGATGTTCGGCGAGCTGTCGCTGTTCGATCCCGGGCCGCGCACCGCCACGGCCACCGCGGTCGCCGAGACGCAGGTCGTGTCGATGGGCCACGACCAGCTCAAGGACTTCCTGCGCACGCACCCCGGGGTGGCCCCGACCCTGCTCTCCGCCCTCGCCCGCCGCCTGCGCCGCACCAACGACGTGCTCGCCGACCTCGTGTTCACCGACGTGCCCGGCCGCGTCGCCAAGGCGCTGCTCGACCTGGCCGACCGCTTCGGCCGCCCGGTCGACGATGGCCTGCTCGTCGCGCACGACCTCACCCAGGAAGAGCTCGCGCAGCTCGTCGGCGCCTCCCGCGAGACGGTGAACAAGGCACTGGCCGACTTCGCGTCGCGGGGCTGGTTGCGCCTCGAGGCGCGCGCCGTGCTGCTGACCGACGTCGAGCGACTGAAGCGCCGCGCCCGCTGATCCCTGCGTCGCGGCCCGCTGGCGCTGGCACCGGCGGCACCGCCGGCACCGCAGACCGCTGACGGCCGCCCCTCAACGCTCCCGGTCGAGGTACTCCAGCTGCGCCCTAATCGACATCCGCGCAGCTGGCCACACCGCGCTCGGCACGTCGGCGTAGACCCGCTGCAGCACGCCCTCGACGACGTCGATCTCGGATGCCGCGCCGTCGGCGAGCGCTTGGCGCACCTGGTCCAGCCGCTCGGCACGGTGGGTGCGGTAGTACGCGACCATCGCCCCGGCATCCGGGACGAGCGGGCCGTGTCCGGGCAGGATCGCGGTCACCGATCCGTCACCGGTGAGGGCGTGGAGCCGGTCAAGGGAGTCGAGGTAGGCGTCGAGCTCACCGTCGGGGTGGGCCACCACGGTGGTGCCTCGACCGAGCACGGTGTCGCCGGTGAGCAGGGCGTGGTCGGCGGGTAGGGCGAGCGAGATCGAGTCCGAGGTGTGCCCCGGGGTTGCCACGATCCTCAGTTCAAGGCCTCCGGTGCGCACGACGTCGCCGTCGGCGAGGTCGTCGTGGCCACGACCGACCGCGCGCACGGGGGCCCCGGTGAGCTCGGCAAACCGCGGCACGGCCTCGGCGTGATCGGCGTGCCCGTGGGTGAGGACGGTGAGCGCGACGCGCGCCCCGGCATCCGCGACCACCGCGAGCACGGCGGCGAGGTGCGCCTCGTCGAGTGGCCCGGGGTCGACGACCACGGCCTCGGTGGCTCCGGGCTCGAGGAGCACCCACGTGTTCGTGCCGTCCAGGGTCATCGGGCCGGGGTTGGGGGCGAGCACGCAGTGGGCGCGAGGCGTCACGGGGCCGCCTGCCCAGGGTGCGGTGACCGACGGCGGCGGGGACGCGCTCATGCCACCGCAGTATGCCCCGCCGGCCCCACACCCTGCGCTGCCGTACCCCCTGCGCTGCCCCCGCACCCGGTCCGGACCACCCTGCGACGGCGCGACTCGAGGGCGGGCCCACTCACAGGCAAAGCGACCTGCCGCTCGCGCCTGAGCACAGGAATCCCGGGTCAGAGCGCTTCTGCGCCGGCCCTTTGCCTGTCGGCAGGCCCACCCCGCTTCGCGTCAGCCCGCGATCAGGCCTGTGGACAACCCGCTGAGCGCCCCTCCTGGCGGCACGATGGGCCGATGGGGGCAGACAGCGGAGGGACAACCATCCGGCAGACCCTGCGGCGCCTCGGCGGGGTCACGACGTGGAAGGAGCTGCGCTCGTCCCACCCCAAGCGCCGCATCCTGCGAGCCGTGAGGGATGGGGAGCTCGTGAGGGCGTCCCGCGGCCACTACGTCCTGCCCACGGCGTCGGCCCATGTGACCGCCGCACAGTCCTGCGCTGGTGTGTTGTCGCACCTGAGCGCGGCCATTCACCATGGGTGGAAGGTCAAGTCACCACCTGGCCACGCGTGGGTCACGGTGCCGCGCAAACGACACGTGCGCAAGAAGCAGCGCCACGTCATCCGGCCCCACCATGCGGACCTGACGGCAAAGGACGTGGAGCACGGGGTCACCACACCCCTTCGCACGGTGATCGACTGCGCCCGGGTGCTGCCCTTCGACGAGGCGCTCGTGGTGGCCGACTCCGCCCTTCGCGCCCGAGCCGTCACGCGCGGGGAACTGGCGGATGCCGTGCGGCACCTTCGCGGACCGGGTGCGGTTGCGGCACGGCGGGTCGTCAAGCATGCCGACGGGCGCGCGGCCAACCCGTTCGAGTCGGTGCTGCGCGCGCTGTGCATAGAGGAGGGGTTCGAGCTCACCCCGCAGGTGACGATCGCCGAGTCGGGGCTCTACGCCGTGGTCGATCTCGGCAGCGAGGCCCTGCGGCTGGCCGTCGAGGCCGACGGCTTCGAGACCCACGGCACCCGGGGCGGCCTGCGCAAGGACTGCGAGCGCCACACCCTGTTCGCCATCTACGCGTACTCGTCGCTGCGGTTCGCCTACGAGCACGTGATGTTCGAGCCCGACTGGGTGCGCTGGGCGCTCCGCACCTGGCGAGCGGTGCGGGCCGGCCAAGCGCTGACCGACCCGCCGCTGCGATCCCACCGACAGGCAAAGGGGTCGTGAAGGGACGCATGGTCGCGGCATGGCTGGGGCTCGACGGGGTCCCAGGCCCCTTTGCCTGTCGTCAGGGCCGCCCGGCCGGGTGCAGACCCGGGCTAGGACAGGAGGGGCGGAGGTTGGGTTTGGGGCAGGAGGTACGCCGGTGCGGCTAGGGCAGGACGGTGCGCAACATGGGGATGCCGTCCGCCCCCGCCACGAGTTCGGGCACCACCCGCGCGACGCGAGGTCGGTGCGCGAGGAACGCCGCGGCATCCGCGAAGTCCGCGAGCTCCTCGAGCGAGATCACGGTGGGCGGCAGCATCCGCACCTTCCCAGCGCGGTGTCGGACCAGCAGGTCACCGGGCCGAACCCACGCGCTGTGGTCGGACTCGGTCGTGGTGCCCCGCGCCTTCTGGTCGGCGGGCATGCCGGCAGCGAGGATCCACGTGTCGTACCGGCGCGGCTCGAACTCGGGAGTCACCCAGTGGGCCCGACCCCGCAGGTCGGCCACGGTGATCACGACCCCACACTCCTCCTGGACCTCGCGCACCGCGGCAGCAGCGAACGGGGCCGCGACGTCGGCCGCGACACCCATGACCGCGGCCAGGTCGGCCAGTCCGGGCGTCGCCGGGTCCAACGCGTGGTCCACCGGGTCGACCCCGCCGCCGGGGAAGACGACCGTCGAGGGGGCGAATGCCATCGACGCCACCCGGCGCTGCACGTAGACCTGCGGGCCAGCCGCACCGTCGCGCACGAGCATCACGGTGGCCGCCAACCGCGGAACCGCAACCGAGCGCTCCGCAGCCGCCAGCCACGCCTGCGCCCGCGCAGCCAGCCCGGGGTCGCGTGACACCGGGTGCTCGACCACCCGACCGGACGTCACCGACCCACCCCCAGAACCAGGGTCAGTCGCGGACGTGGACGATGACCTCGACCTCGACGGGCGCCCCGAGCGGCAGGGCGACGACGCCGACGGCCGAGCGGGCGTGCCGACCGGCATCCCCGAAGACGTCGCCGAACAGCTCGCTGGCGCCGTTGATGACGCCGGGCTGCCCGGTGAACGACGGATCGGACGCCACGAAGCCGACGACCTTGACCACTCGCTCGACCCGGTCGAGGTCTCCCACGACCGACTTGACCGCCGCAAGCGCGTTCAGCGCACACACGGCCGCGAGCTCCTTGGCGCGCTCCGGCGACACGAACCCCTCACCCTCGCCGACGGCGCCGGTCGCGGCCATGACGCCGCCGACCATGGGAACCTGCCCCGAGACGTACACCCGCGAGCCGTCGAGCACGGCGGGTACGTAGGCCGCCAGGGGCGGCACGATCTCGGGCAGCACGAGGCCGAGCTCGGCCAGACGGCTCTCGACGGCACCCATGTCAGGCCTTCGGGCGCTTGAGGTAGGCCACGAGGTTGCCCTCGGGCATGACGAGCACCTGGACGAGGTCCCAGCCGTCGGCGCCCCACTGGTCGAGGATCTGCTTGGTGGCGTGCACGATGAGCGGCACGGTCGCGTACTCGTAGGTCGTCATGTCCGCAACCCTAGCGCCGGGCCACCCCTCGGCTAGCGTGACGCAGATGAGCGAGCGCCCAGCTGACCGCCCCGCCGACCGCACCGAGATCACCGGGCCCCACCAGAGCGACGTCTACGACGTCTGGGAGCCCGCCCCCCACCGGGCCCGCGGGGTGAGCGTCGCGCTGATCCACGGGGGGTTCTGGCGCGAGCGCTACGACCGGCACCACCTCGCTCCCCTGGCCCGGGCCCTCGCCGACGACGGGTTCCACGTGGCGAACCTCGAGTACGCCCGAGCGGGGATGCCGGGGGGCGGCTGGCCGGGGACCGGCGCCTCGGTCCTCGCGCAGCTCACCGCGGTTCACGCCGACCCGGCGCTGCCCGAGCGAGTCGTCGCCGTGGGGCACTCCGCGGGCGGGCACCTTGCCCTGTGGGTGGCCTCGGCAGACCGCGCGCCGTGGCTGACCGGGGCCGTGGCCCTGGCCCCGGCCGCCGATCTCGGCGAGGTCGACCGGCTCGGCCTGAGCGACCACGCTGCCCGCAACCTCATCGGCGCCGCCCCCGATGACGCCCCCGACACCTGGGCCGACGCCGACCCGGCGCGTCAGCGCCTCACCACACCCGCGGTGATCGTGAGCGGCGAGCACGACGACGACGTCCCGGCATCCGTCATCGAGTCCTACCTGGCCACGCGCACACCGGACGATCCGATCCACAGCGCCGTCGCCCTCGGCGCAGACCACTTCGCCGTCATCGACCCGCAGGCGCCGGCGTACCTGCTGGTCCTCGCCGAGATCGAGGAGCTCACCCTGGCCACCCACTGACGGCCCTGACCAAGGATTCGAGGATGCCGTGAGGGCCCGCCTAGGCTGGTGGGCGTGTCCACTCCCTCTCTCGCACGTGCCTTCGACGGGGTGCGCCTGCACATCGTGACCGGCAAGGGAGGCGTCGGCAAGACCACCGTCGCCGCCAGCCTGGCCCTGTCGCTGGCCAGCCAGGGCAAGCGGGTGCTGCTCGTCGAGGTCGAGGGGCGTCAGGGCATCAGCCAGACCTTCGACGTGCCCCCGCTCGGCAATGACGAGGTGCGTCTGGTCACCCATGCCGGTGGCGGTGAGCTGTGGGGGTTGTCGGTCGACGCCAAGGCCGCGCTGATGGAGTACCTACAGATGTTCTACAAGCTCGGCCGCGCCGGCGGAGCCCTCGAGAAGATGGGCGTCGTCGACTTCGCGACGACGATCGCCCCCGGGGTGCGCGACGTCCTGCTCACGGGCAAGGTCTACGAGGCGGTCGGGCGCACGACGGGCAACCGCCGCGGCCAGGGCACGAAGGTGTGGGATGCCGTCGTCCTCGACGCCCCGCCCACCGGCCGCATCACCCGCTTCCTGGACGTCACCGCGCAGGTGGCCGACCTCGCCCGGATCGGCCCGATCCACTCGCAGGCCGAGTCGATCACCCGCATGCTGCGCCACCGCGAGAGCGTCGTGCACATCGTGACCCTGCTCGAGGAGATGCCGGTGCAGGAGAGCGTGGATGCCGTGACTGAACTGTCCGCAGCAGGCTTCGGGGTGGGCACGGTCATCGTGAACCTCGTGCGCGAGCCCATCGTCGACGAGGCCCTGCTCGAGGTCGCAGCCGCCGAGCCGGCCCGGGTCGCCGACCAGGTGCGGGCCGACCTCGTCTCCGTCGGGGTCAAGACGTCGAAGGCCACCGTCACGGGGCTGCTCAGCCAGGCGCACGACCACGCCGAGCGGGTGGCGCTCGAGCGCGACCTGGCTGCCGAGGTCGCGGCCCAGGGCCTGCCGACGCTCCGCCTGCCGGCGCTGCCGACCGGGGTCGAGGACGGCGGCATCACCGTGCTCGCCGACGCCCTGACCGCGCAGGGGGTGCGCTGATGGCCCGCCGCCCCGCACCCGCCCGGCTCGACGTCGACGCACTGCTGGCCGACCCCGGCACGGGGATCATCGTGTGTTGCGGATCGGGCGGGGTCGGCAAGACGACCACCGCCGCGGCGCTGGGGGTGCGCGCGGCCGAGTCCGGACGCCGCGTCGTCGTGCTGACCATCGACCCGGCCCGACGGCTCGCCCAGTCCCTCGGCCTGACCGAGCTCGACAACGTCCCACGTCCGGTGAAGGGCGTCGGCGAGGAGGCCGGCGGCAGCCTCGACGCGATGATGCTCGACATGAAGCGCACCTTCGACGAGGTCGTCGAGTCGCACTCCACCCCCGACAAGGCCGCGCAGATCCTGGCCAACCCCTTCTACCAGGCCGTCTCCAGCTCGTTCGCGGGCACCCAGGAGTACATGGCGATGGAGAAGCTCAGCCAGCTGCGAGCCCAGGCCGACCGCGAGGGCACCTGGGACCTCGTCATCGTCGACACCCCGCCGTCGCGCTCGGCCCTGGACTTCCTCGACGCCCCCAAGCGGCTCGGCTCCTTCCTCGACGGCCGGTTCATCCGGCTGCTCACCGCGCCGGCCCGCGCTGGCGGGCGGGCCTACCTCAAGGTCTTCAGCGTCAGCGCGACCATCGCCGCGGCGACGATCTCCAAGGTGCTCGGAGGAGCGTTCCTGTCCGACGTGCAGACCTTCGTCGCGGCCCTCGACACGATGTTCGGGGGGTTCCGCGAGCGTGCGGACCTCACGTACGCGCTGCTCAAGGAGCCCGCGACGGCGTTCGTCGTCGTCGCCGCTCCCGAACGTGACGCCCTGCGGGAGGCCGCCTACTTCGTCGAACGGCTCGAGAGCGAGGGGATGCCGCTCGCGGGCGTCGTCGTCAACCGCATGCAGGCGCTGGCCGCACCGTCACTGAGCGGGGGTCGGGCGACCGCGGCTGCCGAGCAGCTCGAGGATGCCGGGGGCAGCGAGCTCACTCCCGCGCTGCTGCGCCTGCACGCCGACCTGTCCTCGATCGCCGAGCGTCACGAGGGGCACGTGCGCCGGTTCGTCGCCGGCCACCCCGGGGTGCCGGTCTCGACCGTTCCGGCGAGCGCGACCGACATCCACGACCTCGACGGGTTGCGCACCGTGGGCGCAGCGCTGGCAGCCACCTGAGGCGCAGGCCACCTTCCCGTAGGGCGGGGTCAGGCGCTCTCGCCGTGGACCGCTGCTCCCTTGACCTGGGCCAGCAGGCCGCTCCACGACTGGACCTCAGGTCGGCGGCGCAGCAGGGCCCGGCGCTCGCGCTCGGTCATCCCGCCCCAGACACCGAACTCCGTGCGGTTGTCGAGAGCGTCTGCGAGGCACTCCGCCATCACCGGGCAGCCCTTGCACATGACCTTCGCGGCGCGCTGAGCCTTTCCCTGGACGAACAAGGCGTCAGGGTCCTCGTCCGCGCAGTGGCCCAGGCCGACCCAGTCGGCAACCCAGTCCCCCAGCGCTGGTGCTACCTCGGGTGCGGCGCTCATGTGTACCCCTGTTCAGCAAGAACCTGGAACGGCTCGAACAGCCCGGTCGTGCGTACCGACCGCGCGTTGTCAGGCTAGGGCGGTCGATGACACCACGGCATCGTCCGAATCGTCGCGAGCAATGGCCGAACGGTTGATTCCTGAGGCATCGGTGTTCACGCTCAAGCTTCATCGGTCGACAAACGTCGACGCCGCCAGACCGGCGCGACACGCGCGAGCGAGGGCCGACGGCATCCACGGGTTACCCTGATGGTATGGACGGTCGCGCCCACAATGTATCCGCTGTGCTCAGATTGCTTCTCGGTTTCGTCGTGCTCAGCACGATTGCCGGGTTGTTGATGGCTGGGCTGGCGATCCCTGCGGTCGGGGCCACCGGTCAGATGGCCAAGGGGGGCGTCGGGGTCTTCAACGACCTGCCGAGCGAGTTCACGGTCTCACCGCTGGCGCAGCAGTCGCGCATCCTCAACGCCGACGGCAAGGTGATCGCCAACCCGTATGACGAGAACCGCATCATCGTGCCGCTGGCGAAGATCGCGAAGAACATGCAGAACGCGCAGCTGGCCATCGAGGACTCGCGCTTCTACGAGCACAACGGCCTCGACGTGCGCGGCTTCAGCCGGGCCATGGTCTCCAACCTCCAGGGCGGCGACACCCAGGGAGCGTCGACCCTCACGCAGCAGTACGTCAAGATCTCGCTGCAGTACCGCGCGCTGAGCAACGGGGACAAGGATGCCGCCGCCGCTGCGGTCGAGAAGTCCTACTCCCGCAAGCTCCAGGAACTCAAGTACGCCCTGAACGTCGAGGAGAACTTCACCAAGGAGCAGATTCTCGAGGGCTACCTCAACCTCGTGTACTACGGCGACCAGGCCTACGGCGTCGAGGCCGCGGCCCAGAACTACTTCGGCGTCTCCGCCGCCAAGCTCAACCTCGGCCAGGCGGCCCTGCTCGCCGGCATCGTCCAGCAGCCCACGGCGTTCAACCCGGTGCTGCACCCCAAGGCCGCTCAGTCCCGCCGGAACCAGGTCCTCGACCGCATGCAGGCACTCGGGCTGGCGTCGGCCAAGGACGTCGCCGCTGCGAAGAAGCAGGAGGTCGCAAAGGTCGTCAAGCGCAAGCCGGCCAAGGGTGTCTGCTTCCGGTCCCCCGAGCCGTACTTCTGCGCCTACGTCATGGAGTGGTTGCAGAAGTCGCCCCAGATGGCCGTGCTGGGCAAGACCCCCGCCGAGCGCCTGAAGACCATCAACCAGGGCGGGCTGGTCATTCGCACCACCCTGAACCCGGCGATGCAGGCGAGCGCCAAGAAGGAACTCGCCAAGGCAGTCAAGCCGAACAACAAGCAGAACCTCGCCGGCGCCGTGACCATGATCGAGCCGGGCACGGGCAAGGTGCTCGCGATGGTTCAGGCCACGGACTTCGCGAAGTACCAGACCAACATCAACGTCGACCAGGAGTACGGCGGCGGCCCCAATGGCTACCAGATCGGCTCCACGGCCAAGACCTTCGCACTCGTGGAAGCTCTCGAGCGGGGGATGCCGCTCAACGCGACCATCAATGTCCCCGCGTCCAGCCCGACCAAGCCCGCGGTGTTCGAGCCGAAGAACATGGTTGACGAGTGCTCGACCAACGAGCCGTGGCCGGTCAAGAACGACTTCTCGATGAGCGCAGGGCCAATGACGCTGCGGGAGGGGACGGTCAAGTCGGTCAACCCGTTCTTCGCGGCTCTCAACGTGCGCCTCGGCGCCTGCTCGGTGCGCGACACGATGGTGAAGATGGGCCTGCACCGCGCTGACGGCAAGCCCATCTCGGACACCATCTCGGGCATCGCCCTCGGCGCCGGTGAGTCGACCCCGATGAGTGTGGCCAGTGCCTACGCGACCCTGGCCGCGAACGGCAAGTACTGCGAGCCCCAGCCCGTCACCGCCATCAGCACCCCCGATCGCAAGAGCCTGAAGATTCCCGCAGCCAAGTGCTCGCAGGTCATCTCCGCCGATGTCGCCGCTGGCGTGACTGACCTGCTGCAGAGCGTGGTCAAGGTCAACCTCGGGTCCATGTGGAGCAGCAGCGCCCGGCCGGCAGCCGGGAAGACCGGAACGACCGAGCGGTTCAACCAGGTCTGGTTCGCCGGGTACACCCCGCAGATCTCGACGGTGGTGTTGGTCGGCAACCTCAAACCAGCGAACAAGAACGGCAAGCTCTACACCCTGCGCGGCAAGTGCTTCGGCGACTACGGGTGCCCCAGCCGGGTGTACGGCTCAACCGTGTCCGCACCCATCTGGTCCAAGATCATGAAGACCGCCCACAAGGGCATGCCGGTCAAGGACTTCAAGAGCCCGTCGGCGGACATCCGCAGGGGCAACTACGTGCGCCTGCCGAACGTCATCGGCCGCGGCCCCGACAGCGCGCTCGCACTTCTGAAGGAGGCCGGCTTCAGCGGCTTCGTCGCTGGCCGCACCAACAGCAGCCTGCCCGCCGGGACTGTCGCCTTCACCGACCCCTCGGGCTCGGCCCTGCCGGGTGGGCGGGTCGGCCTGTGGCTGTCCAACGGCTACACACCGCCACCGACCGCCCCCAAGAAGGCGGCTGCCCCGGAGAAACCCCAGCAGACTCCGGAGCCGGCCAAGAAGCCCGGCAAGCCAGCGCCGAAACCGACGAAGAGCTAGCGGATGAGATGGGGCCCGAGCCGCCTACTGGCGGCTCGGGCCCCATCTCATGTCCCGGCCCTGTCGGCCTATGCCCCGGACAGCACCTGCTTCACCACGGCAGCCACCCGGCCGCCGTCTGCACGGCCAGCGACCTCGCCCTGGGCTGCCTTCATCACCATGCCGAGCTGCGGCATCCCGGTGGCGCCGGTGGCGGCGACCGCCCGGTCGACGATCTCGCGAAGGGCCTCGTCGTCGAGCTGGGCGGGCAGGTAGCCCTCGAGCACGAGCAGCTCGGCCTCCTCGGTGGCTGCGAGCTCAGGTCGGCCGGCGCCGGTGAAGGCGGCGGCGGCCTCCTTGCGCTTCTTGGCCTCCTTGGCGACCACCTTGAGGACCTCGTCGTCGCTGAGCTCGCGCGCCTCGTCACCAGCCACCTCGGCGTTGGTGATGGCGGTCAACGTCATCCGCAGCGTGCCCGAGCGCACGGTGTCGCGTGCGCGCATGGCGTCGTGCAGGTCGTGCTGGAGGCGAGCCTTGAGCGTGTCGTCGGTCATGGCCCCAGTCTCCCACCGGCGATTGGGTGGGGCGCCACCGGTTTGCGAGGATGGAGAGATGGACGACCTGGCTCGCACCGCGCTGCGCACCGCTGGTGGCCTCGCCGGCGCCGGTCTCGTCGGGATCGCGTACGCCGCGTTCGTGGAACGCACCTGGTTCACCCTGCGCCGCTTCGCCGTTCCCGCACTGCCACCCGGGGCGGCTCCGGTGCGCATCCTCCAGGTCTCCGACCTGCACCTGACGCCCGGCCAGACCAAGAAGATCGACTGGGTTCGCTCCCTGGCCGAGCTCGATCCCGACTTCGTCGTGAACTCGGGAGACAACCTCGCCCACCTGGATGCCGTGCCACCGCTCCTGCGAGCGATGGAGCCGCTTCTCGAGCGGCCGGGTGCGTTCGTCCTGGGCTCGAACGACTACTTCGCCCCGACGCCGAAGAACCCGGCCCGCTACCTCACCAGCCGCCACGCCGACGCCCCGGCCCGACGCTCGACGCTGCCCGTCAAGGCGCTGCGCGACGGCTTGGGCAGCAAGGGCTGGGCAGACCTGAACAACGCTCGCAGGATCGTGCGGATGGGGGACCACGATGTCGAGCTCGTGGGGGTGAACGACCCACACATCGGCTACGACCGGTACGCGAAGGTGGCCGGTTCGGCATCCACCGACGTGGCCCTGACGATGGGCCTGGTGCACGCTCCCTACCAGCGGGTGCTCGACGCCATGGTCGGCGACGGGGCATCCGTCGTGCTCGCTGGCCACACCCACGGTGGGCAGCTGGCCGTTCCGCTCTGGGGTGCCCTGGTGACGAACTGTGACCTCGACACCAGGCGCGCCAAGGGCGTCTCGAGGTGGTGGCCGGGCGCCGGCACCGCCGGTGCTCGAGGGGGCGCGGCACCCTCCTCGGATGCTCCCGAGGATGCCGCGTGGCTGCACGTCTCAGCGGGGCTGGGAACCTCCCCCTACGCTCCCGTGCGCTTCGCCTGCCGGCCCGAGGCAACCCTGCTGACCCTGCTGGCCCGCGACAGCTGAGGCCGATTTCTGTACGCCGCACCGGGTCGGCTATCCTCGGGTGTCGCCGCACCCCCGGGTACGGCTAACAGCCACGGGGTGTGGCGCAGCTTGGTAGCGCGCGTCGTTCGGGACGACGAGGCCGCAGGTTCAAATCCTGTCACCCCGACCAGATGATGGCGGTTGCTCGACAGTGTCGGGTGGCCGCCATCACGCGTCTCGGGCCCGGCCCCCGGAACGCCTTCCACGAGCTCCTTCAGGCAGGCTTTCGGACGCACCCGCCCCACCGCCGGTAGGTCACGAACGCGATCGTCAAATGCCGCTCAGACCCTTGCTCAGCAGGAGCGCACCGATGACGAGGACGACGACGGCCATGATCGTCGCGTTGTGCGTCGTGAGCCAGGCCTCGGCCCGCCGCAACGGGGCCTGCGCGCGGTCCCCGAGCACGAGGTGCACGCCGATCGGCAGGGCCACCGACAGCGACCCGACGAGCGCGAAGGCGATGACGGTCGCCACTGTTGCCGCGGTGCCCTGCTCCTCGGCAGCGATGGTCAGACCGGCCGCTGCGCTGAGCAGCAGGATCTTGGGATTGGCCCCCGAGAGCAGCGCACCGAGCCGTAGCGCTGACGGCGGGGTGGACTCACCGAGCGCCCGCATCCACCCCGGTGACTCTGCGTTCGCGTGGCGGGTCAGGAAGGCGCGCACGCCGACGACGACGAGCACCCCGCCGAGCAGCACGCGCGCCCACGACACCCAGGTGGGCGTCTCCTCGAACCCGTCGATGACGGTCGCCAGGCCCACGAAGAGCGCGGTGCCAGCGGCAACCCCTGCCGCCCAGCCGCCGAGGAACGACACGGCGTTGGCGGTCGCCCGCGGGGTCAGCAGGAGCAGGATCACCGGGATGACGGGGAAGGGCGAGGCGAGGATGCCGATCACCAGCGGAACGAGGTCGGACACCATCAGCGTCGGCTTCGTACGACCGGCACGAGCGCCGCGGACCCGAAGAGATCCAGGCCGAGGGTTCGCGAGAGCCGCTCGGCGGCGAGGATGCCCCGAACACTGTTGCCAGCGGCATCCAGTGGTGGGGAGAACGTCCCGAGGCCACCCTTGCCGGGCGCGGCCGTGACGATCCCTCCGCCGATGCCGCTCTTGCCGGGTAGCCCGACCCGCACGAGCCACTCACCTGAGGTCTCGTACATCCCGGCGGTCGTCATCACCGCCAGCGTGCGCGCTGCGACCTGAGGGCTCACCACGGCGACGCCCGTGACGGGGTTGACTCCCCCGTCGGCGAGCGTGGCCCCCATGACAGCGAGGTCTCGGGCGGTGACGGCCAGCGAACTCTGCCTGGTGTACAGGTCGACGGCGCCATCCGGGTCGTCGAGGCGGCCGAGAGAGTGCAGCAACTGCCCCAGGGCCCGGTTGCGCTGGTTGGTCGCGCGGGCGCTGTCGTGGATGCCGTCGTCGAGCGACAGGTCGCGGCCCGCGAAGGCGGAGAGTCCGGCGCGCAGCTCGTCCCACGCGGCATCGACCGTGAAGTCGCGGTTTCGCCCCAGGAACAGGCCGGTGCAGGCGATGGCACCCGAGTTGACCATCGGGTTGGTGCGCCCGTCGGGACTGTGCTCGACGGCGGCCAGCGAGTTGAACGGTCGCCCGGTGGCGTCGACGCCGACGTGGTCGACGACCCCATCGACCCCGAGGCGAGCACTGGCGAGGGCGAAGACGAACGGCTTGGCCACGCTCATGAGCGCGAACGGGACGTCGACGTCGCCGGCGACGAACTCGTGCCCGTCGACGCCGATGACCGCGATGCCGAACAACGACGGATCCGCCTGTGCCAGCGCGGGATACACCGTGCTGACACGACCCGCGTCGACAGTTGCCACCTCGGCGTGACAGGCCGCCACCGCCTCACGGACCCACTCGTCACGGGGGAGGTGCCCGGTCGAGACGTAGGTCGCACCCAGATCAGCGGTGGCGCCGCGCCCCGGCAGGGACGAGCCGGGATCGGTCATGTCGCGATGGTATGCCGCCCGGCGCCTCAGATGGCGTCGTCGCGAAGGATCGTGCCGTCGGGGTCGAACGCGTCGTAGAGCCGGGGCGCCCACAGCATCTGGGCCCTGCTCAGCTCCGGCGGGGAGAGCCGGCGCAGACGGCCGGGTGGACGTTCGACGCCGTCAGCGCCGGACCACGCCCCCGAACGCCGACGCCACCGCACCGATGTGCCCTTCATCGGCCCCTTGGGCCGGGGCAGGTGCCGACGCCCACGGGGGCCCGCGCCGGATGCGTACCACTCGTCAAGGGCATCGGCCCGCTGCGCCATGAGGTCCCACAGCTCGTCGGCGTCATCGGGCACGTCCTGCGGGTCAAGGCCGGTGTGCTCAGCGACGAGCTCGCGCCGCAGCCGCCGGGCGAAGCTGTCGCGCGGTGCCGGCTCGTCGAGCCCCCGCACCCGCGTGTCCTGCACGGTGCACGCGATCTCGGAGTCGCTCGACCACGACCTGCGGTTGAAGTTGTCGGAGCCGACGCTGGACCACACGTCGTCGATGACACACACCTTGGCGTGCACGTAGATCGGGTAGCCGGCGTCGCTCGTCAGCCCGTATACCGCGACGCGGTCACCCCCGGCCTCCAGCAGGAGGTCCATGGCGAGCTTGCGCCCGTACAGCTGTGGCGGCAGCGACACGGCACCGTCGACGTCCGGCACCATGGGGATCACCGCGATCAGCCGCAACTGCGGGTTGGCGCGCAGGGCCTCACCGAAGTGCCGGCCGACCTCCTCCGACCACAGGTACTGGTCCTCCAGGTAGATCAGGTGCCGTGCGTGCGCCACCGCCTTGGTGTTCGCATGGGCGATGCTGCGCTCGCCGCGGGGGGCGAAGTCGTAGCCCTTGGGCAGGATCGACGGGTAGGTGCGCACGATCTGAACGGCTTCGGATGCCGTCGCGCCCTCGTCGGATGCCGTCGCTCCCCCACCGGATGTCATCTCACCCACCTTCGGTGGTGGCGGGTTCTGCGGGGACAGGGGTTGGGGCTGGAGGTCCTCACCCTGCAGCAGGCTCGAGGCGAGCCGCCCGGGGTTGAGCGTCAGCGGGGTCGAGTCCTCCCAGCGCTCACGGAACGTGGTCTCGACGTCGGCGACGGCCGGGCCCTGGATGGCCACCTGCACGTCGTGCCACGGCGGACGCGCACCGAACACCTGAGGCATGGCGATCCGCTGGGGGTCACCCTCGTGGGCGATGGAGTCACGCCGACCGTGGCAGAGGTCGATCCCGCCGAGGTAGGCGATGTCGCGGCCGGGGTCGTCGCGGTGTCGCAGCAGGACGAACTTCTGGTGGTGCGAGCCTCCGGTGCGCACGCGCATGTCGCGCAGGCACTGCCCGCCGGCCTCGTCGATCTCGATGCCGAGCAGCCGTGACTTCTGCGAGTGGAAGCCGAACCGGTGCCAGTGCGAGCGCCACAGCAACCCTCTCACCTCGGCCCCGCGCCGGGCGGCCGCGGAGAACGTCGCGGAGACGCTGGACCCGGGGTCGTCGGTGAGCAGCTGGTCGGGGTCGCCGCGCCAGTCCACGAAGTAGAGCAGGTCGCCGTCGCCGAGCGCTTCGATGCGTTCGTGCAGCTCCGCCAGGTAGGGGGCCCCGTGCACGATCGCCCGCACGTGGTTGCCCTCGGTCCAGGCCACGCCCGGTGGCTTGCCCTCGTCGATGCGGGTGTCGGGATTCTCCCGCTCGTCGGGGGTGAGGAAGAGGTCGGGGATCACGGCCTCATCCTGCCCCGCCAACCCTCGCTCAGATGGCGAAGTAGGCGATGACGATGGCGAAGATCAACGGCACGCCGAACACGACGTCCAACACGTGGAAGGGCACCCAGAACAGGTGGGTGACCTTCCACCCGTAGTCGGCCTCCGGCCACTC
>JAGNQK010000138.1 GCA_017989115.1 Dermatophilaceae bacterium | reverse complement strand
CCGGTGCCCCGATCTCGACGACGCACGCGATCTCCTCGGCGATCGTGGGCGTCGGCGCGACCCGGTCGGCCAAGTCGGTGCGATGGGGGGTGGCGCGGTCGATCGTCATCGCCTGGGTGCTGACGATCCCGGGCGCGGGCCTCGCCGCCGCCGCGGCCTACCTGATCCTGGCCCCCCTCCTCTAGCGCCCCCGCCCCCGCCCCCCTTCCCGACTTCGTGCGACTTCGGTGCGGGGTTAGGCGCCTGGACGGGTGAATACAGCACCGAAGTCGCACGAAGTGACGGGTTGGCTGCAGCAGGAACAGATGAGGGTCGCCCGGATGCCGCGCGCGTTGGTTCGCTGGACCTCGTCGTTCCAGCGCGCGGCCACGAGGAGTTGTGCACTGGTGATCTCCTTGGTGGTCCATCGAACGACACCCAGGCCACACGAACGCAGCCCCACCTCTCGCTCGCCGGCAGCGACGATCCTGTTGGCCACGGCATCCGGGCTTCTGTCGAGCGAGGGGTCGACGTCGCCCACGTACTTGCCACGGCCATCGGCTTCCGCAACCACACCGAGCTCGGGCCAGTAACCGTCGACTCGGCCGAGGAACTGGTCCAGCGCTCCGTAGACGTTGACCTGAGGAATCCACCGCGGCAAGCCCATCCGTCGGAAGGCGTCTGCAGACCACGATTCGAGCCACCCCTCGCGGCGGGGGTCGAGCTGGGCGAGCATCAGTTCACTCTTCACTGCGCCGGGCCAACGATGCTGGAACTCTCGCAGCGCCCGCACCGATTCCACGGTGCAAGCCCCAGCACGCACGGCCGCGTCGGCGATGGCGAGGCCGTCACCGGAACTGAGGTGCCGGGCGCAGTCCACCACGGTGCGCTCAGGGGTGGTGCGCCGGATCGTTCCCAACGACTCGACGTGACCGGAGCTCAGCTCTCCACGGAAGAGGGTCATCCATGAGCCGGGAGCCCGCGAGCGTTGCTGATCGTCCACGGTGACAGCCGGGCGGGGGAGCGCCCCCATCGGGTTGGGCAGGCCGTGGTCGAGTGCCGCGCTGACATGGCTGATTGCGCTGTCCGATACGGCCCGCTGCGCGGCCCGGGCCAGGAGCCGGTGCTGTTCGACCCGGTCGGTGGGCCAGCGGTGGGGGTCGGCGTAGATGCCGCGATCCAGTCGCTCGACAACGCCGGAGCCTACGGCAGTGATGAGGCGCCGGGGGCTGATGCCAGCAGCGGTGGCTTCGGCCGTGAGGAAGGCCGGGGGCAGTGGGCTGAGGTCCGGATGCATCGCACCACGCTCGCCGAGAGGGCGACCCGGAGCGCGTCGTGGGCCGCGCCCTGTGGATGCGCACGGCATCCGACCGTGTTGTGGACAACGACCCTCGACTTCGTGCGACTTGCGCGCGCAAATCCGCCGATTTCGGCCTGCAGACCGCACCGAAGTCGCACGAAGTCGGGAAAGGGGCGGGCGGGGCGCGGTGGGGGCGGCGAGGGAAGGGGGTGGGGGTGTTCAGCAGCGCGTCACCGTCCATTCACCATCGGCCACCGGATCGGACACCTGCGCTCCTTAGCGTCTGGTCCAGTCGGCAGTGTCGCTGGCCCGCGCGGTCCTGACCCGGGCCGTGCCCCCATCATCAAGAGAGGCACCATCCGTGAAGCTCCACCGCATCGGCACCACGGCCACCCTCGCCGTCGTGGCGTCCATCGCTCTGGCGGCCTGTGGCAACGACAACCCGACCGGCACGACCTCGCCGGCCGCGTCCGAGGGCGCCACTGCCCTCACCGGCACCCTCAAGGCCTCCGGCGCCAGCTCGCAGGAGTCGGCCATGACCGCGTGGATCGCCGGTTACCAGGGCGTGCAGCCCGAGGTCACGGTCAACTACGACTCCGTCGGCTCCGGCGCCGGACGTGAGAACCTGCTCGCCGGTGCCGTCGACTTCGCCGGCTCGGACGCAGCCCTGGACGAGGAGGAGCGCGCCAAGGTCGTCGAGACCTGCGGCCCCAAGGGCGCCATGAACATCCCGGTGTACATCTCCCCGGTCGCCGTCCCCTTCAACCTCAAGGGCGTCACCGAGCTGAACCTCAAGCCCGACACCCTCGCCAAGATCTTCGACCGCAAGATCACCGTCTGGAACGACCCGGCCATCGCCGCCGACAACCCGGGCGCTGCCCTGCCGGCCACGAAGATCACCGTGGTCAACCGCTCCGACGAGTCGGGCACGACCGAGAACTTCATGGAGTACCTGAGCGCCGCCGCTCCCGACTCGTGGAGCTACGAGGCCGACAAGGCATGGCCCGTCACCGGTGGTGAGGCCGCCGCGCAGACCACCGGCGTCATCGAGGTCGTCGGCCGCACCGACGGTGCCATCGGGTATGCCGACGCCTCCGCCGTGGGCACGCTCTCCTCGGCGAAGATCGGGGTCGGCGACGAGTTCGTCGCCTTCTCGCCCGAGGCCGCTGCCAAGGTCGTCGATGCCTCCAAGCCGGCCGAGACCGGCGTCGAGGGTGACCTCGCCCTGGAGCTCGCCCGCGACACCACCGAGTCCGGCGCGTACCCGATCGTCCTCGTGAGCTACCACATCGTGTGCTCCTCCTACAGCGACCCGGCCAAGGCCGAGCTCGTCAAGGACTTCGTCGGCTACGTCGTCTCCGAGGCGGGCCAGAAGGCCTCCGCCGAGGCAGCCGGCTCCGCCCCGATCTCCGCGGACCTGCGCACCAAGGCCGAGGCCTCGCTGGCCCTCATCACCTCCGGTAGCTGACCCGCACCCCCGATCGATCCGATCGACCCGATACATCCAGAAGGACCTCCATGACCACGTCACCCACGACCTCGTCCCCGAAGGTGCGTCGCCGCCCGGGTGACGTGGTCTTCGGAGGGCTGTCCGCGGCATCCGCGTTCAGCATCCTGCTCATCCTCGCGGGGGTCGCACTCTTCCTCCTCGTCGAGGCCGCACCGGTCCTGAGCGCCGACAGCTCCGACATCAGCGGGGGAGAGGGGTTCCTCAGCTACGTCGCCCCGCTGGTCTTCGGCACGCTCCTCGCGAGCATCATCGCGATGGTCGTCGCCACCCCGGTGGCCGTCGGCATCGCCCTGTTCGTCTCGCACTACGTGAATCGGCGGATCGGCACCTCGGTCGGGTTCGTCATCGACCTGCTCGCCGCCGTGCCCAGCGTCGTCTTCGGCATGTGGGGCTTCCAGGTGCTGGCTCCCAGGCTCGTGCCGCTCTACGACTGGCTCGAGGCGAACGTCGGCTTCCTGCCCTTCTTCGAGTCGGCGTCGGCCACCGGCCGCACCATCCTCACCGCCTCCCTCGTGCTCGCCGTGATGATCCTGCCGATCATCACGGCGGTCTCGCGCGAGGTGTTCCTCCAGACCCCGCGGCTGCACGAGGAGGCCGCCCTCGCCCTCGGCGCGACGAAGTGGGAGATGATCCGCACGACGGTGCTGCCCTTCGGCAAGCCCGGCGTCATCGGCGGCACCATGCTCGGCCTGGGCCGCGCGCTCGGCGAGACGATGGCCGTCGCGATCATCCTCTCGCCCGGGGTCTTCACGCTGAACCTGATCAACAGCGGCAACAACACGGTGCCCGCAGAGATCGCGTTGAACTTCCCCGAGGCGGCCGGGCTTCGACTGTCCGAGCTGATCGCCGCCGGCCTCGTGCTCTTCGGCATCACCCTCGGGGTGAACCTCGCCGCCCGCTACATCGTCAACCGCCGCGCCGAGTTCTCCGGAGCCAACTGATGAGCACCCCGACCATGACGCCCGGCGCCGGCGCCGGTGCTGGCGCTGACCCCGGCACCACCACCGAGACCAAGCCGCGCCAGCGCAAGCTCTCCGAGATCCCCGGGGTCGAGCTCGAGGTCGTGCGCCCCTCGTCCCCACGACCCGCGCTGATCACGCTGGGCCTCACCGCGGCATCCGCCGTGGCCCTCGTCGTGCTGGGACTGAACCCGGCGCTCGCCCTCGCTGCCGCCTTCATCGCCTACCTCATCGCCGTGTACGCGGTCTACCGCCGAGCAAGTGGCCCGCGGGTCGCCGCCGACCAGGTCGTGCGCGGGCTCGTGGGCGGGGCGTTCGTCATCGCCGTCATCCCGCTGCTCTCCCTGCTGTGGACCGTGGTGTCCAAGGGCGCGGCAACCGCGTTCGACCCGGGCTTCCTCACGCAGACCATGAACGGCGTCACCGGCCTGCAGGACCAGGCGACCCAGCGTGACGGAGCCCCCATGGTCGGCGGTGCGTACCACGCCATCCTCGGCACCCTGATCATCACGGGTATCGCCGCGGTCATCTCGGTGCCGATCGGTCTGTTCACGGCGATCTACCTCGTCGAGTACCAGCCCAAGGGCCGGCTCGCCTCGATGATCCGCTTCCTCGTCGACGTCATGACCGGCATCCCGTCCATCGTCGCGGGTCTGTTCGCCTTCGCCCTGTGGGCCGTGCTCTTCGGGGTCGGCACGAAGAACGGGGCGGCCGGTGCCGTCGCGCTCGCCGTGCTCATGATCCCGACGGTGGTGCGCAACAGCGAGGAGATGCTGCGCATCGTCCCGAACGAGCTGCGCGAGGCCTCGTTGGCGCTCGGTGTGCCGCAGTGGCGCACGATCGCCAAGGTCGTCCTCCCGACTGCGGTGTCCGGCCTGGCCTCGGGCGTGACGCTGGCCATCGCGCGGGTGATCGGCGAGACCGCGCCCCTGCTCGTCGCCGTCGGTTACGCCCGCGGCCTGAACATCGACCCCACGTCGGGCCCGATGAACACCCTGGCCGTCTACGCGTACTACATGTTCACCAAGCCGCTCAGCCCGGGCTTCCGCGAGCCCAGCCTGGACCGCGCCTGGGCCGCCGCGCTGCTCCTCGTGATCATCGTCGTCCTGCTCAACCTCGTGGCACGGCTCATCGCCCGAGCCTTCGCCCCCAAGACCAGTCGCTGAACCCCAAAGGACTCCAGACCCCCATGTCTAAGCGCATCGACGTCAAGGACCTCGACATCTACTACGGCTCCTTCCACGCCGTGAAGAACGTGTCGATGACCATCGAACCCCGCTCGGTCACGGCCTTCATCGGCCCGTCCGGCTGTGGCAAGTCCACCGTGCTGCGCACCCTGAACCGCATGCACGAGGTCATCCCCGGCGCACGCGTCGAGGGCGAGGTCCTCATGGACGACAAGAACCTCTACTCCAAGGACACCGACCCGGTCGACGTGCGCCGCCAGGTCGGCATGGTCTTCCAGCGGCCGAACCCGTTCCCGACGATGTCCATCCGCGAGAACGTGCTCGCCGGGGTGACGCTGAACTCCAAGCGCCTGTCCAAGGCGGCCGCGGACGAGCTGACCGAGCAGTCGCTGCGGGGCGCGAACCTGTGGACCGAGGTCAAGGACCGGCTCGACCGCCCCGGCTCCGGCCTGTCCGGCGGGCAGCAGCAGCGCCTGTGCATCGCCCGTGCGATCGCGGTGCAGCCCGAGGTGATCCTCATGGACGAGCCGTGTTCCGCTCTTGACCCCATCTCGACGCTGGCCATCGAGGACCTCATCGAAGAGCTGAAGAACGACTACACCGTGGTCATCGTCACGCACAACATGCAGCAGGCCGCGCGGGTCTCCGATCGCACCGGCTTCTTCAACCTCGAGGCCACCGGCATGCCCGGCGAGCTCGTCGAGATGGACGACACGACCAAGATCTTCAGCAACCCGTCGGTCAAGGCCACCGAGGACTACATCTCCGGCCGCTTCGGCTGATCGATCGCGGATGCCAGCCGGTCACCTCGCGAGGTGGCCGGCCGTTCGCGTGTCGGATGCCGTCCGCTCGCCGGGCGGATGCCGCCCGGCTGGCACGCGCTCGCGCCCTACGGCAGGTGCCGCTCGACCGCCACGATCCGGGCGTCATCGCCGGTGCCGACGATGTGGCAGACCAGCGCCTCACCCTTGGCGAGGCGGTCGTCCCGGGCCTCGGCGAACTCCTCGATGACCTCGACCGAGGCGGGCTGGTCGAGATCCAACCGGCCTTCGAGGTCATCGAGCAGGCTGGGGAGCACGGGTCCGTGGGTGCAGAGCACCGCTGGTTCGCCCCGGTCGAGCAGCCGGCCGAGGTGGGCGGGGGCGGTGCGACGGTCGGCCTCGAAGCCCTCCTCCGACAACCCGGTCCGGGTGAGCAGCCGCACCCCGGCTGCGTCGGTGAACGGCTCCACGGTGCGAAGACACCGCTCCG
>JAGNQK010000137.1 GCA_017989115.1 Dermatophilaceae bacterium | reverse complement strand
GCCCGTGCCGACCTGGACCGGGTCATCGCGCGGATCGACATCGTGCGCATCGTCGAGGAGGTGCTCGACGCCATCGACCTGCCGGCCATCATCCGTGACTCCACCGGCTCGATGGCCTCGGAGACGGTGCGTGGGGTGCGGATGACGGGGGTGTCCGCCGATGACGCCCTCAGTCGGGTCGTCGACCGGGCGCTGTTTCGCAGGCGGCATCCTGAGCGGCCGGGAGGGCCCGCATGACCGGGGAGGGCGCGGCACCGGAGCTGTCGTCGATCCCGCGGGAGGCCAGGCGGTTCCAGGGGACCCCGGCCGGGATCGTCACCCGCTTCGTGGCGAACTCGATCGACGCACTCGTGGTCGCGGTGGTGCTGTGCACCATGTACCTCGGCTACAGCGCGATCATCTTCATGCTCGACCCGCGAACCTTCGAGTTCCCCGCGGTCACCTTCCTGGCGAGCCTCACCGTTGCCCTCGTCGTTGCGACGCTCTACCTCTGGCTGGCGTGGTGGCTGCTCGGCAGGAGCTACGGTGCGCACGTCATGGGCATCAGAGTCGCAGGCCGGCGGGGCCGCAAGCTCGGGCCGCTGCGGGCGCTGGCCCGGGCCTGGTTCTGCGTGTTCTTCCCGATCGGCCTGTTCTGGTGCGTCGTCAGCCCCCATCGGCGCTCGGTGCAGGACGTCGTGCTCTTCACCTCGGTCGTCTATGACTGGAGGCCCCGCACGCCCGCCGGTCCCGACCCGCAGCCACCCGCGGTGGGCGAGTCGCCAGGGATGCCGGGCGCGGCATCCTAGGGAGGCCCGGCGGCTGGCGTCGGGCTGACGTCCCCTGACCAGAGGGCCACCCATGGGTACTTCCGCAGGAACCGCCACCGCCACCGCCACCGCAGCCTCCGCTGGGGTCCTCGCCACGTTGGCGGCCTCACAGTTCCTCATGACGCTCGACAGCTCGGTCATGAACGTGTCGATCGCGACGGTGGCCTCCGACATCGGAACCGACGTCACCGGCATCCAGACGGCGATCACGCTCTACACCCTCGTCATGGCGTCGCTGATGATCACCGGCGGCAAGGTCGGCAGCATCCTGGGGCGCAAGAAGGCCTTTGCGGTCGGGTGCGTCATCTACGGCGTCGGCTCGTTCACCACCTCGCTGGCTCCCAACCTCGCCGTGCTGCTCATCGGCTGGTCGCTGCTCGAGGGGATCGGCGCCGCGCTGATCATGCCGGCGATCGTCGCACTCGTCGCGACGAACTTCGACCGACCCGACCGACCCCGGGCCTACGGCCTGGTCGCCGCGGCCGGTGCGGTGGCCGTCGCCGCCGGACCGCTCATCGGTGGTGCGCTCACGACCTACGCCTCGTGGCGCTGGGTGTTCGCGGGGGAGGTGGTCATCGTCGCCATCATCCTCGCGATGACCGGCCGGATGGCCGACGGTGAATCCGATCGTGACGCCCGGCTCGACCTCGGCGGGACGGCCCTGTCCGCCCTCGGGCTCGGCCTCGTCGTGTTCGGCATCCTGCGCGCGGGGGCGTGGGGGTTCGTCAACCCCAAGCCGGGTGCCCCGGTCTGGATCGGATTGTCCCCGACGATCTGGCTCATGCTCGGCGGCGGCCTCGTGCTGCTCGTCTTCGCGGCCTGGGAGAAGCGCCGGGTCGAGGCCGGCCAGTCGGTGCTCATCGACCCGACGATCCTGCGCAACCCCGTGCTGCGCGGCGGGCTCACCGCGTTCCTCTTCCAGTTCCTGCTCCAGGCCGGGCTGTTCTTCTGCGTCCCCCTCTACCTCTCCGTGGCGCTCGGGCTGAGCGCCGTCGAGACCGGCATCCGGATCCTGCCACTGTCGATCACGCTCCTGCTCGCCGCGGTGGGAGTGCCGAAGATCTGGCCGCAGGCGTCCCCGCAGCGGGTCGCGCGCTTCGGGTTCCTCGGGTTGCTGGCCGGCATCGTGAGCCTCATGGGGGCACTGGAACTGGGCGCCGGGCCGGAGATCGTCACGCTGCCCCTGCTGCTGGCCGGTCTGGGCATCGGCGCCCTGGCCTCGCAGCTCGGCGCGGTCACCGTGTCGTCGGTGCCCGACGAGCAGAGCCCCGAGGTGGGGGGCCTGCAGAACACCTTCACCAACCTCGGTGCGTCGGTGGGCACGGCCCTCGCGGGGGCCATCCTCGTGTCGGCGCTGACGACGTCGTTCTTCACCGGCATCCAGGACAACCCCGCCATCCCGGAAACGCTCACCTCGAAGGCGCAGGTCGAGTTCGCCGGGGGCATCCAGTTCATCCCCGACTCCGACCTGGAAGCGGCGCTCAGCAAGGCCGGGATCACCGGCGACACCGCGCAGGCGATCATGGAGGAGAACTCACAGTCGCGCATCGCGGGGCTTCGTGCGGCCCTGGCAGCCCTCGCCGTCCTGGCGATCGCCGCCCTGTTCAGCACCGGCAGCCTGCCCACGCGACAGGGGCAGTCGGACGCAGACGCGAAGGTGCCCGCGGGCTTGTCGTAGCCGCGGCGCCACGGGCACGTCGTCGCCGAGCACCTTCCGGGTGCTGGGCCCACTCAGCCGATCTGGAGGGCGGTGACCCGCCACTTGCCGTCCTGGCCCTCGAGGCGCAGCGCCACGGCACGCACCCTCGACCCGTGCTGGAGGACCACGGCGGCCTCGGCGACCCCGTTGACGGGTTCACACACGCGCACCCTGACGACGGTGAGGCGTTGGCGTCTCGTGCGAGCGCCGGGGTCGGCTGCCCGCCTGGCCGCGAGGGCGCTGCGTCGAGCGACGACGGCGTAGACCTCGGGGGAGGTCCACCGAACGACCTGAGGGGCGGGCCGTAGCCCGGTCATCACCTCGATCAGGGCGTGGGTGATGCGACCTGCCCACCAGGCCGGGTCGGGGAGGTCGTCGCGCGCCGTGCGCTGTGGGCCGAACAGCCTGTCGTCAGGTGCCGTGTCGAAGGAGACCGCGAGAGTCCCCTGGACGTAGCCGGCGTCGGCGAGGCGCTCCTGCTGCGCCAGTCGTGATCGGCGCATCGCCTCGTCGAGGGCGAGTGGCTCGGGGAGCACGCGCAGGCGGGCGGGAGGGGCCGCTGCGGCTCGGGCGGGTGCGGCGCTCACTGGACCGTCACCTCGGGCGCGCGCAGGACCTGGCCGGGGAGGATGAGATCGGGGTCGTCGCCGATGACGCCACGGTTCGCGTCGAACCACGCAGGCCAGGCCTGCGCGATCTCCGCGTCCGACGCACCGGGTCCGAGGTGGCGCGCGGCGATGGTCCACAGGGTGTCTCCGCGCTGGACCACGACATCGGGGCGGGTGTCGACCGTGTCGGCCGGTGCGCGGCTGAGGAGCCCCACATCGGCCTGGGGCCGAACCGTCGGGGCGGCGGGGACCCACGAGGGGTCCGGAAGGGAGTGGAAGCCCGGGTCGGGCAGGGAGGGGGACACGGCATCCGGCCCAGCAGTGGTGCTCCAGGCCTGGGAGATCGAGCTCGACGGTGATGGTGGTTCGGCGACCGCAGTGCCCGGGGCGAGCCCCGCCACGACCCCGACCCCGAGGACGAAACCCGCCCCCTGTCGCAGGAGGCGGGGGGTGAGGACCTCCGCGACGGCCAGAGCCACCCGGCCGAGCGAACCCGGCACCTGGGCCAGCAGGCCGAGCACCAGCCCCAGCGCGAGCCACAGCACGCAGGCGAGCGCGAGGGACGCGGTGAGGCCGATGAGCAGCTCATCAGCCTGTGCCGGCCGTCCGGCGCCGACGGCCGCGACCGTGCGTTCGACGAGGCGCCACAGCATCACGGCGAGGGCCAGGGCGACGCCGAGACCGAGGGTGCCCCGCAGCCCGACGACCATCGGTTTGATGCTGTTTGATGATGTTTGCATGCGGATGACGGTAAGTGGGGACGGCGCGCCCCGCAACCGGAGGGTGCTCGGCTGTGGACATCCCTACAGTGGCGCCATGAGGTGGGAGGGACTCTTTGCAGACCTCGAGGGGCAGTTGGCGGCGGAGGAACGGCGCGAACTCGACGACGAGGTGGCCGAACGCACCCGCCGTGAGCGGGCGCTCGTCACGTTGGCGGACCGCCTGGCGGGCGCCGTGGGGTCGACGGTGCGGCTGGGGCTCGGTGCCGGGCTGCACGTGCAGGGTGACATTGCTGACCTCGGCGACGGGTGGGTGCTGCTGCGTGACCCGGCGACCGGTCGTGAGCACCTCGTTCCCACCGCGGCCGTGGTCACGGTGAGCGCCCTCGGGGCCCGCGTCGAGACGGCCCGGGCCGCGCGCCGGTTCGGGCTCGGGTACGCCCTGCGCGCGCTCTCGCGCGATCGGGCGACGGTGGCGATCAGCCTGTCCGGAGTGGGTGCCAGCGCAGGGGCGGGCGTCAGCGTCGGCCCCGGAGCAGGGCCGGGTTCAGGTGTCGGTTTCGGCTGGTCCGCGGCCGGGGGATCGGTGCTCGTCGGCACGATCGATGCCGTGGGGGCTGATCACCTCGACCTCGCCGAGCACCCGGAGGGAGTGCCGCGCCGTCGGGGCAACGTGACCGCCATGACGACCGTGCCCTTCCAGGCGTTGGTGCTGGTGGAGTCGCGGCGCTGACCGGCGATCAGGGTCGGTGCTCGTCCTGCTCGGTGACGTCGGAGCGGGTCGAGACGAGCTCGCGTGTCTCTGCGTACATGCGCTGGATGTAGGCCTCGAGCTCGACGGTCTCGACGCGCCACTGACCCCGGCCACCGACCTTGATGGCGGGCAGGTCACCGCTGCGCACGAGCGCGTACGCCTGTGCTGCCGAAATGTCGAGGATCTCGGACACCTCGGTCAGGGGGAGGAAACGGCGGGCCACGTCGTCAGTGTGCCATCCACAGGGTGGGTGCTCCGGCGGGTTGTCCACAGGGCGCTGCGCTCGACAGGCGAGATGCGGTCAGGTCAACCACAATCGGTGCCCATGACCGATCTGCCGACCACCACCGCGTCCCGACTGCGGCCCCCGTCGTGGCGCGACTCACGCCTGATCATCGGCGTCCTCCTCGTGCTGCTGTCGACGGTGCTCGGCTCGGTGGTCGTCGCCCGGGCCGACGACCGGGTGCCCGTCTACGCGGCCAAGGGTGAGGTCGCGCCGGGGCAGCAGCTGAGGGCCGCCGACGTCGTGCGGGTGGACGTCCTGCTCGGCGACGGCGCGGTGGGTTACCTGCCCGCCGACGGCCCCCTACCCGACGACACCTGGGCCCTGCGCGCCCTGCACCCCGGCGAACTCATCCCCCAGGCCGCCGTCGGCAGGTCGGATGCCGTGACGGTGCAGCTCGTCGCGCTCCTCGTCGACTCCACGTCCGCCTCGGCCCTGACAGCCGGATCGGTCGTCGACGTGTACGTCAACCGCCCCAAGGAGGGCACGACGATCGGCCTCCCCACGTATGCCGGGCCCGAACGGGTGCTCGAAGGCGTGTCGGTGGTGCGCGTTGCCGGTGAGGACGACGTCCTCGGGGGCGCGACGGCATCCCGTGCCGTCCAGGTGATGGTGCCGCGAGAAGCCGTGCGCGACCTCGTCGCCGATGTCGACCTCGGTGCCCGGATCACCCTCGTTCCGGTGCCCGGCGGCGCCGCGGCGGCCGCCCCGTGACCAGCGTCCTCGCAGCCCTCACCGACCGCCACGAGGCCGAGTTCGTCCGGGCGCTCGAGGCCGCCCCCGACCTCGAGCTCGTGCGGCGGTGCGCCGACGTGGCCGAGCTGCTGTCGGCCGGGGCCGCCGGTGCCGCCCGCGTCGCCGTCGTCTCACCCGACCTGCGTGGTCTCGATCGTGATGCGCTGCGCCACCTCGCCGGGCACGGCGTGCGCGTCGCAGGTCTCGTGGCACGCGGCGACGACGAGGGGGAGCGCAGGCTGCGCCAGCTCGGCGTCACGTTGCTCCTCACACCGGGGGAATCGCCGGATGCCGTCTCCCTCGCCCTGAGCGGGTTGGCCGGTGACCTGAACTCCTCGGGGACGGGGCGGGCCGGCGGCGGGGGCGGAGCAGGCGGCTCCGACGGCGGCGGGGGAAGCGACGGCGGCGGCGCGGGGAGCCCGTGGGGCGTGGACGAGGCAGGAAACCCCGTGCCCGACGCTGGGCAGCGGCTCGTCGGCGCCGGCCACGACCCCACGGCTGGACACGACGACGGCTTCGAGGGTCACGTGCCGACTCCGATCACCGTGGTCTGGGGCCCGACGGGTGCCCCGGGGCGCACCACCG
>JAGNQK010000136.1 GCA_017989115.1 Dermatophilaceae bacterium | reverse complement strand
CCTGAGGGCTACGCCGCTGCCCTGCTCCTCGACGCCTGGGCACTGCTCGACCGACCGACGCTGCTCGCCGGGGAGGAGGCCCTGCGCCGGTGGCTCGCGGCAGCAGCACTCGTGCGGCCGGCATCGGGTGGGGGGCGGATCGTGCTCGCGGGGGCACCGACCGAGGTGTCCGTGCCCGCCGTCGAGGCGTTGGTGAGGTGGGACCCAGTCTGGTTCGCCGAGCGCGAGCTCACCGAGCGGCGCGAGCTGTCGCTGCCACCCGCGGCCCGCCTGGCCACCCTCACCGGCCCGCGCGCCGCGCTGGAGCGGGCGGTCGCGGAGGTGGGGCTCCCGGCATCCGCCGCGGTGCTCGGGCCGTTGCCGCACGCGGGCGCCGTCGGCAGCGCCGGGCCCGCGGGCGTGGCACCCCCCGAGCGCTGGCGCACGATCATCACCGTCCCCCGGCCCGACGGCCCCGACCTCACCCGCGAACTCGCGGCGATGCGAGCCCGGGCATCAGCCCGCAAGGACCCCGACACCATCACCGTGCGCGTCGACCCACCCGACCCCACGACGTGACCGGGCTCAGCACGCCGCAGCCCGAGATGATGACGGCCTAGACTCCCCGGCGTGAGTGTCACCCCCATCCGGCTGTTCGGCGACCCCGTCCTGCGCACCCCGGCCGAGCCGGTCGTCGACTTCGACGCCGAGCTGCGCCGACTCGTCGGTGACCTGACCGACACGATGCTCGACGCCGGGGGAGCGGGGCTCGCGGCTCCTCAGCTGGGGGTCGGCCTGAGGGTGTTCACCTACCACGTCGACGGCGTCATCGGGCACCTCGTCAACCCCGACCTCAGCCTCGGTGAGGACGAGGAGCGCGACCTCGAGGGCTGCCTGTCGCTGCCCGGTCTGCACTTCGAGACCCCCCGTGCGGTGCAGGTCGTCGCCCGCGGGTGGACGATGCACGGCGAGCCGGCGACCGTCGAGGGCACCCACCTGCTCGCACGGGCCGTGCAGCACGAGACCGACCACCTCGACGGCATCCTCTTCATCGACCGGCTCGACCCGGAGCAGCGCCGCGAGGCCATGCGCCTGATCCGCGAGGCCGACTGGGGGGCGACCCCACCCGTGGTCCGCACCAGCCCGCACGCCGGCGCCTTCGGGAGGCGCTGAGATGCGGCTCGTGTTCGCGGGAACCCCGGTGACCGCGGTGCCCTCGCTGCTGGCCCTGCTGGCCTCCGCGCACGAGGTGGTCGCCGTGGTGACCCGCCCCGACGCCCGCTCCGGCAGGGGGCGCACGCTCGCACCGTCGCCGGTCAAGGAGGTGGCGCTCGAGCACGGTCTCGAGGTGCTCACCCCGGTCTCACCTCGCGACCCCGACTTCCACGCGCGGCTGGTCGAGCTCGACCCCGACTGCTGCCCGGTCGTCGCCTACGGTGCCCTCGTGCCCCGCGCCGCGCTCGACGTGCCGCGGGTCGGCTGGGTCAACCTGCACTTCTCGCTGCTTCCGGCCTGGCGTGGGGCCGCCCCCGTGCAGCGCGCGATCATGGCCGGTGACGACGTCACGGGCGCCACGACATTCCTGCTCGAGGAAGGGCTCGACACCGGGCCGGTGCTCGGCACCCTCACCGAGACGGTGCGCCCGAGCGACACCAGCGGCATCCTGCTCGACCGCCTCGCCCACGCCGGCGCGGGCCTGCTCGTCGCGACGATGGACGGCATCGCCGACGGGTCGCTCCACGCCGTGCCCCAGCCCGATGACGGCGTCAGCCACGCCCCCAAGCTGACGACCGACGAGGCGCAGGTGCGGTGGGGGTGGCCCGCCCACGTCGTCGACCGGCACGTGCGCGGGTGCACGCCCGCCCCGGGGGCCTGGACGACCTTTCGCGGTGAGCGCGTCAAGATCGGCCCCGTCGGGCTGGCCACGGCGGCAGCGCGGATGCCGTCCGCGGACTCCGTGGACGCACCCTCCCTCACGCTCGCCCCCGGTGAGCTGCACGTCACCAAGCGCTCGGTGCTCGTCGGCACCGGGTCCACCCCCGTCGAGCTGCGGGAGGTGCGTCCCCCCGGCAAGAAGGAGATGGCGGCGCCCGACTGGGCCCGCGGCGTCCGGATCACCCCAGGAGAACGTTTCGATGGCTGAGCGCGAGCACCACGACCGCGGTGGTTCCCGCCCGCAGCGGCGCGACGACCGCGCGGGCGGCCGACCGGCATCCGGCGGCGGGCGTGGACCACGGGCGCGCAGCGCCACCGCACCCTCCCAGCGCACCAGGCGGGCCGAGCCGACCCGGTTCGCCGCGTACACCCTGCTGCGCTCCGTCGCCGAGGGTGGTTACGCCAACCTCGAGCTGCCCGACATCCTGCGGCGCCACCACCTCGCCGGCCGCGATGCCGCCTTCGCCACCGAACTGGCCTTCGGCACGATCCGCTGGCAGGGCTTCTACGACGCCGTCATCGCCGAGGCCGCCGGCCGGCCCACCGAGCGGATCGATCCCCAGGTGCTCGACGTGCTGCGCCTCGGGGCGCACCAGCTCATGGGGATGCGGGTGTCGACCCACGCCGCGGCCGACCAGACGGTGGGCCTGTCCAAGGTCGTGGCGGGGGCCGGGGCGGGCAGCTTCGTGAACGCCGTCATGCGCCGGATGAGCGAGAGGACCCTCGAACAGTGGCAGGAGGCAGTGGTCCCCGAGGGTGGGGGAGTGGACGCCCTCGCGGTGCGCCACAGCCACCCCCAGTGGGTGGTCTCCGCGCTGCGGGCCGCCCTGCTCGGGCACGGGCGAGCCACCGCCGAGACGATCGACACCGAGCTCGAGGCGCTCCTGGCCGCCGACAACGACCCGCCCCGCGTCCACCTCGTCGCCAGGCCCGGTCTGTCGGACGTGGACGAGCTCCTGTCCTCCGCGGAGGCCCGCAAGAGCACCCTGTCGCCCCACGGCGTGGTGCTCGAGAGCGGTGACCCCGGGGCCGTCGCGGCCGTGCGCCAGGGCCGGGCGTCGGTGCAGGACGAGGGCTCCCAGCTGGTGGCCCTGGCACTGGCGGCGGCCGAGGTGGGACCCGACGTCCCGGACCGCTGGCTCGACCTGTGCGCGGGGCCCGGTGGCAAGGCCGGGGTGCTCGGCGCGATGGCGGTGCAGCACGGCGCCGACCTCACCGCCGTCGAGGTGACCCCCCACCGTGCCGACCTCGTGCGGACCACCCTCGCGGCCCTGACCCGGCACGCCGAGTCGGTCGGCCAGCGCGTCGAGGTGCGCACGGCCGACGGGCGTGACGTGGGCGGGGAGGAGCCGGCCGCCTATGGCAGGGTGCTCGTCGACGCCCCGTGCACCGGGCTGGGCGCGTTGCGCCGCCGCCCCGAGGCGCGGTGGCGCCGCCAGCCCTCCGACGTCGCCGAGCTGGCGCCGCTGCAACGGGCGCTGCTGACCTCGGCGCTGGCCGCCGTCGCCCCGGGTGGGGTGGTCGCCTACGCCACGTGCAGCCCGCACGTCGCCGAGACCAGGTTCGTCGTCTCCGACGTGCTGAAGAAGCACCCTGACGTCGAGGTCGTCGACGCCCGACCGCTGTTCACCGACGCCTCCGGGGCGCCCGTCGACGGGCTGGGTGACGGGCCGTACGTGCAGCTGTGGCCGCACGTCCACGGCACCGACGCGATGTTCTTCGCCCTGCTGCGTCGCCGCTGAACACCGTCACGGCCTAGGGTTGCGCCCGTGCTGATCTCACCGTCGATCCTCTCCGCCGACTTCGCGAACCTCGAGCGCGAGCTGGGGGCGATCGCCAACGCCGACTGGGCCCACGTCGACGTCATGGACAACCACTTCGTCCCGAACCTCACGCTCGGGCTGCCCATCGTCGAGGCGCTGGTGCGGGTGTCGCCCATCCCGATCGACTGCCACCTCATGATCGAGGACCCCGACCGCTGGGCCCCGGGGTACGCCGAGGCCGGGGCGCGGTCGGTGACCTTCCACATCGAGGCCGTCGCGGATGCCGTGGCGACCGCTCGCGCGATCCGCGCCGCTGGTGCCCGGGCGGCGTTCGCAGTCAAGCCGGGAACTCCCTTCGCGCCCTACGAGGACCTCCTGCCCGAGGTCGACATGGTGCTCGTCATGACCGTCGAACCCGGGTTCGGTGGCCAGTCCTTCATGGCCGACCAGATGCCCAAGGTCGCGCAGGTCCGCGAGGCGGTGCGCCGCCACGGCGGCGAGGTGTGGGTGCAGGTCGACGGTGGGGTGTCCGCCTCGACGATCGAGCAGTGTGCGGATGCCGGTGCCGACGTCTTCGTCGCAGGCTCCGCGGTGTACGGCGCCGAGTCGGCGTCCTCGGCGATCGAGCAGCTGCGCGCGCTCGCCACCGCCCACACGCACCGGTGAGCGATCCGGCATCCCTGCTCGACGAGGTCACCGGTGACGGGGGCTACGTCGTGGGACGGACCCTCACGCAGGGTCTGGCACCGGGGGAGGTGCTCGACGGGGTCGAGTTCGAGGACTGCCGCTTCGAGGGGTCCGTGCTCGAGGGGGCGGTGCTGCGCGGGTGCACGTTCACCGACTGCGTGTTCACGGGGAGCAACCTCAACCGGGTCGACCTCAGTGGGTCGCGGTTCGTGGACTGCCGGTTCGTCGACTGCACGGCGCTGGCCGTGGCCTGGACCCGCGCTGCTGGCGCCGCCCTGTCGGCGCGGCCCTGGGATTTGGAGCGGTGTCGGCTCGACCTCGGGTCGTTCCAGGAGGGTGCAATCGCCGGCTCGCGCCTGATCGCCTGCTCGTTGCGAGAGGTCGACTTCCGTGGCGGGGACGCGCAGCGGGTCGACTTCTCGGGCTCCGACCTCGCGGGGGCGGTGTTCGTCGACACCGATCTGCGCGGCGCAAGCCTGGTGGGTGCCGACGGGTACACCTTCGACCCCGCGCAGAACCGGGTGCGGGGGTTGCGGGTGGAGGTGGCCTCGGCAGTCGGGCTGCTCGGTGCCATGGGGATGGTCGTCGACCCCTGAGGCGGAGCCCCGGAAGATCTGTGCAACGTTGGACAAAGATTCAACACAGTTCGCCTAGAGTCGTGTGCATGGATGTCCATGCCGCCCTGACCGACGTTCGCTCCTCAGCCACCATCCTCGACGGGATGCGCGCTGGCGAACGGCTCGAGGACGTCGCCCGTTCGGCCGGTCCTGAGGTGGTCGACCACCTCGTCGTCGCCACCACGGACCCCGATCCGATCACCGCGATCGCAGCGGTGCACGCCCTCGGCGCCCACGGCAGCGCAACGGCCGGGGCGCACCTGGTCAGCCTCCTGGACGACGAGCGAGCCCACGTGGCGGAGCACGCCATCGACGCCCTGTCCGGGGTGGTTGCGCAGGCCGCGGCCCTCGAGCGGCTCGTCCGGCACTGCGCCGAGGGCGGCTTTCCGGGGATGCTGGCGGCGCGCACCCTGGAGCGGTGGGCCGCGGCGTCTCCGGATGCCGTCGAGCACGCCGTGACGGTCGGCCTCGCGTCGGAGCGCGACCCGGCTGCCCGGGCGCACCTGGAGGAGCTGGCTCAGGACCTGCGCAGCGGTGCCCGCGACGCCACGAAGCCGCCGACCCGCGGGGGGCCGGGCCTCACCGTGGCCCAGCTCTTCCTGCACGGTGACCTCGACGGCAGCCTGCGCCACTCCGGCCAGGGCGACACCGGCGGGGTGGCAACGCTCCTCGTGCACCTCGGGGACGCCCTGCTGCGTCACGGCGCCCGGGTGGACCGGGTGATCACCATCTCGGGGAGCAGGGATGCCGCGGTCGCCGCCGCGTGGGCAGCCGGCGCGACCACCGGCCGCACCCTCTCGCAGGACCTCGCCCCGAGAGGCCACCACTACGCGCGCATCCCGTTGAGCGGGCCCTCGACGAGCGTGTCGACGGCGTGGTCGCTGCGCATCCAGGCGCGCCACGGCATCCGAGAGGTCCTGCGCGCCGCGGGTCGCGTCGACGTCATCCACCTGCGGATGGCGGACGTCGGGTCGCTGGTCGCGGCCGAGGTGGCGGCCGAGCTCGGCATCCCCGTGGTGCTGACCCTGGCCCCGGATCCCCAGGCGCTCCTCGCCGCCCGAGAGGCCGACGGGAGCCTGACCCGCGCCGAGTTCGGCGACGCAGACCGGGTGGAGCACCTGTGGTTTCGCGACCGGCTGCTGCGGGCCCTCGCCGCGCAGGCCGAGCACCTCGTGCTGTTCCCACGCCCGGACGTCGAGCGCAGCATCGGGCGGCTGGT
>JAGNQK010000135.1 GCA_017989115.1 Dermatophilaceae bacterium | reverse complement strand
CTGCTCGAGGCCAAGCTCACCGAGCACAAGATCACCCCCCGCTCGGTCGTCGTCGCCGAAGGTGACCGCCGCCCGATGGGTCCCTTCGACCTCGAGTTCATCGCGGTCAACCACTCGATCCCCGACGGTCTGGCGGTGGCCATCCGCACCGCTGCTGGCCTGGTGCTGCACACCGGCGACTTCAAGATGGACCAGTTCCCGCTCGACGGCCGGGTCACCGACCTGCGGGCCTTCGCCCGGCTTGGCGAGGAGGGTGTCGACCTGTTCCTCGTCGACTCCACCAACGCCGAGGTCCCCGGCTTCATGATCTCCGAGGGTGAGCTGGCCCCGGCCATCGACACGGCGTTCCGCAACACCAAGGGTCGTGTCATCGTCTCGAGCTTCGCGAGCCACGTGCACCGCATCCAGCAGGTGCTCGACACCGCCCACAGCCACGGCCGCAAGGTCGCGTTCGTCGGCCGCTCGATGGTGCGCAACATGGGCATCGCCCGCGAGCTGGGCTACCTGAACATCCCCGACGGGCTCGTCGTCAAGGACCTCAAGGCCCTGGACCGGCTGCGCCCCGACCAGCAGTGCATCGTCGCCACCGGCTCGCAGGGTGAGCCGATGGCCGCGCTCGCCCGCATGGCCAACCGCGACCACCCGGTGAGCATCGCCGCGAACGACACCGTGCTCATGGCCTCCTCGCTCATCCCGGGCAACGAGAACGCCATCTACCGGGTCATCAACGAGCTGACCCGCTGGGGCGCCAACGTCGTGCACAAGGGCAATGCCAAGGTGCACGTGTCCGGGCACGCCAGCGCCGGCGAGCTCGCGTACTGCTACAACATCCTCAAGCCCACCAACGTGCTGCCCGTGCACGGCGAGTGGCGTCACCTTCAGGCCAACGCCGAGATCGCCATCCGCACCGGCGCCGAGAAGGACCGCGTCCTCATCGCCCAGGACGGCAGCGTCATCGACCTCGTCGATGGCCGCGCGAAGATCACCGGCACGGTGCCTGCGGGCCTGGTCTACGTCGACTCGATGACGGTCGGCGGAGCCACCGAGGAGACGCTGCACGTGCGGCGCACCCTCGCCGAGGAGGGTGTCGTCACGGTGGTCTGCATCGCCGACCCCGACACCGGCAAGCTCACGGAGGACCCGGACTACCTGGCCCACGGCTTCCCGCCGGACCTGCTCGACTTCTCCGGCGCGACCCCGGCCATCCAGAACGCCCTGACCAAGGCGGCGAACGACAACATCGAGGACCTCGAGCAGATCGAGGACCTCGTGCGCCGGGCCGTGTCGAACTGGGCGCACCGCACCCACCGGCGCAGCCCGCTCGTCATCCCGGTCATCGTCGACGCCTGACCGTCGCCCCCCAACCTCCGACTTCGTGCGATTTCGGTGCGCAGATTGGCATCAACCCGGCCCTTCACCGCACCCAAGTCGCACGAAGTCGGGTTTCAGGCGGGGCAGGGGCTAGCTCGGGTCGGGGTCGGGGTCGAGGTCGAGGGCGATGTCGAGGATCGGCGAGGAGTGCGTCAGCGCCCCCACCGACAGGTAGTCCACCCCGGTCGCCGCGTACTCCGCAGCCACCTCGAGGGTCAGCCCGCCCGTGGCCTCGACCTCGACGTACTCGCCCGTGGCGCGCACGGCATCCACGGTCGTGCGCAGCAGGTCGGTCGACATGTTGTCGCACAGCAGGAACCGCGCCCCGGCCGCAACCGCCTCGAGCGCCTCGGCCGTCGTCGTCACCTCGACCTGGATGTCGACGTGCGGGAACGCCGCCCGGATGCTGTCGTACGCGGCCGTCAGCCCACCGGCGGCGAGCTTGTGGTTGTCCTTGATCATCGCGACGTCGTAGAGCCCCATGCGCTTGTTCGTGCCGCCGCCACAGCGCACGGCGTACTTCTCCAGCGCCCGGATGCCGGGGGTCGTCTTGCGCGTGTCGAGCACCATCGCGCCCGACCCGGCCAGCTCATCGGCCCATCGACGGGTGTGCGTGGCCACCCCGGACGTGCGCGAGAGAACGTTGAGGATCGTGCGTTCGGAGATCAGCGTGGTGCGGGTCGACCCGCGAAGGGTGGCGAGGTGGTCACCGCGCACCACGGCATCCCCGTCGTCGACGTGCAGGTCGACCCAGACGACCCCGGTGCCCAGGCGGGCGTCGACCGCCTCGACGACGAGCGCGACGACCGGCAGCCCTGCGACGACTCCGTCAGCACGGGCGACGAGGTGCGAGACCGACTCCTGCTCCTCCGGGATGGTCGCGACGGTGGTGACGTCGGTGCCGTCGCCGAGGTCTTCGTCCAGCGCCCGCTCGACGAGCAGGCGGGCGTCGTCGAGGGGGAACACGTGCTCGCTCATCGGGGGTCTCCTGCGGGGCGTTCGGTGATGGCGACCTGGCCGTCGGCCTGCCGGGTCGCGGTGAGGTGGGTCAGCCAGCGGGCGTCGTCGCGCTCGGGGAAGTCCGAGCGCACGTGCCCGCCGCGGGTCTCCTCGCGCAGGTGCGCGACGTCCGAGAGCACCTGTCCCAGGTGCAGCAGGTTGGTCGTCTCCCAGGTGAGCGGCCCGGGTTCGGCCTCCGTGGTCGGTTGGGCCGCGAGCGCCGCGAGGGCGACCTGCGCACCGGCGGTCGACTCGCCCGAGCGCACCGGCCCCGAGCCCAGCGTCATGGCGCGCTGCACCTCGATGCGCCGCGAGGCGTCGAGCACGGCGTCGGTGTCCCCCTCCAGTGACCCACCGGCGGCCGCAGGGGCAGCGACGGAACGCTGTGGCAGGTCACCGGAGCTGAACCGCGCCGCGATGTCGTCGGCGATCCGGTGGGCGAAGACCAGCCCCTCGAGCAGGGAGTTGGAGGCCAGGCGGTTGGCGCCGTGCACGCCGGTGCACGAGCACTCGCCGCAGGCGTAGAGCCCGTCGAGCGACGTGCGCCCGAGCAGGTCGGTCTCGACGCCACCTGAGGCGTAGTGCTGCGCCGGGGCGACGGGTAGCAGGTCAACGGCCGGGTCGAACCCGAGCTCACGGCAGCGGGCGACGATCGACGGGAACCGCTGCTCCAGGAACGCCCCGCCGAGGTGTCGTGCGTCGAGCCAGACGTGGTCGACCCCCTGGTCACGCATGACGTCGAGGATCGCGCGCGCGACGACGTCACGCGGCGCGAGGTCCTCGAGCGGATGCCGTCCGGCCATGATCCGTGTCCCGTCACCGTCGACGAGGAAGGCGCCCTCGCCCCGCAGTGCCTCGGAGATGAGCGGCTGCTGCCCGGTCGACCCCTCACCGAGGAAGAGCACCGTGGGGTGGAACTGGACGAACTCGAGGTCGGTGACGGCCGCCCCGGCGCGCAGGGCTGCGGCCATCCCGTCGCCGGTCGCGACCGGCGGGTTGGTCGTCGAGGCGTAGATCTGCCCGAGGCCCCCGGTCGCGAGCACGACGGCCCGGCCCGCGGCCGCGCCGACCCCGTCGACCTGGCCCTCGCCGATGACGTGCAGGGTCACCCCGCACACGGCGCCGTCGGCGGCGGTGAGCAGGTCGACGACGAGCGCGTGCTCGATGACCTCGATGCCCGGGTCGTCGAGCACCCGGTGCAGCGCGGCGATGAGTGCGCGGGAGATCTCGGCACCAGTCGCATCACCGCCGGCGTGGGCGATGCGGTCGCGGTGGTGGCCACCCTCGCGGGTCAGCTTGATCTCGCCGCCGGCGTCTCGGTCGAACTCGGCCCCCAGGGCGACGAGCTCGTGCACGCGCTCGGGCCCCTCGGTGACCAGGGCACGAACGGCGTCGACGTCACACAGGCCGACACCGGCGACGAGGGTGTCGTCGAGGTGCTCCTGCGCGGTGTCCTCGGGGTCGAGCACCGCGGCGATCCCGCCCTGGGCCCACTGGGTCGAGCCCGCGGAGAGCACCGTCTTGGTCACGAGCAGCACCCGATCGACCTGTTCGCGCAGCCGCAGGGCGCACGTCAGACCGGCGATGCCGGAGCCGACGACGATGACGTCGGCGGACGTGGTCCATCCGGGGGCGGAAGCAGTGAGGCGACGGGGCAGCGTGAGGGGGGCGGACCGCATCCGAACTGCCCCTCAGACGTCCGCGCGGGCGTGCGGGACGTCCGAGAAGACATCGAGCGCACCACCCCCCGGCCCGACGAGCACCGGGGTGTTGTCGATGAGGCGCGTGGTGCCGACGCGTGCGGCGACGGCGAGCAGGGCCTCGCCCCGGTACCACTCGGGCACGTCGGCGAGCGTGTGCGGGTGGACGAGCACGAGGTAGGAGACGAGGGCGAGCGGCTCCTCGACGAGCACCTCACGGGCGGCGCGACGAATGGCTGAGGGGCCGAAGGAGGCCACCTCGGCACCCGCACGCAGGGCGCCGCTCAGGCAGAGCGCGACCTCCCTGTCGGACTCGGTGAGGTACATGTTGCGGCTGCTCATCGCGAGCCCGTCGGGTTCGCGGACGGTCGGCACCGAGACGACGTCGACGGGGAAGTCGAGGTCACGCACCATGCGGCGGATGAGGAGCAGCTGCTGGGCGTCCTTCTGGCCGAAGTAGGCGCTGCGGGCCGCCGTGATGTGCAGCAGCTTGCCGACGACGGTGAGCACGCCGTCGAAGTGGCCGGGGCGCGACGCCCCTTCGAGCACTTCGCCGAGCGGGCCGGCGGCGACGCGCACGCCGGGGTCGCCATCGGGGTAGACGACGTCGGGGGTCGGGGCGAAGACGACGTCGACCCCGGCCGCGCGGCAGATCTCCATGTCGGCGTCGAAGGTGCGCGGGTAGCGCGAGAGGTCTTCCTTCGGGCCGAACTGAAGGGGGTTGAGGAAGATCGTCACGACGACGTGGTCATGGCGTTGGCGGGCGGCCTGGATGAGGCGGGCGTGACCGTCGTGCAGGGCGCCCATCGTCATGACGACGGCGACGTCACGGCTCGACAACGCCTCGCGTGCGGCCTTGAACTCCTCGCGGGTGTGGGCGACGACGGGGGCTGCGCTCTGCTGGTCACTCACGGCTGGGTCCTGTCGGCGAGGGTTTCGAGGAGTGGTTCGGCGGATGCCGGGCGCAACCGTCCGCTGTCGAGCGCACGCAGCGCTGTTGCTCGCGCCATCGCCACGTACGTCCTCCGGATCTCGGGCGAGAGCCGGTCGAGCTCACGCAGGTGGTCCTCCACCGTACCGACGTCCCCCCGGGCGACGGGCCCGGTCAGGGCGGCATCCCCCAGGCGCAGGGCGTTGTCGAGAGCGGCGCGCATGAGTGGGCCGAGGACACGTTGCGGGTCCTCGACCCCGGCGCTGGCGAGGATCTGCATCGCCTCGCTCGTCAGGGTGACCAGGTGGTTCGCGCCGTGTGCCAGGGCGAGGTGGTAGGCGGTGCGGTCGGTCTCGGCGATCCAGACGGGTTCGCCGCCCATCTCGAGCACGAGGGCCTCGGCCATCGGGCGCAGCGCGTCGTCGGCGGTGACCCCGAAGGCGCAGTCGACGAGACGGTCGAGGTCCATCGCGGTTCCGGTGAAGGTCATCGCCGGGTGCAGGGCCAGCGGCAGCACGTGCTGGGCGCGGGCCGGGTCGAGGATGCCGACCCCGTGGCGGCCGCTGGTGTGCACGACGATCTGCCCGGCCTGCCACACGCCCGTGGCGGCCAGACCGGCGACGAGGTGACCGAGGGCGTCGTCTGGCACGGCGAGCAGGACGAGCTCGGCGCCGGCGACCACTGCTGCGACGTCCTTGACGGGCACACCGGGCAGCAGTTCTGCTGCGCGGGCTCGGCTGGCCTCGGAGACGGCGTAGGTTCCGGTGACCCGGTGGCCCGCTCTGGCGAGGGCTGCCCCCAACACGGAGCCGACTCGGCCCGCACCGACGACACCGACGGTGAGGCGGGCGGGGTGCTCGATGCCGTCCACGATCGAGCACGCTACCGGTCCGCCTCGCTCCTTTCCCGGGTTGGGTGCTCAAATGGGCGTTCGCGCAGGGGCTGGGTGCGCCGCTGGACGTGCAAAGACGCCGTCGCCCGCCCTCGCACCCGCGCCAGTGCTGGGTTTCCTGTGCGGCGCGCCCTCGTTTGCACGTCCGGCGGCGCGGGCCAGTCATGAACGGTGCCGGCGAGGGCCGACGTGCGGCGAGGTACCGTGCGGGCGTGATGGTCCCGTGGCGGCAGGCGTGGCACGACGCGCTCTACGGCGAGGCCGGGTTCTACCGTCGCACCGAGGGGCCGGCGGGTCACTTCACGACGTCGAC
>JAGNQK010000134.1 GCA_017989115.1 Dermatophilaceae bacterium | reverse complement strand
CGCTCGCGGCCTGCGCGCGATCATGGAGGAGGTCCTCCTCCCCACGATGTTCGACGTGCCCAGTGACGACGAGATCGCCAAGGTCGTCGTCACGAGCGAGGTCGTGCGCAAGAACGTCCTGCCGACCATCGTTCGCCACAGCGACGACCCCAGCCGCAAGCGGGCCCCCCGGAAGCGCTCCGCCTGAGATGACGACCCCGGCTCGGCGGCGCAGACCGACGCTCGAGCAGGTCGCTCGCCACGCGGGGGTGTCACGCGCGACGGTCTCTCGCGTCGTCAACGGGTCCACGACGGTGGACCCTGCCCTGCGCGAGGTCGTCACTCGGGCCGTCGAGGACCTCGACTACGTGCCGAACGCCGCGGCCCGGGCGCTCATGACCCGGCGCACGGACACCGTCACCCTCGTCGCGGCCGAGAGCGACGACCGGGTCTTCGGTGACCCGTTCTTCGCCCAGATCGTGCGGGGCGTCAGCCACGAGCTCAGCCACGCCGGGGTCCAGCTGTCGTTGTCGATGACCCAGTCGGACGACCAGATCTCCTCGCTCTCGCGCTACCTGGCGGGCGGGCACACCGACGGCGTGCTGCTCATCTCGGAGCACGGGGGCCATCGCCTGGCCGAGAAGCTCGTCGAGGGCGGCATCCCGGTCGTCATCGGTGGGCGCCCCCTCGACCCCAGGGTGGAGGTGCCCTACGTCGACAACGACAACGTCGAAGGTGGCCGGCTGGCGGCCCAGCACCTGCGCCAGCGCGGGCGCCGTCGCATCGCCACCATCGCCGGCCCGGCGGACATGTCGGCCGGCCGCGACCGGCTCGAGGGCTTCCGCCAGGGCATGGGGCGCGACTTCCGCAAGACGCTCGTCGAGTTCGGCAACTTCACGACGCAGTCGGGGGAGCAGGCGGCAGCCCGGCTCTTCGACCGCGCCCCGGATGTCGACGGGATCTTCGTGGCGTCCGACCTCATGGCACTCGGTGCGATGAGCGTGATCCGCAGGCTCGGTCGGCGGGTCCCCGAGGACGTCGCGGTCGTGGGCTTCGACGACATCGACCTGGCCAGGCTCTCCGAGCCGAGCCTGACCACGGTGCGACAGCGCACCGAGACCCAGGGCCGGCTCATGGCTCGGCTCCTGCTCCGCCAGCTCGGCCACGCGGTGCCGGACGCGCACTCGGATGCCGGTGAGTCGGCAGCCGTGGACGGGATCTCGGGCGCGGCCGACGTCCCGAACGCGCCGGACGGCCGGGGGATCGTCCAGCGGGTCGACCTCATCGAGCGCGCGTCGAGCTGACGCCCGACTGCTCGCTGCTCGGGCCGTCACCGACCCGCACGGTGGTCGGAGGTGGCGCGAACGCCGGTTCGCCGACACGATGGGGTCGTGGTCATGGCCTATCGTCTGCGCGCCGGTGACACCGGCCCCGTGCAGCAGTCCCCGGTGACGTGCGGATCGGCCTGCCTCACGGTGGCCCGGATGCACGTCGACCCCCAGTTCGCGTCCTGGGTGCGCACCGGCCTGCCCAACCCACCCGGCTCGCCGGAGGGTTCCACGCCGGGGGAGCGCTTCGCGGCCTACGAACGCATCGTCATGCGGCGCACGAACAGCCTCCTGCCGGGTGCCCACCGCCTCAACGTCCCCTGGCCGCGCCGTCTCGGCACCCCACCGTGGGGGGCCCAGCGCGAGCTCGAGTACGGCGCCGCACGCCGGGGCACCGAGTACACGCTCGACGTCCTGCGCACCGACTCGCGCAGCGAGCTGGTCCGGTCCTTCGACACCCTCGTCGACGTCGTCGCGGAGGGGGAACCGGGGTTGCTCTACGTCGGCAACACGGTGGCGCCCCGCCACGTCGTGCTCGTGCTGCCGGGGGACGGCGACCGCATGCTCGACGTGTACGACCCTGGCACGGGCCGCGTCAGCCACCTGCGGCGGGACGTCGTCGTCGAGGGCAGGCTGGGGCTCAGCGGGTGGGACGTGCCGTGGATCGCGGTGCGCCCCACCGGTGTCCGTTCGGTGCGCCGGTCCTCGTATGCCGTGGCGCCGGGCGCCGCCCCCGCCTGACCCGACTCAGGCGGTGGGCTTCGCGACGGCCACGAGCTCGATGTCGCGCGCGGCGACCTCATCGCCTTCGGCGTAGTCGAGGATGCCGGTGAGCTTGCCGGCCGCTCGCAGGTCACCTTCGGCGCTGCGCACGTGGGCGTGCACGGCATCCGGCCCGACGAGGGTCATCGAGGGCACCTCGGCGCGCATGCCGACCTTGGCCTCCGACTTCGCCTTGCGCACGACGGCCAGGGCGGCACCCACCGACCCGAGCACGGCCGGGTCGCCGCTGCCGGGCACCTCGTCGACCGTCGGCCACGAGGCGCGGTGCACCGACCCGTCGTGGGTCCAGGACCAGACCTCCTCGGTGACGTAGGGCAGGACCGGCGCGAACAGCCGCAGCGCCACGTCGAGGCTGATCCGCAGCGTCGCACGGGCCGATGCCGCCCCGGCGTCACCCTGGGCACCGTAGGCGCGGTCCTTGACGAGCTCGAGGTAGTCGTCGCAGAACGACCAGAACCACTGCTCGGTGACCTCGAGGGCGCGGGTGAAGTCCCAGGCCTCGAAACCGGCGGTGGCCTTGGCCACGACGTCGCGCAGGCCGGCGAGCAGGGACAGGTCGATCGGCTCGGTCACCTGCGCGGCGAGGTCACCCTCGACCGACCCGAACGACAGCGCGAACTTGCTCGCGTTGAGCACCTTGATCGCGAGGCGCCGGCCGACCTTGATCTGGCCGGTGTCGTAGGCGGCATCCGTGCCCAGGCGACCGCTGGCCGCCCAGTAGCGCACGGCATCCGCGCTGTGCTCCTTGAGCAGGTCCTCGGGGGTGACGACGTTGCCGCGGGACTTGCTCATCTTCTTGCGGTCGGGGTCGAGGATCCAGCCGCTGATGGCGGCGTCGGTCCACGGCACGCTGCCGTGCTCGAAGTGGGCGCGCACGACCGTGGAGAAGAGCCACGTGCGGATGATGTCGTGGCCCTGGGGGCGCACGTCCATCGGGAAGACCTTGTCGAACAGCGGGTCGGTGCCGGTGCCGTCGGCGTTGCGCCACCCGCCGGCGATCTGCGGGCTGAGCGAGGACGTGGCCCAGGTGTCGAGCACGTCGGGGTCGCCGATGAAGCCGCCGGGCACGCCGCGCTGGTCCTCGGTGTAGCCGGCCGGCGGGTTGGCCGCGGGGTCGACCGGCAGGGCGCTCTCGTCCGGGACGATCGGGGTGTCGTAGACCGGCTCGCCGTCGGCGTCGAGGGGGTACCAGACGGGGATTGGCACACCGAAGAAGCGCTGGCGGGAGACCAGCCAGTCGCCGTTGAGCCCGCTCACCCAGTTGGCGTAGCGGCTGCGCATGAACGCGGGGTGGAAGTCGATCTGCTCCCCGCGGGCGATCAGCGCCGCGTTGAGCTCGGCGTCGCGGCCGCCGTTGCGGATGTACCACTGGCGCGAGGTGACGATCTCGAGCGGCTTCTCACCGCGCTCGTAGAAGTTCGCCATGCGCTGGGTGGCCTTGGGCTCGCCGTCGAGGTCACCGGACTCGCGCAGGGCGTCGACGAGGGCGGCGCGTGCCCCGAACGGGGTCTTGCCCGCGAGCTGCTCGGCGTAGAGGGCTTCACCGGGCGTGCCCTCGAGCCAGGCAGGGGTCTCGCCCTGGAGGCGACCGCTGCGGGTGATCACCGAGCGGGTCGGCAGCTGCAGCTCGCGCCACCAGATGACGTCGGTGAGGTCACCGAACGTGCAGCACATCGCGATGCCGGCACCCTTGTCCATCTCGGCGCCCGGGTGGGCGAGCACGGGGACCTCCACACCGAACAGGGGAGTCGTCACCGTCGTGCCGAACAGGCCTTGGTAGCGCTCGTCGTCGGGGTGGGCGATCAGGGCCACACAGCTCGGGATGAGCTCGGGGCGGGTGGTCTCGATGTGCACCGGGCCATGGGCGCCGTGGAAGGCCACCCGGTGGTAGTGCCCGGGGTAGTCGCGGGCCTCGAGCTCGGCCTGGGCGACGGCCGTCTGGAACGTGACGTCCCACAGCCCCGGAGCCTCGGCCTGGTAGGCCTCGCCGCGGGCCAGGTTGCGCAGGAACGCCTGCTGGGCGGTGGCGCGGGAGTGGTCGTCGATCGTGCGGTAGGTGATCGACCAGTCGTAGCTGTGCCCGATGCGACGGAAGAGGGACTCGAAGGCCTCCTCGTCGCGCACCGTCAGCTCGTCGCAGAGCTCGATGAAGTTCTGCCGCGACACGGGCATTTCGTCGGCGGCCTTGGTGCTGCGTGCGTCACCGCGGAAGGGCGGCACGAAGTCGGGGTCGTGGTGCAGGGCGGCATCACCGCGCACGCCGTAGTAGTTCTGCACCCGCTTCTCGGTGGGCAGCCCGTTGTCGTCCCAGCCGATCGGGTAGAAGACGTTGAACCCGGCCATCCGCTTGTACCGCGCCACGCAGTCGGTGTGGGTGTAGCTGAACACGTGCCCCATGTGCAGTGACCCGGATGCCGTGGGCGGCGGGGTGTCGATGGCGAAGACCGCCTCGCGGGGGCCGGCGAGGGCCGCCTCGCGGTCGAACGCGTAGGTGTCCTGCTCCTGCCATACGGCCGCCCACTTGTCCTCGAGACCGTCGAGGGACGGCTTGTCCGGAACGGAGGCAGCGCGAGATGGCAGGAAGGACTCGGTCATGGGCGCCATCATCCCAGACCGGGAGTGGTGACCCGGCACCCGGCCACGTGGCGCGACGGCATCCGACGCCGAGAGGTGCCGCGTCCCGCCGGGGCGAGCCACGGCATCCACGATGCGTGTCCTCTGGCCTAGTCTTGGCCCCATGAAAGAACCCGTGTACCGGCCCGTCATCTCGGCCGTCAGGGCGCTGTTCCTCGTCCAGGGGACGCGTTTCACCATCACGGGTCAGGAGCACGTGCCCGCGCAGGGCGGAGCCATCATGGCGATCAACCACACCTCCTACCTCGACTTCATGTACGCCGGGTTGCCGGCGTGGCCGAACCGTCGCTACGTGCGCTTCATGGCGAAGAAGTCGGTGTTCTCGCACAACATCACCGGGCCGCTGATGCGCGGGATGGGGCACATCCCCGTCGACCGGCACAAGGGCGGCGAGGCGTTCGCCACGGCCATCCGGGCGCTGCGGGCGGGGGAGATCGTCGGGGTGTTCCCCGAGGCGACGATGTCACGCTCGTTCGAGCTCAAGGAGTTCAAGCCCGGCGCGGTGAAGATGGCGCAGGTGGCCGGTGTGCCGGTGCTGCCCGTGACCATCTGGGGCGGGCAGCGGGTGTGGACCAAGAACCTGCCCAAGCACATGCGGCCGTTCTCGCGCATCCCGGTCAGCATCACCGTGGGGGCGCCGCTCGAGATCGCCCGCCGCGAGGACGTCAACGCCGCCAACGAGCGGCTGCGTGCGGCCATGCAGGCCCAGCTCGACGCCCAGCAGGCGGCCTACCCGACACTGCACGGTGAGGACCTGCGGTACGTCCCGGCACGGCTCGGTGGGCTGGCCCCGACCCCGGAGCAGGCGCACGCCGCCGACCACCACGACATGACCCGCACCCGGGACGAGTTCACCGGCTGACCCCCGCCGACTTTTCCTCCCCATGAGGGAAGCACGAGGTTCGCAAGGGATGCCTTCCCTTGCGAACCTCGCGCTTCCCTTGCCCAGCCCCGGGGAGACGGGGCTCAGCCACCGGGCGAGGGCTCAGACGGTGTGGCCGAGGTGGGCCAGCGCCTGACGCAGCAGCACCCCGTGGCCGCGGTCCATCTCGGCCTGCAGACCGGGGTCGAGCGCCTGCTCGGGCGTCAGCCAGGTGAGGTCGAGTGAGTCGGCCTGCGGCGCGCAGTCACCCGCGACCGGGACGACATAGGCCAAGGACACCGCGTGCTGGCGGGGGTCGTGGAATGCGGTGACGCCAGGGGTGGGGAAGTACTCGGCGACGGTGAACGGCTGGGGGCTCGCCGGGATGCGGGGCAGCGCCATCGGGCCCAGGTCCTTCTCGATGTGTCGGAGCAGCGCATCGCGCACCCGCTCGTGGTGCAGCACCCGCCCCGAGACCAGTTCGCGGCACACCTCGCCCTCGGGGCCGAGGCGCAACAGGACGCCGACGGCGACGACGGCGCCGCGGTCGTCGACCCGAACGGGCACGGCATCCACGTAGAGGATGGGCAGCTTCTCGCGGGCCGCGTCGAGCTCGTCGCGGCTCA
>JAGNQK010000133.1 GCA_017989115.1 Dermatophilaceae bacterium | reverse complement strand
GCTGTAGCCGGGCAGGTCACCGTCGGCGTTGATGTGCACGAGCTTGGCGAGCTCGTCGTTGTCGATGACCGGGAAGGGCAGCACCACCTGGCGCGCGTGCGCCGGGGTGGCGTCGAGGACGTTGCCCTCGGGGCCGATCGAGGACCCGAGCGAGGTGACGAGCTCTTCGCGGATCGCGTCGAGCGGGGGGTTGGTGACCTGGGCGAAGAGCTGGCTGAAGTAGTCGAAGACCAGTCGCGGCCGGTCTGACAGCACGGCGAGCGGGGTGTCGGTGCCCATCGAACCCAGCGCCTCGAGGCCGGCGGAGGCCATCGGCGCGAGGATGAGCTTGAGCTCTTCCTCGGTGTAGCCGAAGGTGCGCTGGCGCCTCGCCACCGAGGCGGCGGTGTGGATGATGTGCTCCCGCTCGGGCAGGTCGGACAGCTCGAGCAGGCCCGCGTGCAGCCACTCCTCATAGGGGTGTTCGCCCGCCAGGCCCGACTTGACCTCCTCGTCGCTGATGATGCGGCCCGCCGCGGTGTCGACGAGGAACATCCGGCCCGGCTGCAGCCGCCCACGGCGCACCACCCGCTCGGGCTCGATGTCCAAAACCCCTGCCTCGGAGGCGAGCACGACGAGCCCGTCGTCGGTGACCCAGTAGCGGCCCGGACGCAGGCCGTTGCGGTCGAGCACCGCACCGATGAGGGTGCCGTCGGTGAAGGTGACGCAGGCCGGGCCGTCCCACGGCTCCATGAACGTGGAGTGGAACTCGTAGAAGGCGCGCCGCGCGGGGTCCATCGACTCGTGGTTCTCCCACGCCTCGGGGATCATCATGAGCACGGCGTGCGGCAGCGACCGACCCCCGAGGTGGAGCAGCTCGAGGACCTCGTCGAACGTCGCCGAGTCGGAGGCCCCGGGGGTGCAGATCGGGAAGACCCGCTCGATGTCGCCGGGGATGACGGTCGAGCTGATCTGGCTCTCGCGCGCCCGCATCCAGTTGCGGTTGCCCTTGACGGTGTTGATCTCACCGTTGTGCGCGATCAACCGGTAGGGGTGCGCGAGCGGCCAGCTCGGGAAGGTGTTCGTGGAGAAGCGCGAGTGCACGAGCGCCAGCTCGGAGGCAAAGCGCTCGTCGGACAGGTCGGGGAAGAACGGCTCGAGCTGACCGGTGGTGAGCATGCCCTTGTAGACGACCGTGCGGGCAGACAGGGACGGGAAGTAGACGTCGGCCTCGTGCTCAGCGCGCTTGCGCAGGCAGAAGGCCACGCGGTCGAGCTCGATGCCGCGAAGCCCCTGCTCGGAGGTGACGAACAGCTGACGGAAGACCGGCATGCACTCGCGGGCGGACTGGCCGACGAGGTCGGGGGTCACGGGCACGTCACGCCAGGCGATGACGCGAAGGCCCTCGTCCACTGCGATGTCGGCGATCCGCTGCTCGGCCAGTGCGCGCTCGTCGTCGTCCTGGGGCAGGTAGGCCATGCCGACGGCGTAGGCGCCGGCCTCGGGGAGGTCGGCATCCAGGACCGCGCGGAAGAACGCGTCGGGGACCTGGGTGAGGATGCCGGCGCCGTCACCCACCAACGGGTCGGCGCCGGTGGCACCGCGGTGGTCGAGGTTGCGCAGCGCGTCGAGGGCGTGCGCGACGATGTCGTGGCCGGCACTGCCCCGCATCGTCGCCACGAGGGCCACACCGCAGGCATCGTGCTCGTGCTCGCGGCGGTACAGGCCCGTGTCGGTGGGCTGGGCGGAGAAGCGGGCGACGGTCACGTCGCATCACCGTCCTCTTCAGTCGTGGGCCCTCGAGGGGCCGGGCACGGCAAGGTCAGCGCGGACGGCTCTGGCCACGTGCCGGAAGACTATCGCCCGGCGGCGCGGTCTCGCGATTTGAGTTTCGCTATCCCACATTCCGGGATTCGGGTTCGCTCTGCGGGACAGCACTGCGCTCGGCGCGGCGACCGGTGAACCAGTAGATCCACACCCCGAGAGCGAAGACGATGATGCTCGTCCAGACGTTGAGGCGCAGCCCGAGGATGATCTCGGCCTTGTCGGTGCGCATGAACTCGATGACGATGCGGCCCACGGGGTACCCCGCGACGTACAGGCCGGCGAGTTGGCCCGGGGCCAGCGCCCGTCGCTTGTCGATGACGAGCAGCGCCGCGGCGAGCACGAGGAGCCAGATCATCTCGTACAGGAACGTCGGGTGGAACACCCCGAGGACGACGGGGTTTCCCGAGGCGTCCTCGACGGCTCGGCCAGCGCCTTGGTCCCACTTGTGGATGGTCAGCCCCCACGGCAACGTCGTGGGGCCGCCGTACAGCTCGTTGTTGAACCAGTTGCCGACCCGCCCGATCGCCTGCGCGAGCGCCACACCGGGCACCGCGGCATCCAGGAAGGGCAGGAAACGGATGCCGACCTGCCGGCACCCGACCCAGGTGCCGAAGGCCCCGAGGGCGATCGCCCCCCAGATGCCGAGGCCGCCCTCCCAGATCTTCAGCGCATCGACCGGGTTGCCCCCCTCACCCCAGTAGGGCTCAGGGGTGGTGATGACGTGGTAGATGCGGCCGCCGACGATGCCGAACGGCACGGCATACGCGGCGACGTCGAGCGCCTGCCCAGCCTCGTAGCCCCGTGGGACGAGGCGCTTGCCGGTGAGCCACACCGCGACCACGATCCCGAGCAGGATGCACACGGCGTACATCCGCAGCGGGACCGGACCCAGGTGCCACACCCCGACCGTGGGGCTGGGCAGGGAGGCGATCACTTGCCGGCAGCCTCGAGGGCCGCGACGAGCTTGGCCGGGTCGAAGGCCGTGCCCTCGGCGTTGACCAGGGTGCCGGTGTCGAGGTCCTCACCGTTCACCTTGACCGTCGGCGTGCCCTTGACCCCGTCGGCGAAGGACTGCTTCTCGACCGAGTTCACGTAGTCGGTGTACTTGCCGGCGGCCAGGCAGGACTCCCAGGTCGTCAGGGCCGCTCCGCTCACCCCGGCGGTCTCGGCGAAGGCCTTGAGCTGGGCATCGGTCCAGCCCTCGCCCTCGCGCGCGGGCTGACCGGGGAAGAGCTGGTCGCTGTACTCCTGGAACTTGCCGGCATCGGAGGCGCAGAAGGCCCCGTTCGCCGCGCGCGTCGAGCTGTCGTTCTTGAGGTTGTCGTCGAGGAAGTTCTTGACGTGGTAGACGAGCTTGATCTTGCCGCTGGAGGCCTGCTCGCTCAGCGTCGGACCGAAGGCCTTCTCGAACATGGCGCACGCCGGGCACTGGTAGTCGACGTACAGGTCGACGGTGGGCGCACCGTCGGCGGCCGTGACGTCCTGGAACGCCGGGTACCCCTTGCCCAGCTCGCTGACCCCCGTGGGGAGGGCGTTGCCGCCCGCGGCGGGGGCGTTCTCCTTCGACGTCTGGCTCCAGACGACGCCACCCACCGTGGCGATGATCGCGACGATGGCGACGACCGTGGCGACGACGATCTTGTTCGCTCCGCCCCCGGCGGACTTCTGGGCAGCCTGGATCTTTGCCTGGCGCGCGGTGGCGGCACCCCGGTCCTGGGCCTTGGCGGACTTCTTCGCCATGGTGGTCGATCTCCTCGTGGTTTAGCGGAACAGCAGACGGTCAAGGGAGGCCAGGGTGCGCGGACGCCACCACAGCCAGGCCCCGGCAAGGGCGAAGGTCGCATCGCGGGCGATGTCGATGCCGTACTTCGTCTCACCCGCGGCCACCTGCCCGCCGCCACCGAAGCACCCGCAGTCGATGGTCAGACCCCGCGCCCACGCCTGGGCGATGCCGATGATGAAGGCGACCATGAGCAGGGTCGAGACGATGGCCACCGGCCGGGTGAACAGGCCCAGGATGAGCAGGACGCCCAGCACGATCTCGACGAAGGGCAGGGCCAGGCCGATGTACCCGGCGAGCTCCGTGGGAAAGATCTCGAAGGCCTGCACGGCGCGCTCGGACGTCAGCGGCCTGCCGACCTTCGCCGCGCCGGCGTAGATCAGGACGGCGCCCAGGAAGAGGCGGGCCAGCAGCCCGATGACGTCCTTGAGCCGCTCACCCCGCTCGGGCGCCGGCGACACATCGTGGAGGGTGGGGTCGGTGGCCGTGCTCATCCGCGCCCACTCCTCACACCGTCAGCCAGTTCCTTCGTCAGAGCGCGCAACGACTCGAGCCGGTCACCGAGTTCCCCCGGCCCGGTGAGCGTGCGGACGAGGGCGGAACCGACGATGACCCCGTCGGCGTACGCGGCGAGCTCGGCGGCCTGGGCGCCGGTGGAGACACCGAGCCCGACGCAGACCGGCAGGTCGCTCACGGCCCGGGTGCGCTCGACGAGGCCGCGTGCGTCCGAATCCACGCTCGTGCGGGCGCCGGTGACCCCCATCGTCGACGCGGCGTAGACGAAGCCGCGGCAGGCGCTGGTGACGGCGCTGAGCCGCTCGGGCGTCGACGACGGCGCGACGAGGAAGACCCGGTCGAGCCCGTGCGCATCGCTCGCGGCGATCCACTCCTCCGCCTCGTCGGGGATGAGGTCAGGCGTGATGAGACCCGACCCTCCGGAGGCTGCCAGGTCGGCGGCGAAGCGCTCCACCCCGCGGCGCAGCACGAGGTTCCAGTACGTCATGACCAGGGCGGCCCCACCGGCATCCCGCACCGCCTGCGTGGCACGGAAGACGTCGTCGACGCGGGCCCCGCCGGCGAGCGCGGTGCTCGCCGCGTGCTGGATGACCGGCCCGTCCATCAGGGGGTCGCTGTACGGCACGCCGACCTCGACGATGTCGCAGCCGGCCTCCACGAGCACGCGCATCGCCTCGAGGGAGCCCTCGACCGTGGGGAAGCCCACCGGCAGGTACCCGACGAGCGCCGCGCGCCCTTCCTCGCGGCACCGGCGCAGGATGCCCTCGACACCGTTCACGACGGTGCTCATGCCGGCCCCCCGCCGAGCAGCCCGAAGTACCGGGCGGCGGTCTCCATGTCCTTGTCGCCGCGGCCCGAGAGGTTGACGAGCAGCAGCGCGTCAGGCCCCAGCTCCCGGCCGACCTCCATGGCCCCCACGAGGGCGTGGGCGGACTCGATGGCCGGGATGATGCCCTCGGTGCGGCTGAGCAGCGAGAATGCCTCCATGACCCTGTCGTCGGTGGCGTACCGGTACTCGGCGCGGCCGCTGTCCCGCAGGAACGAGTGCTCGGGGCCCACGCTCGGGTAGTCCAGCCCGGCGGAGATGGAGTGCGACTCCACGGTCTGGCCGTCGTCGTCCTGCATGAGGTAGCTCATCGCACCGTGCAGCACCCCGCGCGACGCCGACGCAAAGCGGGCGGCGTGCCGACCGGACTCGATGCCCTCTCCCCCGGCCTCGATCCCGATCAGGCGCACCCCGGCATCCTCGATGAAGCGGTGGAAGATGCCCATCGCGTTCGATCCGCCGCCGACGCAGGCGATCACGGCATCCGGCAGACGCCCGGTGAGGTCGAGGACCTGCGCGCGGGCCTCCTCGCCGATGATCTTGTGGAAGTCGCGCACCATCTCGGGGAACGGGTGCGGGCCGGTGACGGTGCCGATGAGGTAGTGCGTGGACTGCACGTTGGTGACCCAGTCGCGCAGCGCCTCGTTGATGGCGTCCTTGAGGGTGGCGCTGCCGTGCTCGACGGGGATGACCTCCGCGCCCAGGATGCGCATGCGGGCCACGTTGAGCGCCTGGCGCTCGGTGTCGACCTTGCCCATGTAGACGGTGCACTCCAGCCCCAGCAGGGCGGCGGCCGTGGCCGTCGCGACGCCGTGCTGCCCGGCGCCGGTCTCGGCGATCACCCGGGTCTTGCCCATGCGCTTGGTCAGCAGGGCCTGGCCGAGGACGTTGTTGATCTTGTGGGACCCGGTGTGGTTGAGGTCCTCGCGCTTGAGGATGACCCGCGCCCCACCACAGTGCGCCGCGAACCGCGGGACCTCCGTGATGATGCTCGGTCGCCCGGTGTAGGTGGCGTGCAGGTGAGCCAGCTCGGCCTGGAACTCGGGGTCGACGGCCGCCTTCTGGCGGGCCTCGTCGAGCTGTTCGAGCGCCGGGACCAGCGCCTCGGGGACGTAGCGACCACCGAACTCGCCGAACCGGCCGGGTCGGGGCAGCTCGTGCGGGGTGAGGTCGCGGATGCCGTCGTCGGTCTGGGTGTCGGTCACTGCGGGGCCTCTCGGTCGGTGATGGCGCCCGCTGCGACCATCGCGGCGGCACCACCGCGCGGGTCACCGGTGCGCACGAGCGCCTCGCCGACCAGCACGGCGTCCGCGCC
>JAGNQK010000024.1 GCA_017989115.1 Dermatophilaceae bacterium | reverse complement strand
GCCTCCGTGGTGCGCCGGATGGAGGCCGCCGTGCGCTCCCGCCGGGTCACCACCCGCCCCGCCCCGGACGGCATGGCCTACCTGAGCATCCTGGGCCCCCTCAAGGACATCGTCGGCGCCTACGCCTGCCTCCAAGCCCGCGCCAAGAGCGTGGTCGGTGGGCAATGCCCCGACGAGGCTCCTGACGGGCGCGGGCTCGGCGCGGTCATGACCGACACCGCCCTACGGCTGCTCTCCGGGCGCGCGATCGGGCAAACCCAACCCGTCGAGGTCAACCTCGTCATCACCGACCGCGGCCTGCTCGGAGTCGGCGACCCCACCCGCGACATCAACGAACCCGCCCGCATTCCCGGTCACGGACCTCTCCCCGCCCCCATCGCCCGAACCTGGCTGCGCACCGACCACGGCTCGGTGTGGCTGCGGCGGCTGTTCACCACCCCCGATGGGCGCGACCTCGTCGCCATGGACTCCCGCCGCCGCACCTTCACCGGGCTCCTACGCCGCATGCTCATCCTCAGGGACGACGTCTGCGCCACCCCCTGGTGCAACGCCCCCATCGTGCACGCCGACCACGCCCACCCCGTCCGCGACGGCGGCCCCACCACCTACACCAACGGCTCAGGCGACTGCGCCCGCTGCAACCACGTCAAAGAAGCACCCGGCTGGCGAGTCGATCTCCAACACACCGGCCTCACCCCCGGCCACCCCCGACAGCTTCGCTTCACCACCCCCACCGGCCACACCTACCACTCCACCGCACCCCCGCTCACCGGCTGGGGCTGGCAACCCGCAACCCACACCGACGAACACCCCGACAGACCCGCAGCCCACATGCGACCAGCGGGCGTGCCGCCACGACCCCGCGAGCGGCGACGACCACGAGAGCGAAAACGACCCCGCGCCTCACCACTGGAACGAGCCCACATCGACCGTCTGGTCTCGGCGTGAGGCCAGCACGATGCCGAGCGGGCACTCGGCTGGCCTGGGCGTGCTGCCGGCTACTTCACGAGACGGTCGAGGAGTCGGTCGACCTCGGCCGCGGGGTCGAGGACGCATCCGCCGTGGACCGGCCCCGGTTGGAGCACGGTCGAGCGTGGCGCGGTGATCCAGCCGAAGCGTTTGCCCGGCGTCGACAAGGTGCCGCCCACATCAGCTGGGGGGCGATCGCACATCGTCCCCACGGCCTCGAGGGACCGGCGCAGTCCGTCGAGATCAGCGTCTGGGGCAAACGCCACGATGCGCGGCTCGTCGAGGTGGAAGGCACACCGCAGCACGCCGGCCGACTGAGAATGCACGACGACACCGACGTTGAGGCACTCGCCCCGGTCAACGCGAGGCACGAACCGCAGCACCGCGTACTGGTACGGGTGGCTCATGACGCACCCACCCACGGCCCGGGGTTGGCGAGGCGGGCGGTGAGGTGCTCCACGTACGCGGAGCGCACGGCATCCTCGTCCGGGAGGCTCGACGTCGTCTCGATCCAGATGGACGGGACGAGGTCCACGACTTCCCGAACGAGCTCGGGCGTCACCAGCGGCGTCAGGCGCTCGTGGGCCGAGGCGAGCGGTTCCGCGACCCCGGCCAGCACGTGCCCGCTGGGATCGAACGGTTGGCTGGCGAAGCGTGCGGCATCCGGCGGACGGCTGGGCCACGAGTGGTGGAACCACAACGTCGCTCCGTGGTCTATCGCCCACGTGCGGCCGTGCCAGACCAGCAGGTTCGGGTTGGCCCAGGTCCGGTCGACGTTCGCCGTGAACGCATCCAGCCACAGCACCGAACCGGCATCCACGGCACCCGGCGGGCGCGACCCGTCGTACCCGAAGGAACCGGGCAGGAAGTCGACCCCGAGGTTGAGTCCCGGGCTGGCGTTGAGCAGGTCCTGGACCTCCTCATCGGCCTCGTACCGCGCGATGGCGCTGGGGAGGTCGACCACGGCCAGACGGGGCGTGGGGATGTCGAGTCGGCGCGCCAGCTCACCGACGATGACCTCTGCGACGAGGACCTTGCGCCCCTGACCGGCGCCGGTGAACTTCACGACGTAGGTGCCGAGGTCGTCGGCCTCGACCAGTCCGGGGAGGGAGCCCCCCTCACGCAGCGGCACGACGAAGCGGGTCGCGGTCACGGACTCGAGCACCCGCACAGGCTACGGGAGTGCCACTAGGTTGGGGTGATGAGCAACGAGCAGCGTCGTCTCGCGGGCCGGTACGTCCTCGAGGAGCGGATCGGTCGCGGCGGAATGGGCGAGGTGTGGCGCGGCACCGACTCGGTGTTGGGCCGCCAGGTCGCGATCAAGCTCATCGACCTGCGCACCGTTCCCGACGAGTCCGGGGCGGCCCGCTTCGAACGCGAGGCGCGGGCAACCGCGGGCCTGAGCCACGAGGGAGTCGTGACGGTCCACGACAGCGGGGTGGAGGACCACACCGCCTACCTCGTCATGGAGCTGCTGCCCGGGCCGAGCCTGGCCGAGCGCATCGCCGCTGGCCCCGTGCCCGTCGACGAGGTCGTCGAGGTCGGGCGCCAGGTCGCCGCAGCGTTGGAGGCCGCCCACGCCCGGGGACTCGTGCACCGCGACATCAAGCCCGGCAACATCGCCTACGCCGCCGACGGCCGTGTTCGCGTGCTGGACTTCGGGATCACCCAGCTCGCCGAGTCCACCGGCTCCCAGTCCCTCACGGCGACACACACGGTCATGGGCACCGCCGAGTACCTCGCTCCCGAGCAGGCTCTGGGTGGCCGGGTCGACGGCCGCGCCGACCTGTACGCGCTCGGCTGCGTCCTGTACGCCATGTTGGCCGGTCAGCCACCGTTCCGCGGCCCCACCCCGGTCGCCACGATGATGATGCACGCCAACGACCTCGTTCCCGACGTGCGGGACCTGCGCCCTGACACCCCCGACTGGTTGGCCGACCTCGTCCACGACCTGCTCGCCAAGCAGCCCGACCAGCGCCCCGAGAGCGCTGCTCTGGTGGCGGTCGCGCTGGAGGAGGGCGAGTCGCTCTTCGCCACGAGGGCGATGTCCGCTGGAGGCACCGCAGCGACCCAGCGGATGACGCCCCCTGCCCCTGCCCCTGTGCCGGTTCCCCTGCCCCCGAGCGACCCCCCACGCGACGTCGAGCCCGAGCGTGTCGGACCGGGAGCCCTCACCTGGGTGCTCGCCCTGGTCGCCGCGGCAGCCCTTGGCCTGCTGCTCTGGCAGTTCATGCGTGGCGACGACACCGGGACCCCCGCCGCGACCCCGTCGGTCTCGACCTCTGCGGTCACGACGGCGCCGCCCTCGACGAGCCCCCCGCCGACCACAGAGGCGGCAAGTCCCACCCCGACGCCGACACCCACGACCGAGGCGCCCTCGCCCACCCCTGAGCCCGATCTGGGTGCGGAGGTCACGAGCGCGCTCTCGGCCTTCTCCGACGAGGTCGGAGCGCTCCAGCGCGGGGGAGTGCTCGACGCAGACAGCGCCAAGGTCCTCGACGACATCGTCCGTGACATCCGCCAGGGCGTTCGAGAAGACGATCCGGTCAAGACCTCGGCAGAGACCGACAAGCTCGTGGAGGAGTACGACAAGCTCGTCAACTCGGGCGCCGTCACGACCGAGGCTGCCCTCCGGCTGGACCCCCTACTGGCCGACGTCCAGACCGCGGTCGACGCCTTCGCCGCCTGATCGGCCCGTCCGCGGCCCACGCGAAAGGCCCCGAACCTGTGTGGTTCGGGGCCTTCGTCGTGTGGTGTCCGAGGGGGGACTTGAACCCCCATGCCCAATAAGGGCACTAGCACCTCAAGCTAGCGCGTCTGCCAATTCCGCCACCCGGACGAGTGGTGCGGGCCCGGCCCGGGGAGGCCGTCCTGCGAGCGGGAACATTACACGCATCGTGCGTCGGACCGAAATCCGATCCCCGGACGTCCACTGCCGCCGCCCGATCGCGGCCCCGGCCTAGGGTGGTCCTCATGCGTGAGACCACGACAGCAGCCCAGGACGAGGTCGTCCAGATCTGCCAAGACCTGATCCGGATCGACACGAGCAACTTCGGCGACGGTTCGGGACCCGGCGAGGCCGAGGCGGCTGCCTACGTCGTGCAGAGCCTGCGAGAGGTGGGGCTGGAACCACAGACGTTCGAGAGCGACCCGGGGCGGGTCAGCGTGGTGGTCCGCATCCCCGGCGCCGACCGTGAGCGCGGCGCCCTGTGCATCCACGGCCACCTCGACGTCGTTCCGGCCAACGCCGCCGACTGGTCGGTCGACCCGTTCTCGGGTGAGCTGCGTGACGGCTGCGTCTGGGGGCGCGGCGCCGTCGACATGAAGGACATGGACGCGATGATCCTCGCCTGTGTCCGCGACCTCGCCCGCACCGGCACCGTGCCGCCGCGCGACCTCGTCATCGTCTTCTTCGCCGACGAGGAGGCCGGCGGGCGCAAGGGTTCGCACTTCCTCGTCGAGCAGCATCCCGAGCTCTTCGACGGCGTGACCGAGGCGATCAGCGAGGTCGGCGGCTACAGCGTCACCGTGACCGATCGCCATGGCGACGAGCGTCGCACCTACCTGCTCCAGACGGCCGAGAAGGGCATCTGCTGGCTTCGCCTGACCGCTCACGGCCGCGCGGGCCACGGTTCGGTCCCCAACGACGAGAACGCCATCGTGCGGCTGGCCGAGGCGATCTCCCGCATCGCCGCCCACACCTGGCCCCGCGAGTTCATCCCGTCGGTGCGCACCTTGCTCGAGGGCCTGGGTGAGCTGACGGGCACGAGCTGGTCCGACGAGGACCTCGAGGACCTGCTCGACCATCTTCGCGGGGCACAGGGCTTCGTGCGCGGCACCCTTCAGGACACGAGCAACGTCACCATGCTCGACGCGGGCTACAAGCACAACGTCATCCCGCAGCACGCCAGCGCCAACGTCGACTGCCGGTTCCTGCCCGGTCACGAGGAGCAGCTGCTCGCCACAATCACGGAGCTCGCCGGTGAGCACGTGAGCGTCGAGGTCCTCCATCGCGACATCGCCCTTGACGCTCCCTTCGAGGGCGACCTCGTCGAGGCGATGGTCGCCGCGCTGCGCACCGAGGACCCGGATGCCGTCGTGTTGCCGTACTGCCTGTCCGGCGGCACCGACAACAAGGCACTCTCGCTGCTGGGCATCACCGGCTACGGATTCGCCCCACTGCGCCTGCCGGCCGAGCTCGACTTCGCCCCCATGTTCCACGGGGTCGACGAGCGTGTCCCGGTTGACGCGCTCCAGTTCGGAGCCAGGGTCCTCGGCCGCCTCATCGCGACGTGCTGACGGCCCGCCGTGCCCGGATGATCCGACGGCGCAACCTGGTGCGGGTCCGACCGCCGACGTAGATCCTGGTGCGGTCGAGCTCCCAGTGCCCGTACTCGGCGTGCTCGGTCAGCAGACGGCGGATGTCACCCCGCGCGGTCTCCCGCCCGAACGTCAGGGTGAGGTACTCGTACTCGACCATCACCACATTGTGCCAAGCGGCGAGTACCGTCGACACCATGAGCGCTGACCCGCGTGCCGCCCTGAACACCCTCGTCGCCGCCCTCGAAAGGCACCTGGAGGCAAGCAGCGCTCGTCGCGGGGAGGACGACCCGGCTGTCATCGCCGCCTACGACGACCTCGCCGACGCCTTCGAGGACGACGACGGCGCCCTGTTCGACGCCTACGGCGAGATGACGCCGCTCGACATCTACGTCGACGACGACGCCCACGTCGACGAGGACGGCGACGACGCCCACCTGTACTCGGGCCTGGATGACGACATCGTTCTCGTCGAAGAGGACGACGGGGACGAGGACGACAGCTGAGCGACCGGCATCCGACTCAGGTGTGCTCGATCGACACCTCGTCGAGCGCCGCCACGATCTGTTCCGGGAGGTCGACGTCCTCCGACTCGAGCAGCGCCGCGAGCTGGGTGGGGGTGCGCGGCCCGATGATCGGCGCAGCCACCGCCTGACGATCCCGCACCCAGGCGAGCGCGACGACGGCTGGCGCGACCCCGAGCCCGGCGGCCGCGGTGCGCACGGCCTCGACGACACCGCGGGTGTGCTCGCCCACGTGCTTGGAGGCGAACCGCCCGAACTCCTCGGAGGCCAGGCGCGAGTCGGCGGCCACGGTGGTGCGGTAGCGACCGGCCAGCACCCCGCGCCCGAGCGGTGACCACGGGAGGAGCCCGAACCCCAGCGCGGTGCCCGCGTCCACGAGTTCGTGCTCGGGGGCCCTCGCGACGAGGCTGTACTCGACCGAGTTGGCGACGAGGGGGACTCCGGATGCCGTGAGCAGGGACATCGTGCGGGCCGCCTGCCAGCCCACGTGGTTGGACACCCCGACGTAGCGCGCCCGCCCGGACTCCACGGCCCACAGCAGGGCGCTGACGGTCTCCTCGACGGGGGTGTTCTCGTCCCAGGAGTGGGCGAGCCACACGTCGACGTGGTCGGTGCGCAGCCGGCGAAGCGAGGTCTCGAGCTGGTGCATCATGGCCCGCCGGGAGCAGTCCACGACCCGCGTGCTCGTCGCCCGGCTGATCCCCGACTTCGTGACGATCACGACCTCGTCGCGGTCCGGGCCCTGGAGCAGATCCCCGAGCAGCTCCTCGGAGGCCCCTCCCGCGTAGCCGTGGGCCGTGTCGATGAGCGTCCCGCCCGCTGCCCGGAAGAGGCCGAGCAGGTCGCGAGCGTCCTCGGGGGAGGTGCGGGTGCCCCACGCCATCGTCCCGAGACCGAGCCGGGAGACGGCCAGACCGGAGGCACCGAGGCGGCGGGTGAGCATGGCGGGCACCTTATCGCCCGAGGCCCTCGCTACGGTGGAGGCCATGGACCTCGCGATCACCTGCGGCTACGCCGGCATGGGACTTGGCACCGACACCCTCGAGCTCGTCCAGGTGGCCGAGAGCCTGGGGTACAGGCAGGCGTGGGTGGCCGAGGCGTACGGGTCCGACGCACCGACCGTGCTGGCCTGGTTGGCCGCGCAGACGAGCACCATCGGTCTCGGTGCCGGCGTCATGCAGATCCCGGCGCGCACCCCGGCGATGACCGCGATGACGGCCGCCACCCTCGACACCCTCTCGCAGGGCCGGTTCCACCTGGGGCTGGGGGTCTCCGGGCCGCAGGTGAGCGAGGGCTGGCACGGGGTGCGCTTCACCTCACCGCTGCAGCGCACCCGCGAGTACGTCGACGTCGTGCGGATGGCCCTGCGCCGCGAACAGGTCACCTACGCCGGTGAGCACGTGACCCTGCCGTTGCCGGACGGGCCTGGAAAGGCCCTGCGCCTGACGATCAGGCCACCGCGGCCCGACCTGCCGATCTACCTCGCCGCCGTCGGACCGCGCAACCTCCGCCTCGCTGGTGAGGTCGCCGACGGCTGGCTCGGCATCTTCTTCTCGCCGGAACACAGCGCCGACATGCTGGATGCCGTCCGCGCGGGACGTGGGGTCCGCGCGGCTTCCGAGGGAGCGCCGGCGGGCGACGTGATGGCCGGTTTCGACGTCGTCGTCACCGTGCCCGTCGTCGTCACCGATGACCTCGAGGCAGGGCGCGCCGCCGTGGCCGACTACACCGCGCTCTACATCGGCGGCATGGGCAGCCGGAAGCAGAACTTCTACAACGCGCTGGCTCGCAGGATGGGCTTCGACGACGCCGCGGACGAGATCCAGGACCTCTACCTCGCCGGTCGTCCCCGGGATGCCGCGTCGGCCGTTCCCTTCGAGCTCGCCGACGCCACGGCGCTCATCGGCTCACCCGAACGCATCGCCGAGCGCATCGGTCGGTACGCGGACGCCGGGGTGAGCACGCTGAGTGTCGCCCCATTCGCGGCCAGCACCACCGAACGAGCCGAGGTCCTGAGGACGGTCAAGACGGCGTTGGGCACCAGCGCGCGCGGCGGCGGGACGTCCCGCGTCGGCGGATAGGATCGGCAGGTCCGTCCCCGCACACTGTTCAAGGAGATCAATGTCCCTCGCCGCACCGGCCTTCGACGTCGTCATGCTCGGAGGGGACATCGGGGTCTACTCGCTGGCTCGAGCCTTCCACGAGGCATTCGGGGTGCGTTCGACGGTCATCTCGAGGATCGCGACCGGCCCGGTCGACTCGGCGATCATCGACAACGTGCTGCTCGGTGCCGAGGCCAGCAACGAGGACCACATCGCCGAGCTGCTGCGCCGGGGCCGGGAGCGGACCGCAGCCGAGGCTGCGCTCGGGCGCGAGGCGACTCCGGTCATCCTGCTCGCGAACACCGACGGCTACTCGCGCCTGTTCGCGGCCCACCGGGCCGAGCTCGATGCGTTCTACCGCATCTCCCTGGTCGACGTCGCCACCCTCGACCAGATCTCCGACAAGGGCCGCTTCGCCGAGGCCTGCACCGAGATCGGGATCCCCACCCCGATCACCCACATCGAGGACTTCTCCGGGGCCGGGGAGCCGGGCTGGGCCCCGTCGCCGATGACCATCCCGTTTCCCGTCGTCGCCAAGGCCGCGGCATCGAGCGTCCACGAGCTCGTCGACTACCCGGGCAAGAAGAAGGTCAACTTCATCCAGACCCCGGCCGAGCTGGACGACCTGTGGACCCGACTGAAGGATGCCGGGTTCCGCGATCGCTTCATCGTCCAGGAGCTCGTGCCCGGTGACGACACGTGGATGCGGTCGGTCACCGCGTACCGCGACCACCGCGGATCGGTCACGCTCATGTGCACCGCCCAGGTGCTCCTCGAGGAACACACCCCGTCGGCCCTGGGCAATCCCTGCGCGATGATCACGACCCCGTTCCCCGAGGCGATGGCGCACGCGCGCAGCCTCCTGGACCACCTGGACTACCGCGGCTTCGCGAACTTCGACGCCAAGGTCGACCCCCGCGACGGCTCCTTCCGCTTCCTCGAGGTCAACCCCCGCATCGGGCGGAACAACTACTACGTGACCGGCGCCGGCGCCAACGTGGCCCGATTCATCGTGGCCGACCTGATCGAGGACCGCGCCGCCGAACCGGTGACCGTCACCAACGAGATCGTGTACTCCGTGGTGCCCAAGAAGCTCCTGCTGCGCTACATCACCGACGAGACGCTCCGACGCCACGTCAAGCAGGTGATGCGCAAGGGCATCGTCCACCCGCTGCGCTACCGGGCAGAGGGACCCAAGCGCCGCGCCTACGTCCTGGCCGCGAAGGCCAACCACGTGAAGAAGTTCCTCACGTACTACCCGCGGCCCACCCAGAGCGGCTTCTGAGACCCTGTCTACAGCCAGCCACTGCGCTTGAAGGCCCGGTAGAGGCCGGCGCACACGGCTGCCATGACCCCGAGCACCACGAAGTAGCCGTAACGGAACTCGCCGTCACCGAGCCGGACACTGGCCGTGAGTTCGGGCATGAACTCGAAGTTCATCCCGTAGATGCCGGCGATCATCGTCGGGACGGCGGCCATGGCCACCCACGCCGAGATGCGCCGCATGTCGTTGTTCTGCTGGACGCTCACCTGCGCCAGGTGCGCGCTCAGCACGTCGGTGAGGAGGCGGTCGTAGGAGTCCGCGTGGTCGATGACCGCCTGCAGGTGGTCCGAGACGTCGCGGAACAACAACCGGAGCTCCGCCTCGGTGACCCTGGACGCGGCATCCGCGTGCAGTGAGTGCAAGGGCGCCGCGAGCGGGACCGCTGCCCGACGGAACTCCAGGACCTCCCGCTTGAGCCGGTAGATCGTCGAGGAGTCGACGCCGTCCCCGGAGAACACCTGCTCCTCGATGTCCTCGAGGTCGGTGCCCAGCTCCAGCTCGATGTCGCGGTAGGTGTCGACGATGGTGTCCACGATGGCGTGCAGGACCCCCATCGGGCCGTGGCGCAGCAGCGCGGGCTCCTTCTCGAGCCGTTCTCGCAGGCCGGCGAGCGGGCTGGCCTCGCCCCGGCGCACGGTGACGAGAAAGTGGTCCCCGATGAAGCACATCAGCTCACCGGTCTCGATGTCCGAGGACTCCTCGAGGTACCGCAGCGGCTTCAGGACGACGAAGACGGTGTTGTCGTACAGCTCGACCTTCGCCCGCTGGCGCCCCTTGATGGCGTCCTCGACGGCCAGCGAGTGCAGGCCCAGCTCGTCGTTGACCTCGTCGAACTCGGCCTGGGTGGGGTCCTTGAGGCCCACCCACAGGAAGTCACCCGGCGCGCCCTCCTCGCGAAGGGTCGCCAGCTCGTCACTGAGGTCCATGCAGGGCCGCCGGGCACCGCCGACGTAGATGGCCTGGTCCACGATCACGCCTCGCATTGTGTCCGATGGGGGCGCGCCGGCATACAGTCATCCCGTGGCCATCGTCCTGCTCCTGCGCCACGGGCACTCCACCGCCAACGAGCAGGGGATCCTCGCAGGCTGGACTCCCGGTGTCGGCCTCACCGAGCAGGGCCGGCGCCAGGCCTCGGACGTCGCCCGCCGGCTGTCGTCGGTGACGCTCGCGCGGGCCGTGGCCAGTCCGCTGCAACGCTGTGCCGAGACCGCCGCCCTGGCCCTTGCGGGTGCCGACACCACACCCGAGACCGACGACCGCCTCGGCGAGTGCCACTACGGAGCCTGGACCGGCCTCCACCTGGCCGAGGCGGCCAAGGACGACCTCTGGCGGGTGGTTCAGGACGACCCCGCCGCCGCGACCTTCCCACCGCACGACGTCTTCCGGGCCGAGTCGCTGCTCACCATGGCGCAGCGCGTCGTGGGTGCCGTGCGGGAGCTCGATGCCGAGATCGAGGCGGCCCACGGCTCGGATGCCGTGTGGCTGGCCGTGAGCCACGGTGACCCCATCAAGGCACTCGTCGCCGAGGCCGTGGGCGCCGGGCTGGCCGGCCTACAGCGCGTGCGCGTCGACCCGGGCAGTCTGAGCGTCGTGCAGATCACGCCCACGCGGATGGTCCTGCTGGCGAGCAACACCACTCAGGGCGACCTCGCCCCCCTCGTGTCCGTGCCGCGGCACACCCCGGCCGGAGACGGTGCGGTGGGTGGCGGCGACGGTGGGTCGAGGCCCGAGGACCCCGAGCAGAACGGCCAGCACGGCACCTGATGGTGGCCGGCGGCCCCGCCGGTCGTTAGGCTTGTTGCAAACAAGTCGCAACAACTGCCCAGGCAGGAGCCTGCATGCACGTCCCCGACGGATTCCTCGACGCGCCGACCTCGGTGGCCACCGCTGCGGTGGCCGTCGTCGCCGTCGGCGCGTCGCTGCGCGGTGCCCGCCGTGAGCTCGACGACCGCACCGCCCCGCTGGCCGGCCTGGTCGCGGTGTTCATCTTCGCCGCGCAGATGCTCAACTTCCCCGTGGGGGTCGGCACCTCCGGCCACCTCATCGGGGCGACCCTCGCCGCGGTCCTCGTCGGCCCGTGGACGGCGACGCTGTGCATGACGGTCGTCCTCACCGTGCAGGCGCTGCTCTTCGCCGACGGGGGAGTGAGCGCCCTGGGCACGAACATCGTGCTCATGGGGGTCGTCGCGGTCTGGGTGGGCTACGGGGTCTTCCGTCTCGTCCTGGCGCTGCTGCCACGAATCCTCGCCTCGGTCAGCGCCGCGGCCGGTGTCGGCGCCCTGCTCAGCGTGCCCGCGTCAGCGCTGGCGTTCGTCGGCCTGTACGCCGTCGGTGGGGCCACACCCCTGCCGCTCGGCGCGATGGCCGCCGCGATGGGTGGCTGGCACCTCGTCATCGGTCTGGGTGAGGCCGCCATCACGCTGTTGGCGGTGAGCAGCATCCTGGCCGCGAGGCCCGACCTCGTGCACGGCGCCGCGGGCCGGCTGCCGACGCTCGAGCTCAGGACGACGGCGGTGAGCGCATGAGCACCGCAGGCACCTCCACCGACACCCGCCCCGAACGCACGAGGCGGTCCACCAGAGCCGTGATCGTCGTCGGAGTCGTCATCAGCCTGCTCCTCGCCGGGCTCGTCTCCTCCTACGCCTCCGGCCACCCCGACGGCCTCGAGTACGTGGGGCAGAGCCTCGGTTTCGGCGAGTCCGCCCGTGACTCCGCCGTCGCCGGGTCGCCGCTCGCGGACTACGCCGTCTCCGGGGTCGACGACGCGCGGCTCTCGGGTGGCCTCGCCGGAGTGGTCGGCGTGCTCGTGACCGGTGCGCTCATGGCAGGCGTCCTGCTGCTGGTCCGGCGCTCGTCGCGCCGCCGTCGCTGAGGTGGGCGGGGGGCACTCGCGACACCTGCACGTCGCCGGGCACACACCACTGCACCGGATGCCGGCGCACGCCAAGCTGGTCGGTCTGCTCACCTTCGTCCTCGCCGTCGTCTCCCTTCCGCGCGGTGCCCACTGGCCGCTGCTCGGCATGCTCGCGGTGGCCGTCGGGGTGCTGGCCTCGACCCGGGTCCCGTTCTCGCTCCTGCTTCCTCGGATGGTGGTCGAGGTCCCGTTCGTCGTCTTCGCCCTGGTGATGCCGTTCGTCGCGCTCGGCCCGCGGGTGCAGCTGGGGCCGCTGGAGGTGTCCGGGCCCGGCCTCGAGGCGGCCGTGACCCTGCTGCTCAAGGGCACCACGGGCGTCCTGGCGGCGATCGCGTTCGCCGTGACGACCCGCCCTCGTGACCTCGTGCTGGCCCTGCAGCACCTGCGCTGCCCGGACCAGCTCGTGCTGATCGTGGCCTTCATGGTTCGCTACACCGATGTCGTCATCGACCAGATGCGCCGCATGAGGGTGGCCCGCGAGTCCCGAGGCTTCGTGGCACGCTCACCTCGCGCCTGGCCCGCGCTCGCCTCGAGCTCGGGTGCCCTGTTCATCCGCAGCTACGAGCGCGGCGAACGGGTCCACCTGGCGATGCTGAGCCGCGGGTGGTCCGGACGGCACCCCGCCACCGTTCCCCTCGCCGCCACGCCAGCGCAGTGGGCCCTGGCCCTCACCCCGGCCACGATCGCGCTCATCACCTCCGTGCTGGTGTGGGCGCGATGAGCGTGCCCGTCCTCGACCTGCGCGGGGTCGCCTACTCCTACCCGGGGGGCCATCAGGCACTGTTCGGGGTCGACCTGCACGTGCACCGCGGCGAACGCGTGGCCCTGCTCGGTCCCAACGGTGCCGGCAAGACCACCCTGGTCCTGCACCTCAACGGCATCCTCGTCCCCGGCGCCGGGACGGTCACGGTCTCGGGCCTGCCGGTGTCCCGCGACAACCTCCTCGAGGTCCGTCGACGCGTCGGCATCGTCTTCCAGGACCCGGACGACCAGCTGTTCATGCCCACGGTGCGCGACGACGTCGCCTTCGGCCCGGCCAACCTCGGGCTGCGCGGCCCCGAGCTGGAGTCACGTGTCGTCGAGGCACTCACCCTCGTGGGGGTCGCGGACCTCGCCGACCGGGCCCCGCACCACCTGTCCTTCGGGCAACGCCGCCGCGTCGCGATCGCCACCGTGCTCGCGATGCGACCCGAGATCCTCGTCCTCGACGAACCGTCGTCCAACCTCGACCCCGCGTCCCGCAGGGAGCTCGCCGAGATCCTGCGCTCGCTCGACGTCACCGTGCTCATGGTCACCCACGACCTGCCGTATGCCGTTGAGCTGTGTGAACGCTCCGTCGTGCTCTCCGAGGGCTCGGTCGTCGCCGACGGTGCCACCCGCACCGTCCTCGCAGACGCCGACCTCATGGCTCGACACCGCCTCGAGCTGCCGACGGGCTTCTCGATCTAGGGTGGTGTTCATGCCCACCACCGTCTTCGACCCACCCGAGCGCTTCGTCGCCGGGACCGTGGGGCCACCCGGTGGCCGCACCTTCTTCCTCCAGGCCAGGGGGGAGGGCCGGCTCTACTCGGTGTCCCTGGAGAAGGTCCAGGTGACCGTGCTCGCCGACCGGATCAACGACGTCCTCGACGAACAGGCCGACGGCCTGGCCACCGAACCCTTCGGCGACGGTGACGTCGACCCGCTGGACACCCCGATCGAGGACGAGTTCCGCGTCGACACCCTGTCCCTGGCCTGGGACCCCAACCGCCGCGTCATCATCATCGAGTGCCACGACCAGGACCCTGCCGAGCTCGAGGGTCTCGACACCACCGAGCTCGAGGAGCTGAGCGGTCTCGCGCCGCTCGTGGACCAGCAGGTCACGAGCCTGCGGGTCGTCCTCACGCCGGTGCAGGCTCGTGCCTTTGCCCGCCGGTGCGCCCGCGTGGTGAGCGCCGGCCGTCCGGCCTGCCCGTTCTGCGGCCAGCCGCTGGACCCGACCGGTCACATCTGTCCTCGTGCCAACGGCTACCGACGCTGAGCTCGTCGACCTGCTGACGGCAGGCACGCTCACTCCCGTCGGCCGGCTCGTCAACTCCTCGAACGGTGCCCTGCTCTGCTCGGTGCAGGGCCCGGACTGCGACGCCGAACCGCTGCTCGCCATCCACAAGCCGGAGTCCAGCGAGCGGCCCCTGTGGGACTACCCGGACGGCACGCTCGTCGCCCGTGAACGGGCTGCCTACCTCGTCAGCACCGCCGGAGGTTTCGGGGTCGTCCCGCCGACGGTGCTGCGCGAGGGCCCGTTCGGCCCCGGCTCGGTCCAGCTGTGGGTGGGGCCGCTGGAGGGGGAGCGAGAAGTGCTCGTCGACGTCACCGCAGCCGAGGCGGTACCCCCGGGTTGGCTCGTCGTGCTCGAGGGCGAGACCCCGGAGGGCGAACCGGTCGTCGTGTCGCACAGCCCGGAGCCGGCGCTGCGCACCGTGGCCGTGCTCGATGCGGTGCTCAACAACTCCGACCGCAAGGGCAGCCACCTGATGCGGGAAGGGTCGATCGTGCGCGGGTGCGACCACGGTGTCAGCCTCGGGGTGGAACCCAAGCTGCGCACGGTCCTGTGGGGGTGGGCCGGCGACGAGATCCTCGACGCCGACCTCGCGCGCCTCGACGCCCTCGGGCAGGCCCTGGCAGGCTCACTGGCCACCGATCTGGCGGCGCTGCTCACGGTCGTCGAAGTTGCCGCACTGAGGGACAGGGTCAGCACCCTGCTGGCCACGCGACGGCATCCGCTGCCGACTCCGGGGTGGCCGGCGATCCCGTGGCCTGCGCTGTAGCCAGCGGCACGTAGTCTTGCCCGGTGAAGTCGTGGCCCTCGCCGTTCGTTCCCGCCGTTCCCGGTCAGGGTGAGCCTCTCGCCCTCTACGACACCCAGAGTCGCTCGGTGCGACCGGTGCAGGCCGGCCCGGTGGCCCGCGTCTACGTCTGTGGCATCACCCCGTACGACGCGACCCACCTCGGGCACGCCGCGACGTACGTGACCTTCGACCTCGTCGGCCGTGCCCTGCGCGACGCCGGGCACGAGGTCGAGTACGTGCAGAACGTCACCGACGTCGACGACCCGCTGCTCGAGCGGGCCGCTCGCGACGGGCGCGACTGGCGCGAGCTCGCGACCTCCGAGATCGACCTCTTCCGGGAGGACATGACCGCGCTGGGTGTCATCCCCCCGATGGCCTACATCGGTGTCGTCGAGGCCATGCCCGAGATCAGGACCGCCGTGCGCTCCCTCATCGAGAGCGGCGCCGCCTACGGGGTCCCGGTCCCGGCGGCCGAGGGCACCGGGCAGGACGTCTACCTCGACCTCGGGCAGGCCCCGTCATTCGGCAGCGTCTCGGGGTGGACCGAGGAGCAGATGGATGCCGTGTTCGGCGACCGCGGCGGCGACCCCGAGCGCGTCGGCAAGCGCCAGCGCTTCGACCCGCTGCTCTGGCGCGCGGCCCGCGAGGGTGAGCCCTCCTGGGACGACGAGGTGCTGGGCGCAGGCCGCCCCGGCTGGCACATCGAGTGCACGGCGATCTCGCTCGGGCACCTCGGACACCCGTTCGACATCAAGGGCGGCGGCAGCGACCTCGTGTTCCCGCACCACGAGATGAGCGCCGTGCAGGCACTGGCGCTCACCGGTGGCGACGTGTTCGCCCGCCACTACGTCCACCAGGCGATGGTGGGCTACCAGGGCGAGAAGATGAGCAAGTCCAAGGGCAACCTCGTGCTCGTCTCGCGGCTGCGTGCACAGGGCGTCGACCCGATGGCCATCCGCCTCGTGCTGCTTGACCAGCACTACCGCACCGAGTGGGAGTACACCCCGGCCCTGCTCGAGGCCGCCGTGACGCGGTTGGCCCGGTGGCGTGAGGCGCTCTCGGTCAACGAAGGTGCCGACCCGGCATCCACGATCGCGGCGGTTCGCGCAGCGGTGGCCGACGACCTCGACACGCGGGCAGCCCTGGGTGCGGTCGATGCGTGGGCCGACGCCACCCTGGCCGGCCAGTGGGACGACGCCGCAGCCCCCGGGGTGCTCGCGCGCAGCATCGACGCGATCCTCGGCATCCGCCTCTGAGGGGACTCAGTCCTCGTCGGTGCCCCGTCGGCGCAGGTAGCGCTCGAACTCCTTGGCAATGGCGTCACCGCTGGCCTCGGGCAGGTCGGCGGTGTCCTGCGCCTCCTCGAGGCTCTCGACGTACTCGGCGACCTCGCTGTCCGACGACGCGAGCTCGTTGATGCCACGTTCCCAGGCGCGTGAGTCCTCGTCGAGGTCGGCGTGCTCGATGGGGGCGTCGAGCAGTTCCTCGAGGCGGCTGACCAGGGCGAGCGTGGCCTTGGGTGAGGGGGAGTGACCGGCATAGTGCGGGACCGCGGCCCACGCTGAGACCGACGGGATGCCGACCTGGGTCGCGGCATCGGCCAGAACGCCGACGATGCCGGTCGGCCCCTCGTACGTGCTCATCTCGAGGTCGTGGCGGTGGCGGGTGTCCTCGCTGTCCGAGGTCGCGGAGACCGGGATCGGCCGGGAGTGGGCGACATCAGCCATGAGAGCGCCGAGGGTGATGACCATCGACACGTCGGTGGCCTGCGCGAGCTCCATGAGCTCGATCGCGAAGGCGCGCCACCGGAACGACGGCTCGACACCCTGCACGAGAACGACGTCGCGCCCGAGCGAGGTGTCGGTCGCGACGAGCACCCGCGTCGTGCGCCAGCTGATCCGTCGTTTGCCCCCCTCGAGGAGGACTCGCGGACGGTTGACCTGGAAGTCGTAGTAGTCCTCGGGGTCGAGGGCGGCGACGACCTCGGCGTCCCAGATCTCGGCAAGGTGCTCGATGACCGCACTGGCGGCCTCGCCGGCGTCGTTCCACCCCTCGAACGCCGCGATCATCACCGCGTCCTTCAGCTCGGGCAGGTCGTCGAGCTCGATCACCGGGGCCTCCTCGTCGTCGGAGCACCACCCTACGGCTCCGTAGACTGATGTCTCATGAGCCTCCCCGCAGCAGTCCTCTGGGACATGGACGGAACCCTCGTCGACACCGAGCCCTACTGGATCGCCGCGGAGCACGACATCGTCGAGGAACACGGTGGGACGTGGACCGAGGAGCTCGCCCACCAGCTCGTCGGCCAGGACCTCCTCGTCGCGGCGACGTTCATCCGGGACAACTCCGCCGTCGACTGGTCTCCCGAGCGGATCGTCGACGAGATGCTCGGTCGGGTCATCGGCAAGGTCAGCGAGCACATCCCGTGGCGGCCGGGTGCCCGTGAGCTGCTGGAGGCCCTCAAGGCCGAGGGGGTCCCGAGCGCGCTGGTCACCATGTCGTGGCGCTCGTTGGCGGATGCCGTGCTGGGCGCCCTGCCCGAGGGCACCTTCGACGTCGTGGTCACCGGCGACGAGGTGTCGCACGGCAAGCCGCACCCGGAGCCGTACCGGGCCGCCGCCCGCTTGCTCGGCGTGTCGCCGGAAGACTGCGTGGCGATCGAGGACTCACCGACCGGGGTGCGGTCAGCCGTCGCAGCGGGCGTGCCGACGCTGGCCGTGCCGCACGTCGTCTCCGTGCCCGAGATGGCGGGCGCGGTGCACCTAAACTCGCTGGCCGGGCTCACCCCGAGCCGGGTGGCCGAGCTCGGTCGTCAGGCCCAGGCGTCGGCGTCGGCGAACACCTGACCGGGTGCCCGACGTCCGGATCTGGCCATGAGCGGACGTTCGTAGCTGCGCCGTCGGACGTGCAATGGCGCTTGCTCAGCGCCCCGCTGAGCGTGGCGCCCAAGGGGCTCGGGCCGCTTTGCACGTCCGGCGGCGCAGCCGTACGGAACTGGCCAGACACCGATCCTGAGGGAAGTCTCTACGTAGCCGCGTTCAGGGAGGCGCCAAGAACAAGACGCACGTCAACACCCGGGATGGCAGAGTGTCACCTGTGAGTGGATCCCGGGTGACGGATTCGGCGCCGCGGGGTGCACGGCACATCGTTGTGGTTGACCTGGGCGGCGTTCGTGCTGGCGGTGTGCGCCGCCCTCGCGGTCTTCGCCTACCTTCAGCCGGCACGCAACGGCACGTGGGTCAGTCTTGCCGTTGCCGTCAACGTCTTGTTCGCACCGCTTCTTGCACGGCCGCCTTGGACACGCGGACGCATCCTGGTGAGCGCTCTCGTCTGGCTCGTGCTCGGCTTCCTCGGGGGGTACTTCTTCGGCACCCCCGTCGTCTACGCCGGTGTCCTCCTGGGCGCGGCGACACTGGCCGAGCAGCTCGTGCGGCGGGTACGGCTGACAGCCCCATCCACGTGCGTCAACTGGCTGATCAGACCGCGGAGTCTCGACCACGTCCCAGACGCCGGTTGGCGTCCATCACTCCGTGGCGCACCGCAAGGCGGATCACGAAGTACAGGATCAGGGCTGGAACGACCAGAAGGACCAACAGGTAGAGAAGCTCGAGGGGGTGCGGTGCCATGCCCACGACCGTACCGGTCACCCGCGCTCAGTCTGTGGCCAGCGCAGACACGCCTCAGGACGAGTTGCCGTCCCCACTGGAGATGACCCGGCCGCCCTCGCCGTTGCTGTTCGGCATGTAGTTGCTCCCCGGCGGGCGGTTCGAGGGCGGGCTGTCGGCTACGAGCCGCTCCAGGGCGTCCTTCAGGCGCCGCAGCAGCCCCGGGCCGCGCTGTGCACTCGGAGCATGCTTCCCGTGCACGTGGGTGGCTACGCCCTCGGCCACGATGAAGCCGCCCACGGCATCAGCCGCGGTACCGGTGCCAACCATCCCCGGAGCCGCAGCCATCGGGGGGTTGTAGTGGCGGTCGCACAGCCGCTCGCCGCTGGGCCCCGTGGCACTGGCTTCCATCCGGCACTTCGAGCACCTCATGACGACCTGCCTTCCCCCGGAACGCCGTCGGCCCCGGTAGGCAATTCTACCAGCGTGGAACTCGGCAGACCCGGGATTCAGTCGTCGGCAGGGACCACCTCACCCGAGCGGGCCGGGTCGAGCGCGAGCAGCCCAGCACGCTCCGGAAGCGGGGGAGGAGTACCGCCCCATGCGGGACAGAGGTCCTTGAAGTCGCACCAGTCACACAGCTTGGAGGTGCGCGGGCGCCAGTCACCGGTGCGTGCGGCGTTCGCCACGGCATCCCAGATGGCCCGCACGTTGCGCTCGACCCCGCGCAGGTCACGCTCGTCAGGGGAGTAGCGCACCACCTCGCCGTTGCCGAGGTAGACGAGCTGGAGCAGCGCCGGGATCGTGCCGTGGATGCGCCACAGCACCAGCGCGTAGAACTTCATCTGGAACAGGGCCTTGGCCTCGAAGAGCTCGCTCGGGGAACGGCCGGTCTTGTAGTCGACGACCCGCATGGCCCCGTCCGGGGCGACGTCGAGCCGGTCGACGTACCCGCGCAGGGTGAGCCCCTCCACCTCGGCCTCGACGTAGAGCTCGCGCGCGGCCGGCTCGAGGCGGGTCGGGTCCTCGAGGGTGAACCACTGCTCGACCAGGGCCCCGGCAGCGGCATACCAGCCCTGCTCGGTGAGCTGCTCGTCGTCCTCGATCATCGTCGCGAGCTCGGGCCGCTCCTCGACCAGCGCCTGCCAGCGCGGTTCGACCAGGGCCAACGCCGCCTCGGGGGTGCGCTCCTGCGCCGGAAGGTCGAAGAGGTGCTCGAGCACCGCGTGCACCAACGTGCCGCGGGCCGCAGCAGGGGAGGGCGGACCCTCCAGCTTGTCGATCGTGCGGAAGCGGTAGAGCAGGGGGCACTGCTTGAAGTCCGCGGCGCGGCTCGGGGACAGTGCGGGATTCATGGGGCACACGCTATGCCGAGCCACCGACACCGGTGCCACGGCATCCACAGCCTCGGCACCCACGCCAACGGCATCAGTCCTCGGGCTGGTACCCCAGGTTCGGCCCCAGCCAGCGCTCGGCCGTGCGCAGGTCCCAGCCCTTGCGCTCGGCGTAGGACTCCACCTGGTCGCGCCCGAGCCGGCCAACGACGAAGTACTGGCTGTCAGGGTGGGCGAAGTACCACCCCGACACCGACGCACCGGGCCACATGGCCATCGACTCGGTGAGCCGGATGCCGGTGCGCTCCTCCCCACCGAGCAGCGCCATGAGCGTCTCCTTCTCGGTGTGCTCGGGGCAGGCCGGGTAGCCCGGCGCTGGCCGGATGCCGGCGTAGCGCTCGTGGATCAGGTCGTCCATCGACTGGTGCTCGTCGGGTGCGTACCCCCACAGCTCACGGCGAACCTTCTCGTGCAGCCGCTCGGCAAAGGCCTCGGCAAGGCGGTCGGCCAACGACTCGAGCAGGATCGCCGAGTAGTCGTCCAGGTCGGCCTTGAACGCCAGGAGACGCTCCTCCAACCCCAACCCGGCGGTCACGGAGAAGGCGCCGACGTGGTCGGCGATACCGGTCTCCTTCGGGGCGATGAAGTCGGACAGGCACTTGTTCGACACCCCCTCACGGTGCTGACCCTGCTGACGCAGCCCGCGCAGGGTGGTGAGCACGGTGGTGCGTGCCTCGTCGGCATAGACCTCGATGTCGTCGCCCACCCCGTTCGCCGGGAAGATCCCGACCACCCCGCGAGCGTGGACCCAGCGCTCGCGCTCCATCCGGTCGAGCATCGCGTTGGCGTCGGCCAGCAGCGACCGCGCCTGCTCCGACGTCGCGGCGTTGTTCAACACGTCGGGGTAGCGGCCCTTGATCTCCCAGGCCCCGAAGAACGGCGTCCAGTCGATGTAGGGCCTCAGCTCGGCCAGGGGGAAGTCCTCGAAGACCCGGGTGAACTGGGTCGCGGCCCGGTGCCAGTGTGCATCGGGACGACCGGACCACCGGTCGGCGCTCTGCTGCGCCAGCAGGTGGGGCCGCATCGGACGGTAGGAGGCCCAGTCGAGCACGGGCCGGTTCGCCCGGGCCTGCTCCAGCGAGGCCAGCGGCCGCTCGCCGGCCTTGGCGGCGTGCCGTGCCCGGATCGCGTCGAAGTCGGCGCTCACGCCGTCGAGGAAGGCACCCCGCTGCTCGTCGGACAGCAGCTGGCTGACCACGGGCACCGAGCGCGACGCGTCCTTCACCCAGACCACCGGCCCGTGGTACTTCCCGTCGACCTTCACGGCCGTGTGGGCCCGTGAGGTCGTCGCCCCGCCGAGCAGCAGCGGGATCTCGAAGCCCTGACGCTCCATCTCGGCCGCGACCCGCACCATCTCGTCCAGGCTCGGGGTGATCAGACCGGACAACCCGATGATGTCGGCCCCGACCTCCTTCGCGGTGTCGAGGATCTTCTGGGTCGGCACCATGACCCCGAGGTCGATGACGTCGTAGTTGTTGCACTGCAGCACCACACCCACGATGTTCTTGCCGATGTCGTGCACGTCGCCCTTGACCGTGGCCGTGACGACCAGGCCCTTGCTCTTCAGGCGGGCGGCCTCGTCCTTCTCCGCCTCGATGTACGGGATGAGGTGGGCCACCGCCTTCTTCATGACCCGCGCCGACTTCACGACCTGCGGCAGGAACATCTTGCCGTCGCCGAAGAGGTCACCGACGACGTTCATGCCGTCCATGAGCGGCCCCTCGATCACCTCGAGCGGACGCCCACCCGCAGCGGCGATCTCGAGGCGCAACTCCTCGGTGTCGTCGACGACGAACTCGTCGAGCCCCTTGACCAGCGCGTGCGTGATCCGTTCGCGCACCGGCAGCGAGCGCCACTGCTCGGCCGCCGCATCGGCCACCTCCCCGCTGCCGCGGTACTCCTCGGCGATCTCGAGAAGGCGGTCCGCGGCATCCGGACGGCGGTTGAGCACCACGTCCTCGATCGCGTCGCGCAACCTCTCGTCGACGGTGTCGTACACCTGAAGGGCCCCGGCGTTGACGATCCCCATGTCCATCCCGGCCTTGATGGCGTGGAAGAGGAACACGGCGTGGATGGCCTCGCGCACGACGTTGTTGCCGCGGAAGCTGAACGAGACGTTGGAGACACCCCCGGACACCAGGGCGTGCGGCAGGTTCTCCTTGATCCACGCCGTGGCCGAGATGAAGTCGATGCCGTAGGCCGCGTGCTCCTCGATGCCCGTGGCCACCGCGAAGATGTTCGGGTCGATGATGATGTCCTCGGCCGGGAAGCCGACCTCGTCGACGAGCAACCGGTAGGCGCGGCCACAGATCTCGCGGCGCCGCTCGAGGTTGTCGGCCTGCCCCTGCTCGTCGAACGCCATGACGACCACCGCGGCGCCGTACTTGCGCGCGAGCCTGGCCTGGTCGAGGAACGCCGCCTCGCCCTCCTTCATGGAGATCGAGTTGATGATCGGCTTGCCCTGGGTGACCTTGAGCCCGGCCTCGATGACCTCCCATTTGCTCGAGTCGATCATCAGCGGCACCCGGCAGATGTCGGGCTCGGTCGCGATGAGCTTGAGGAAGCGGTCCATCGCCGCGACCCCGTCGATCATGCCCTCGTCCATGTTGACGTCGATGACCTGCGCGCCGGCCTCCACCTGCTGGCGGGCGACCCCGAGAGCGGTGGGGTAGTCCTCCTCGGTGATGAGCCGTCGGAACCGCGCCGACCCGGTGATGTTGGTGCGCTCGCCGACGTTGACGAAGAGGCTGTCACCGTCGATGACGCACGGCTCCAGACCGGCCAGGCGCAGCGCGGGGGGCACGTCGGCTGGTGGCCGCGGCACGCCGTGGGATGCCGCCTGCGCGATCGCCGCGATGTGGTCCGGCGTGGTGCCGCAGCAGCCCCCGACGATGTTGACCAGGCCAGATGCCGCGAACTCACCGACGACGCGCGCCATCGCCTCGGGTGTCTCGTCGTACTCACCGAAGGCGTTGGGCAGCCCGGCGTTGGGGTGCGCGGAGACGAAGCAGTCGGCGATCCGGGACAGCTCGGCGACGTAGGGACGCAGCTCGCCGGCACCGAGGGCGCAGTTCAGGCCGATGGCCAGCGGGCGGGCGTGGCGCACCGAGTACCAGAAGGCCTCGGTGACCTGGCCGGAGAGGGTGCGCCCGGACGCGTCGGTGATGGTTCCCGAGATCATCACCGGCCAGCGGCGCCCGTGCTCCTCGAACAGGGTCTCCAGGGCGTAGATCGCCGCCTTGGCATTCAGGGTGTCGAAGATCGTCTCGACGAGAAGCACGTCGGCACCGCCGTCGACGAGCCCTCGCGCCTGCTCGAGGTAGGCCTCGACGAGCTCGTCGAAGGTGACGTTGCGGGCCCCGGGGTCGTTGACGTCGGGGGAGATGGATGCCGTGCGGTTCGTCGGTCCCAGCGTCCCGAGGACGTACCGCGGGCGGTCCGGGGTGCGGGCCGTCATCGCGTCGCACTCGGCGCGCGCGAGCGCGGCCGCCGCGACGTTGAGCTCGTAGGCGACGTCCTGCATGCCGTAGTCGGCCAACGAGATCCGCTGCGCGTTGAAGGTGTTGGTCTCGAGCAGGTCCGAGCCCGCTTCGAGGTAGGCCCGGTGGATGGCGGTGATGATGTCGGGCTGGGTGAGCGCCAACAGGTCGTTGTTGCCCTGTTGGTCGTCCTGGTGGTCGGCGAACCGGTCGCCCCGGTAGTCGGCCTCGGACAGCCCGTACCCCTGGATCATCGTGCCCATCGCCCCGTCGAGCACGAGGACCCGCTCGCGCAGGGCGGCGGTGAGGTCGGAGGTGGCGTCCGGGCGGTGGGCAGCAGTCACGTCGAGTCGTCTCAGTCAGGGTTGAACGGGCAAGGGCAAGTATGGCGCGACCTCACGTAGGGTCCGTGGCATGCCCGATCCGCAAGCACCATCCGGCTCGATCCGGC
>JAGNQK010000132.1 GCA_017989115.1 Dermatophilaceae bacterium | reverse complement strand
GCCAACGCGGGTCGCAGGCTAGCACCGCAGTCATCGAACCGTCTATGCCCGTTCCATGCTCGACAGGCATCAGTGCCCAAGTTGCGCGCGGGACTGATGGCGAGCCACCGCGGGAAGTGTGCTTGCGGGAACGTTCCCCGGCTGCCGACCCCGCAGGTGGGGTTCGCTACCTGGCGTTGGCCAGACTCTTCGCAGCGTGGGCGAGTCTGTAGGAGTTGGTGCCGGTTTCGATGATGTTGCCGCCGAAGGTGAGGCGGTCGACGATCGCGGCGCACAGGCGGGGGTCGGTGAAGGTTTTGGTCCAGCCGGCGAAGGACTCGTTGGACGCGATCGCGACGGAGGCTTTCTCTTCGCGTTCGGTGAGGACTTGGAAGAGGAGTTCGGCTCCGCGTCGGTCGAGTTGCATGTAGCCGAGTTCGTCGATGCAGAGGAGGTCGACGCGGCCGTAGCGGGCGATGGTCTTGGCCAGGATCATCTCGTCGGCGGCTTCGACGAGTTCGTTGGCGAGTTTGCTGGCCAGGGTGTACTTCACGCGGTAGCCGGCCATCGCGGCTTCGGTGCCGAGTGCGATGAGCAGAATCCTTCTATAAGGCCGCAACTGGACTAACCCCGTTCAAGCCACTAGAGGAGAGGGGGGCGCTCACGGAGGGAGCCGAGAAGTTGCTCCCGGAGTTCTGTACTCACCTGAATCAGCAAGTGACGGTTCTCCTCCACGCGCTTCCTCAGTCGACGTTGAGAGAAGATGTCAACGCGCTTCCATTGATGGCGCTCGGAGCGCAGGCTGATGGCTCTTGGAGAACTCAGATTGGGAGCAAGGCAACGAAGCAAGTCTTCGAGTCCATGAAGCAGATCGTCCGAGACGCCGGACGCACTTTCACAGAGACGCCGGTTTCCATCACGGTCGAAAACAACTCCCAACGGGAGGTGACCCTCGCTCTCGCCGCCGATCCGGACGTAGTCATCCGGGAGGACTTTGGCACAAGCAGCGAGTACAAGGCCGCTATCGAGATCAAGGGCGGCACCGACTATTCCAACGTCCACAACCGAGCCGGTGAGGCCGAAAAGTCTCACGCGAAGGCCATTCATGACGGTGCTGGTACATGTTGGACCATCATCGACCTGCGCGGCGCCGACATGTCCCGCTTGCGCACGGAGAGCACTTCAACGCGCGAATGGATTGACCTCACGGAAGTGTTGAATCGTAAGGGGACGACTTGGGATCGCCTCACCCAGATAACGCGTTCTGCCATGGGTATCTGAGGCCGGTCAACGTCCGGACGGGTTCGCGCACAAACCGCGCCGACCTACCGGAACCTGCTCGCGGTCCTCACCGACGGTGACCCGGCTGGGCTCAGTCGATGGAACCGACGATGAAGCGGGTACTTCCGGGTCGACAGCCCGAGCTTTGGTCAGGGTTACCCGACATCGAAGGGGCGGACGCGCCGGCGGTTGCCACCACCTGCCCGGCGCTGTTCTCGATCCGCAGTGGGTCCTCGCGCGCTACCGAACCCGGCGGCCACACCAGCGTCACCTCTGCGCCGTTGTCGGTGACGACCCAGAAGCAGGCACGCCCATCGACGACTTCACCGTGGAGTTCGCTGTCGGCCGTCAAGGCTGCGCCACGCGCGCTGCCAGCGGGGGAGGTGTCCAGCATCAAGGCCTCGGACGAGGATGGTGAGCATCCGGTCATGGTCAGGCCCAGGCCGGGCAGCACCAAGGCCACAAGGACCCTGACCGCTGCCCGGCCTGTGCGCCCCTGCCTAGGACGTGACACTCGACACCCCGAAGTGGCTGGAGATAGTGCTCCACTTCTCGGCATACATGGTGCTGCCCGCCCGCGCGATGTGGATACCTCGCGGGTAGACCGTGGAGGATCCCTTCAGGACCAAGGGCCCGCCGGAGTCTCCGCCGGCGGTGCTTGTACCGCCGGTGTAGGACGCGAGACCGTAGGTGCAGCCCGAACTGTCACAGAACGAAGCCGACAGGGATTGCACAACCTTCCCGCAGTTCTCGTTGGTTGTCGTTCCACTGGTGCAGTATGTCGCCCCCACGGCCGGGTTGCTGGCCGCACCGGTGCGCCAGCCGGTGCCCGTTGAACCTCCCATGTAGATGTAGCTGCCGTAGCTCGAACCTGACAGCAACGCCATGTCGTAGGCCGGGAACGGGCCGCGGCTGGTCATCTTGCCGAAGTAGTTCGTGCCTGAGTACCACTGCGAGTTCAGCCCTCCGCAGTGGGCCGCGGTCAGCGCGAACCGAGTGCCGGCGGAGTTCTTCACGATGAAGCCCGACGAGCAGCCAGCACCGCCGCTGGTGATGCGCGCCCCGCCCCAATGCGGTGTGCCGTCAGAGGCGCGCGAGTCCCGGCCGGCTTCGTCAGCCTTCACGAACTTGATGGCCCCACCCTTCTTCGACAGCGCCGCCACAGCTGAGGCGTCGAGATTGCCGTCGATCCGCACCATGTCGTTGGCGGCGTCGTAGTAGAACCCGTACGCCACATCGGCCCGCTTGGACGTCGCCCGCAGGCCCTCGATCTGGCTCATCAGGTCCGCAAGCGAGGCCTTGGTGAACACGCTCGCCCGCGCCCGGTCTGAACCAGCGACTCGGGAGTCGGCGAAGACTCGACTGACGACCTGTCCGCCCTCGGAGAACGCGCCCGGCGAGACATCCTCGGACAGTGCCCCGTCCCGGGCCGCTCCCTCCTGCGCCAGGGCTGCCGCGTCCCCGGCGGTACCCGCCGCTGACCGTGCTCCCGCACCTGCCTCGGCCGCGACCTTGGCCGCCTCAGCCCCTCCCGGGTCGCCGGCCTGCGCCATCGGCGCCATGGCCGCGGCCAGCGCCGCCAGCGACGCGACCGCGATGGGAACCGTTCTCTTGAACCTCATCACCAGACCTCCTTGTCCGCACCCCTGCCAAGACCCCCTATAGGCCCTGAGCGTCAGGGCGTTGGCTTCCAGGGCGGCGAGCCACTTCTCGGACCACTCCTTCAGCGTCACCGACTGGGCTTCGACCATCGCGACCTCGGCCTTGCGGGCGGACCGGCGCTCGGCTGGCGGCACGAACCGGCCGCGAGCAATCTGCCCGCGAGTGATGTCGAGCGCCGCGCGTGCATCCGTAAGAGTGTCGAACATTCCAAGGGAATGCGTACGCCCCTCGTAGTCGACCCTGACCCGGTAACGACCTCGATACCGGGTGACCCCCCTCGGCAGCTTCGCAGGTGCAGCCATGCGTCCTCCGCGAGTCGTCCCGTTCAGGAGGTGGTCGGGCCTGGGCTACACGAACTCATCCACCACCTGTGACAGCTGTGTGACAGTTCCTCTGGCGTGTCAAGTCTAGACATGACACGTTGTGTCCGCATCACAGACAACGCCTGATCTGCGCGTTTGCGCAGATCAGGCGTTGTTTTGAGCACTGAACAGCGTGGGAGCGAACCGCATGGGTGGAGGTGGCGGGAATCGAACCCGCGTCCACTGACGGGAAACCAGGGCTTCTCCGGGTGCAGTGCGCTGTGGACCGCTTGCGACAGCGAGCAATCCGGCATTTCTCGGCCCCAGCGCTCGCGCGCACACGTCCGCTGACAGGCCCAGTCGAGTAAGAGTCCCGCGCCGTCCCCCGACATGACGACGCAGCAAGATCCCTAGATGACGCTGGTTACTGAGTCAGGATCAAACTCAGGCCAACGGACTTCGAGGCTCGCTCAGGCGGCGAGGGCGAAGTCGGTGCGCTTGGAATTGGCACCTATTGGTTTGCACAGATCGTTAACGAGATAACCGTGCGTCCTCGACCCGCTTCCCCATGGTCTGCCGACCAATGTCGAAACCGATCACCCCCCTGAGGGGGCTCACTCCCACGCTGTTCAGTTGTGACTGCGCCGATATCGTCGATGCCGCGGTGCGGCACCCGATCGACACCAGTCAGTATGCCGTTCAACACCGACACCCCCAAACGACATTCCTGCCGGGGCGGGCCTCAGGGGGTGAGGCCGGCCTCAGCGGTCGGACGTCCCGAGGACGTCGCGCGAGGGTTGCTGCCACCCGACGGACGCGAGGTGGACGCAGGGTTGGGCGACGTGGTGGGTTTGGCGGTCGGCGTGGCCTTGGGTGGCTTGCTCGGCCTCGTCGGCGTCGTCGGCGGCTTCGGGGTGGGCTTGACGGGGTGCGTCGGCCGGGCTGTTGGGCTCGGGACCGTCGTCGGCGGCGCTGCCGCGGATGCCGGGCTGCTGGGGTCGGCGGGCGCCGGGGGCTGCGCGGCTGGGGGCTGCACGGCTGGGGCCTGCGAGGCCGGCAGCGCCGGGCTCACGTCGGCCGGAGAAGTCGACGAGGGGACTCGCGGGCCGGTCGTGCCGGGGCCGGTCGTGCCCGGCCCGACCACTGGGCCGTTCACCGGCGACACCGTGCCCGGCGCCGACGTGGACTCGACACGCTCACCGACGACGCCTCCGGGCACGGGGGCGGGACCCCCGGCGATGAAGGTCATCAGGGCCACGACGGACAGGGCGCCACCAGCCACCGCGAACGACTCGAACAGGCTCGCGGCAGCCACCGTACGTTTCCGCGCACCATGTCGTGCGGCATGGCCTGCCATGTCGTCAACTGTAGTGCGCCCGAGGGCACTTCAGGCCCGCGTGTGGCCGTTGCTTGGATCGTGGAGCGAGCGGGTCGACAACCGCACCGGATGCCGTGTCCGGGCGACGTCGACCGCGTAGCCACCCGCGTCGAGAAGCTCCCGGGGAAGCGGCCCACCCTCCGGGTCCCACACCCACGTCAGGCCGACCGCTGTACCAAGGGTGGCGCTCAGGGCCGCACTGCTCACCTGGCCCACGGGCACACCCTCGCGCAGCAGCAGCTCACCGCCCCAGAGCACGGCCGCCGCGTCCTCCACGACGAACGACGCCAACCGGCGGCGCGGCCCGACGGCCCGCTGCCGCTCCAGCGCCTCCCGACCGATGAAGGCCCGATCACCGGCCAGGTCGCAGGTGAACAGCAGCCCCGCCTCCAGTGGGGTGCGGTCCGGGCCCAGCTCGGCACCGAAGGCCCGGTAGCCCTTGTCCAGCCGCAGGGCATTGATGGCGTGGTACCCGGCGAGCCGCAGACCGAGGTCGCCGCCGGCATCCACGACGCGGTCCCAGACGCCGGTCGCGAGCTCGGTCGGCACCATGAGCTCCCAGCCGAGCTCGCCGACGTAGGTGATCCGGGTGGCCCGCACGAGCGCGGGGCCGATGTCGATGATCCGGCTCGTGCCGAACGCGAAGCCCTCGGCGCCGACATCAGCCGTCGAGATCCTGGCCAAGAGCTCGCGCGAGCGCGGACCCATCAGCCCGAACACGGCATACGCGGTGGTGACGTCCTCGACCGTCACCTGCCACCCGCGGGCGACGTGCCTGCGCACCCAGTCGGCGTCCCGCACCGGTGATGCCGAGCTGGTCACGATCAGCCACTCGCTGTCGCCGACCCTCGTGACGGTGACGTCGGCCTCGTAGCCGCCCCTGCTGTTGAGCATCGCCGTGTAGACGGCTGTGCCGACAGGGCGGTCGACGTCGGCCGTGCAGACCAGGTGCAGCAGCGCCAACGCGTCGGGGCCGTGCACCCGCAGCTTGCCGAACGAGGTCTGGTCGAACAGCGCCACGTCCTCGCGGGTGGCCCGCTGCTCCTCGTCGACCCAGTCGTGCCACGGCTGTCGCCCCCACCCGTAGGTGGCCGGACGCTGCGACGGCGGCACGCTCAGCGGCGCGACGTAGTTGGGCCGCTCCCACCCCATCTTCGAGCCGAACCACGCCCCAGCCGACTCGAGACGGTCGTGCACCGGCGAGCAGCGGAAGGGGCGGGCGGTGTCGAGCTCGCGCCCCGGCCACGGCACCGCGTAGTGCAGCCCGAGCACTTCGGAGACCCGCTCGCGCAGCCACGGCGTGCTGGCGTGGAACGGGGCGAACCGCCGGATGTCGACGAGGGCCAGGTCCTCCTGGGGCTCCCCCGCCACGACCCACTGCGCCAGCGCGCGACCGGCGCCACCCGCCGAGGCGATGCCCACCGAGTTGAACCCCGCACCGACGAAGAACCCGGCGACGTCCGGCGACTCGCCGAGGATGAACTGGTTGTCGGGGGTGAAGCTCTCGGGCCCGTTGTAGAACTTGCGGATCCCGGTGCGCTCGAGCACCGGCAACCGGTGGATCGCGCTGTCCATGAGCACGGCGAAGTGTTCCCAGTCCTCCTCCAGCAGCTGGAACTCGAACGGGTACGGGATGGTCTCGGGCGACACCCACGGTTTGGCCTCCGGCTCGAAGCCGCCGACGACGAGGCCGCCGACCTCCTCCTTGACGTAGGTCCACCCGTCGGGGTCGCGCAGGATCGGCATGCCCGGCGC
>JAGNQK010000131.1 GCA_017989115.1 Dermatophilaceae bacterium | reverse complement strand
GCTCCGGTCCCGGTGTACGTCGCCGCCGGGGGGCCGATGGTCGCCCGGTACGCGGGGCGGGTCGCGCAGGGGTTCATCTGCACCTCGGGCAAGGGGCGCGAGCTCTACGCCGACCAGCTCGTGCCGGCCGTTGACGAGGGTCTGGGCAAGGCCGGGCGCGACCTCGACGACATCGACCGGATGATCGAGATCAAGGTCAGCTGGGACCCCGACCCCGAGCAGGCCCTCGCGAACACTCGGTTCTGGGCGCCGCTGTCACTCAGCGCTGAGCAGAAGCACTCCATCCACAGCCCCGCCGAGATGGAGCGGGCCGCCGACGAGCTGCCCATCGAGCAGGTCGCCAAGCGCTGGGTCGTCGCCTCCCGCCCGGAGGACGTCGTCGAGGCGCTGCGGATGTACACCGACCTCGGCTTCAACCACCTCGTCGTCCACGGGCCCGGGCACGACCAGGAGCGGTTCCTCTCCACCTTCGCCGAGCAGGTGCTGCCCGGGGTGCGCGAACTGGTGCCGGCAGCCCGGTGAGCGACGACATCGCGGTGAGTGGGCACGTCCCCGCACGGGTGCCGGCTGCACCGGCTGTGCTGCGGCTGCGCGGCCGCACCTTCGACGCGGGTCACCCGGCCGTGATGGCCATCGTCAACCGCACTCCCGACTCCTTCTGGTCGGGCAGCCGGCACGCCGATCTCGACTCGGCGCTGGACGCCCTCGACGAGGCCGTGGCCCGGGGAGCCGACATCGTCGACGTCGGTGGGGTCCGGGCCGGGCAGGAAGGGCCGGTGGTGACCCCCCGCGAGGAGGTCGAGCGGGTGGTGCCGTTCCTCGCGAAGGCGCGCGACCGGCATCCGGACCTCGTCCTCAGCCTCGACACCTGGCGCGCCGAGGTCGCGCGCGAGGCGGCGCAGGAGGCCGGCATCGACCTCGTCAACGACACCTGGGCGGGCCACGACCGCGACCTCGTGCACGTCGCGGCCCAGATCGGGGCCGGGTACGTCGTGTCGCACACCGGGGGGCTGCCGCCGCGCACCGACCCCGTCGCGGTCACGTACCCGCCCGAGCCGCTCGGTGTGGTCGCCGATGCCCTGCGGACGCTGCGCGACGGCGCCGCGCGGGCGGTGGATGCCGGGGTGCCCGCCGAGCGCGTGCTCGTCGACCCCACGCTCGACTTCGGCAAGACGACCGCGCACTCGCTGACGCTGCTGCGGCACACCGAGGCCGTCGTGGCGCTCGGTTTCCCCGTGCTGCAGGCGCTCTCGCGCAAGGACTTCGTCGGCGAGACGCTCGACCTGCCGGCTGATGACCGGCTCGAGGGCACCCTGGCCGCGACCGCGGTGGCCGCCTGGCTCGGCGCGACGGTGTTCCGGGCCCACGACGTGCGGGCCACCCGCCGGGTCGTCGACATGGTCGCGTCGATCCGTGGCGATCGACCCGCCGCCGTCAACGTGCGCGGCGTGCCCGCGTGACGGGGCCGCTGGACGGCATCCGGGTCATCGAGCTCGGAGGCATCGGCCCGACCCCGTTCGCGGGTCTCATGCTGGCCGAACTGGGCGCCGACGTCGTGCGGATCGACCGCCCGGGTGAGCGCAACCCGCTCGCCCTGGCCGCGGGGCTGCGGCGGTCGCGGCCGAGCATCCCGGTGGACCTCAAGTCCCCGGCCGGCGGTGACGTCGTCAAGCGACTCGTCGACGGGGCCGACGTGCTCGTGGAGGGCTTCCGGCCCGGTGTGGCGGAGCGGCTGGGGCTCGGGCCCGACGAGTGCCTGGCCCGCAACCCGCGCCTGGTCCACGCGCGGATGACCGGCTGGGGGCAGACCGGGCCGTGGGCGCAGCGCGCCGGGCACGACATCACGTACGCCGCGGTGTCGGGCACGCTGCACGCGCTCGGCCCGGCGGCTCGCCCGGTCACCCCTGTTCCCGTCATCGGCGACTTCGCCGGCGGGTCGATGTACCTCGTCGTCGGGGTGCTCGCCGCCCTGATCGCCCGCGGCACGACCGGTCGCGGCCAGGTCGTCGACGCCGCCATGGTCGACGGCGCTGCGCACCTGCTGACCATGGTCCACGGACTCCTCGGGGCAGGTGCCTGGCGCGACCAGCGCGAGGCCAACCTCCTCGACGGTGGGGCGCCGTTCTACGCCGTGTACGAGTGCGCCGACGGGAAGTTCGTCGCGGTCGGTGCGCTCGAGCCCGAGTTCTGGGCCGAGCTCGTGACCGGGCTCGGCGTCGACGTGCCGGGTGAGCAGTACGACCCGGACACCTGGGAGGAGCAGCGGTCGGCCTTCGCCGCGGCCTTCCGCACCCGCTCGCGCGACGAGTGGGCGGAGCACTTCGAGGGCACCGACGCCTGCGTCGCTCCGGTGCTGTCCCTGCGCGAGGCCCCGTCGCACCCGCACGCCGTCGGTCGCGGCTCCTTCGTCACTGACGTGAACGGCCACCCCGTGCCGCGGCCCACGCCGCGGCTCTCGGACACCCCGCTGCGTGACCCGGGCCCCGAGCCCGTGCCGGGCGCAGACACTCGCGCCTACCTGCTCGCCCACGGCTTCGGTGCCGACGAGGTGGAGGCGCTCATCACGTCCGGGGCCGTGGTGCAGGCCTGACCCCGTGGGGTTGGATGGCGGCATGAGCCCCTCGCAGAGCGTCAGCACCGTCCTCGTCGAGACCACCGGCGCCATCGGCCGGATCACCCTCAACGCTCCCGAGCGCCTCAACGCCGTCGACCCGCAGATGTGCGCGGCGGTCTCGGATGCCGTGCGCGCCTTCGATGCCGACCCTGCGGTTCGCGTCATCGCGCTCACGGGCGCCGGGCGTGGGTTCTGCTCGGGTGCTCCGCTGTCGGCCGACGGGGCGAACATGGGGGTGTTGGATGCCGGCGCCGAGCTCGTGCGCACTCTCCTCGCCTCGCGCACGCCGGTCGTCGCCCTCGTCAACGGGGTGGCCGCGGGCATCGGGGTGCCGATGGCGCTCGCGTGCGACTACGTCGTGGCGAGTGACGCGGCATCCTTCGTCCTGGCCTTCACCCGGATCGGGCTCATGCCCGACGGTGGGGCAACGGCGCTCGTCGCGGCGTCGATCGGGCGGGCGCGGGCCATGCGGCTGGCCATGACGGGCGAGAAGCTGCCCGCGGTGGCGGCCGCCGAGTGGGGGCTGGTCGCGGAATGCGTTCCCGCCGCGTCGTTCTCGGCCCGGTGTGACGAGCTGCTCTCGGCGTTCTCCGTGGGGGCGACCACCGCGCTGGCGGAGGTCAAGCTGGCGGTCAACGCGGCATCCGTCGACGTCGAGGGCGCCCTGGCGCGCGAGGAGGTCGGGCAGATCGCGCTGTCCCACACCGCCGACTACCGCGAGGGTGTCGCCGCCTTCCTGGCGAAGCGACCCGCGGAGTTCACCGGCGCCTGACCCACTTCGGTACGGGTAGGCGGCGTCAAGGTCGCGTCAAGACGCGTCAACGTGTCGTCACGGTCCACCGTATGCCGTCGGGCCGGGTGTGTCGTGGGAGGCATGTGGGAAGACATCGCCTCCGCCGTCGTGGCGCTCGCGCTCGTGGGGTACCTCCTCTACGCCCTGGTCCGTCCGGACCGGTTCTGAGGAGGCGTCATGAACCCCGTCCTCGACACGGGCGCCGCCGTCCTGACCCTGGCCACGCTCCTCGCCCTCGTCCACGTGCCGCTCGGCACCTGGATCCACCGGGTCCACACCGACGAGCAGGACTGGCGCGTCGAGCGCGCGGTCTACCGCGTCGTCGGGGTGGACCCCCGCACCGAGCAGCGGTGGGCCGGGTACGCGACCTCGGTCGTGGCCTTCGCGGTCGTCTCCGTGCTCGCCCTCTTCGTCCTCATCGTGGCGCAGGGCTGGCTGCCGTGGTCGCAGGGGCGTTCGATGACCTGGCACAGCGCGCTCAACACGGCCGTCTCGTTCGTCACCAACACCAACTGGCAGTCGTATGCCGGTGAGGCCGGGGCGGGCTACACCGTCCAGGCGCTCGGTCTGACGGTCCAGAACTTCGTCTCGGCCGCGACCGGCCTCGCGGTCGCGATCGCGCTGATGCGCGGCATCGCCCGGCACGACACCGACCGCATCGGCAACTTCTGGGTCGACCTCGTGCGGGGGACCACCCGCATCCTCCTGCCGCTGGCAGCCGTCGCCGCGGTCGTGCTCCTCGCGGGCGGGGTCGTGCAGAACCTCACCGACCCGACGACGATCACCACGCTGTCCGGGGGGCAGCAGGTCATCCAGGGTGGGGCCGTGGCGTCGCAGGAGGCCATCAAGGAGCTCGGGACCAACGGCGGCGGGTTCTTCAACGCCAACTCGGCCCACCCCTTCGAGAACCCCAACGCCTGGACCAACCTGTTCGAGATCTTCCTCCTGCTGCTCATCCCGTTCTCCCTGCCCCACGCCTACGGCCTCATGGTCGGCTCCCGCCGCCAGGGTGTCGTGGCCACGGCCACCATGGGCGGCCTGCTCGCCACGAGCATCGGCCTCGCCGCCTGGGCGGAGCTCGCCGCCGCGGGAGGCTCGCTGGGGTCGATGGAGGGCAAGGAGCAGCGTTTCGGCGTGGCGTGGTCGGCCGTGTTCGCGGCGTCGACCACCGGCACCTCCACCGGTGCCGTCAACTCGATGCACGACAGCTTCAGCGCCCCCGGGGGCGCGGTTCCCCTCGCGAACATGATGCTCGGCGAGGTGTCCCCGGGCGGGGTGGGTACCGGGCTCTACACCCTCCTGATCTACGTCGTCCTCGCCGTGTTCATCGCCGGCCTCATGGTGGGACGCACCCCCGAACTGCTCGGGAAGACGGTGGGACGCAGGGAGATCACCTACGTGGCGCTGAGCATCGTCACGACTCCCGCCCTCGTCCTCGTCGGCACCGGCCTCGCCGTCCTGCTACCGGTGTCCCTGGCCGGGCTGCACAACGACGGGCCGCACGGGCTCACCGAGATGATGTACGCCTACACGTCCGCGTCGAACAACAACGGGTCCGCCTTCGCCGGGCTCGCCGCCGACCAGCCGTATCTCAACCTCACGCTGGCCCTGTGCATGGCCCTCGGGCGGTTCGTCCCGATCGTCCTCGTCCTCGCCCTCGCCGGGGCGCTCGCAGCCCAACGCCGGCGTCCCGTGACCGCCGGGACGATGCCGACCGACACACCCCTGTTCACCGTCCTGCTCGCCGGCACCGTCGTCGTCGTCGCAGGGCTCACCTTCTTCCCGGCCCTCGCTCTCGGGCCCATCGCAGAGGCCCTGTCATGAGCCTCGTCCTGGTCCGCACCGCGGTTGACGCCTTGCCGCAGGCGTTCGCCAAGCTCGACCCGCGGCACACGTTCCGCTCGCCCGTCATCTTCGTGGTGTGGGTCGGCTCGGTGTTCACCACCGTGCTCGCCGTGCTCGACCCGTCGGTGTTCTCCGTCTCGATCACGCTCTGGCTGTGGGCCACCGTGCTCTTCGCCAACCTCGCCGAGGCCGTCGCCGAGGGCCGCGGTCGCGCGCAGGCGCAGAGCCTGCGCCAGACCCGCACCGACACCACGGCCCGGCGCCTGCTGGGTGAGGGCAGCGAAGAGGTGGTCCCCGGCACCGATCTGCGGCTCGGTGACCTCGTCGTCGTCGAGGCGGGCCAGGTCATCCCCGGCGACGGTGACGTCGTCGAGGGTGTGGCCACCGTCGACGAGTCGGCGATCACCGGGGAGTCCGCGCCGGTGATCCGCGAGTCCGGCGGGGACCGCTGCGCCGTCACCGGAGGCACGACCGTGCTCTCGGACCGGATCGTCGTGAAGATCACGAGCAGACCGGGCGAGACCTTCATCGACCGGATGATCGCGCTCGTCGAGGGGGCTGCCCGCCAGAAGACCCCGAACGAGATCGCCCTGACCATCCTGCTGACCACGTTGACCCTGATCTTCGTCCTGGCTGTCGGAGCCATCCAGCCGATGGCCGTCTACTCGGGTCAGCGACTCTCGCTCGTCGTCCTCGTGGCCCTGCTCGTCTGCCTCATCCCGACGACGATCGGAGCGCTGCTGTCAGCCATCGGCATCGCCGGCATGGACCGTCTCGTGCAGCACAACGTGCTCGCGATGTCCGGCCGGGCCGTCGAGGCCGCCGGCGACGTCAGCACCCTGCTGCTGGACAAGACGGGCACGATCACCTTCGGCAACCGGCAGGCCAGTGATGTCGTGGCGGTGGGCGGCGCCAGCCGGGGCAATCTGCTGCGGGCGGCCCACCTCTCCTCCCTGGCCGACGAGACGCCCGAGGGGAGCTCCATCGTCGACCACGCGCTCGCGTGCGGAGTCGACCCGGCGACCGGGTCCTTCGCCGAGCTGCGCCGGGCCGGCGCCGACTTCGTCCCCTTCTCGGCCTCCACCCGGATGTCCGGGGTCGACCTGCCCGACGGCACCTGCGTG
>JAGNQK010000130.1 GCA_017989115.1 Dermatophilaceae bacterium | reverse complement strand
GGGCCACCGTTCACCCCGACGCAGAGCCCTGAGGCCACCGGCCAAAGCGACCCTCGACCTACCAGCCGCCAGGAGCAACTCGTGACCGCCACCCAACCCAACCACGCAGTAACACCGGGGGCAGCGACCCGGCGGAGGCGCTGGGCGGCCTGCGATTTCACCTGCCCGGCTACACCACGATGGTGGGACCGATGGGGTACCTGGCCCGGGAGCGCACGCGGCTCTCGGAGCTGTACTGGTAGCGATTCGAGGCCACCCCGATCGGTGCCACCGTCGGCGCCGAGCTGTCCGGCGTCGACCTGACCACCCACCTCGACGACGACACGATCGCCGAGCTGCGGGCGGCGCTGCTCGCCTACAAGGTGATCTTCTTCCGTGACCGGCACCTGTCCCCCGCCCAGCACGTGGCGTTCGCCCGGCGCTTCGGCGAGCTGCAGGTGCACCCGTTCCTCTCGGCCAACGCCGAGCACCCCGAGCTGGTGCGCTTCGAGAAGGGCGCCGACACCGGCGGCTACGAGAACGGCTGGCACTCCGACGTCACCTGGCGCGCGCAGAACCGTCGCTGGGTGCGGTGCTGCACGCCGTGTCGGTGCCACCCACCGGCGGCGACACGTTGTTCTGCGACATGGCCGCCGTGTACGACGGCCTCAGCGACGACACCAAAGCCCGCATCGACGACCTGGTCGCCGTGCACGACTTCTCGCGGGCCTTCGGCCATCACCTCGACGACACGGCCAAAGCCGAGCTGCGCGAGCAGTACCCGGTGGTTGAGCACCCGGTGGTGCGCACCCACCCCGAGACCGGCCGCAAGCTGGTGTACGTCAACCGGTTTTTCGTCAGCCACATCCTGGGCATGAGCGAAGCCCAGAGCATCGCCCTGATCGACGAGCTGTGCCGCCACGCCGACGCACCCGAGTACCAGTGCAGGTTCCAGTGGCGCAACGACTCGGTGGCGTTCTGGGACAACCGGGCCGTTCAACACTACGCGTCGTCGGACTACTTCCCCGACGTCCGCATCATGGAGCGAGCCTCGATCATCGGTGACCGCCCCCGCTGAGGAGCAGCCGGGGAATCCTCGTCAGCCCGGCTCCCGCCAGTTGGTGGGTTGCGGAAACCAGCTTGCGGCCCACCGGGGCGCTTGAAACGGGTGCCACTCGTCGGCGGGCTGCGATAGGCGGTCGGCGACCGCCATCACGACGGCCGGATTGTGGCCAAGCCCACTGTGGCTGCCAAGCACCCGGATGTTTTCGCGGTGGGGCCCCTCCCCCTCCAGGCACTGCCACCAGCGCACCACACCGTCGGTTCGGGTGTAGACGGCGGTTGCCGGCACCTCCAGTGTCGGACGGTCGGACTCCCGCGTGGGTGGCCGACGCCCGGTCGGGGGCCGGGGGGCCAGCCGCTCGTAGAGGCCGGACACAGCGCTGCGGCCGTCGCTGTCCATGCGAAACGGGCTGCCCAGCGTGATCACCTGTCGCACGCGGTCGGACGACGCCCGGGCCAATTCCCGGGCGTAGATGCCTCCGAGGCTCCAACCGATCAGGCTGACCGGCCGACCGTCGCGCTCGAACGCCGCGCTCAGCCGCTCGAACAAGCCGTCGATCACCTCCGGGGTGGGCCCGAGGTTGCGCCCCAGGTGCCACCCGTAGGTTCGGTACCCGAGGCGGCGGAGGATGCTGCGGATCGGTGCGGTGGACGGATCTCCGGCGGTGAAGCCGGGCAACACCAGCACCGGGTGGCCATCACCCTTGGGCAGTCGTCGCAAGAGCGGCGCCGCCAGCTGCAGTGCGCCCAGCTCGCCGAGCGCACGGCCCTCCAAGGCGGTGAGCACGGGCGACGGGGCACCCGACCGATGCACAGGCGGACCCATCGGAGCCTCCATGGTTGCCGGTTGGGTCCTTGATCCTACCGTCGGATCAGCCGTTACGCTCCTCCTCGATCTGAGTCTTGAGCTGCTCCTGCATCCGAGCGTCTGAGGGAGCCCCCTCACCTCCGCAGCAACTCGCCATGCCGAGGGTTCGTCTCAACTGTGTCTACGCGCCGCTCTGGCGTCGTGACGACACATTTGAAGCATCTCTTGAGCCATGGGCCGGGTCATGCGCCATGCGGAAGGTAGACGCCGAGCGTGCGGTCGCGCAGCGGGCGACCGCACACGGCGTTGGCCGCCTGCAGTCCGGAGAGCACCGCCGCCTCGATGCAACCGGCGTTGAGGCCGTTGTCGGTCCAGTCGCCGGCCAGGTAGAGGTTGGCGTACCCGCTCGCGTCCGCCCGCAGGCGCAGTCGGTCGGTTCCGGGCAGCGACTGCACGTAGCGGTCCGAGGGATCGATGTTGGCCCGCCAAAACTGCGAGTCGAGCCGAGCCGGGCCTCGAGCCGACCCGGCTCCGCACAGGAGATCCCACCGGAAGCCGTCGGGGCCCTGCGTGCCCGGCAGGAGGTGCGCGAGGTGCTCGACCACGAACTGCTCAACATTGGCCCGGACCTCGGCGTTCGCTCGTTGGGGCTGGTCGAGATCACGGGGGTCCGCCGGATTTGGTGTCGCCAAGGTGTTGCAGAAGTAGGCGATCGTGCCGGGCCGGTCGTCCTCGGGCCACCCCTCGACCTCGACGAGCTGGGGCATCGACGCCCACGTATCGAAGGGCTTGACGTAGCCGGACATGGTCGACCCCGGTGCCGGCCAACCGAGCGAGGGCTCGTCGTCGCGGAGCCAGAGCTGCACGACCTGGGTGGCGACACTGCCCAAACCGTCGACCATCGCCCGCCACTCCGTCCGGTCCTCGAGCAGGTCACCGCAGACATGTCGCGCCATCGCGGGCGGGATGGCGAACACGACGTCGTCGAAGTCGATGCCGCGTCGCAGCTCGACCAACTCGGCGTCGGGCCATGCGCACCAGAACGACTCGAGGTCGTGTTCGTCGATGTCATCGGCGCCGACGACCTGGCAGGGATCGACGCGGGAGGCGAAGCAGGGCAGCTCCTTCACCCGCACCAGCGGGTCGTACTGATCCCGGCCCGGGGCGAGGGCAACCTGGCGACCAAGCGTCACCCGTTCGACGTATCGGCGGTCGTCGTCGAGGCGCACCTGGTCGACCCGGTGGAAGTACTCGATGCGAACGCCGCGCAACCGGAGAGCCTGGTGCATCGGCGCGAACACCACATCGCCCATGCCGCCCTGCATCTTCCAGAAGATGGAGCCCTTGTAGTCGAAGAACGTCTTGCCGGAGAGGAACACACCGAGACCGGCCCCGAACCCGGGTCGGTCGGGGTCGGCGTCGACGAAGCCGAACACCAGATCGTAGAGCCCGCTGATGAGGGTGGAATCGGCCGCGACGGGGTCGGCCCCGTGGCGGACGATCCAGTCGCGGTAGTCCTCGTCGTTCAACCGGGCGAACCCGGCGGGGTCGTCGAGCAGGCCCTCGGCCACGATCCCCCGGACCTGGGCCAGCACGACGGAGATGAGGTGCCAGATGCGGACGGCGCCACGGTCGTCGGCCACGGCGCGCCGGAGCGATGCTCGGATCTCGCGGAGGGCGGAGTCGACGAGCGCGATGACCGGGTCGAGCGGGGTGGGTCCGGTGATGGCACTGATCCCCGCCAGCGCAGGGATCGCGAGACCCAACGCCTCGATCGCCGCGCCGAGCGCCGCGGCGCCGACCTCGGTCCCGGCCGGGTCGGGGGCGGTGGGCGGGTCGGGTGCCGCCGTCATCGAGACGGTCGGCGTGGTGGACTCGCTGCGGACTGACTGCGCGAAGTCGCCGAGGAGCCGCAGGGCCCGCCGCACAAGGTCGGCACCGGTTAACGAGGCAGACGACCCCGTGGGGGTTCCGGGCACGAGGTGGTTGGGCGCGAAATCGCCCAACCAGTGGTGCCAGCGCTCGCCGTCGAAGTCCTCGAGACCGACGCGCGCTGCCGGACGCAGTGCATCGTCGATGGTGGCGATCGGACAGGCGGGGTCGGTGCGGGCCCGGTCGAGCTCGTCGTAGCACGCCCGAAGCAGCGCGAACGCGTTGTCGTAGTAGCCGAGCCAGATGTGGAGCCCGTGCTCCTCGACCCGCTGGTGATCGCCGCGGTGGCTGGCCCCCTTGCCGCCGAGGCGGCCACCCCGCTGGTAGATCGTGATGCTCTCGAAGCGGTCCTCCCATCCCGCTTCGCTGAGTCGCCAGGCCGCGGCCACGCCAGCCATCCCCCCTCCGAGGATGGCCACCCGTCGCCGACGTGCACTCACGCGCCGGGCACCGACAGGTCAGGCGATGGCACACCGCTCGCGGCCGCGAACGCCGCCACGGCGAGCAGATCCTCCAGCCGAGGACTGCGCGACCCCAGCTCGGCCAGGTCGAGCCGGGCGCGGAGCTCGAACGGGATCGATCCCTGGCGGCTGGCCAACTCGATGGCGCGGTGGAGGTCGTCGATCGCGAGGGGGTGGCCGAGCGCCCGCCTGGTCCGGGCCCGGAGGCGCAGGGTTTCGGCGGAGTAGTACCGGCTACCCGTCTCGTCCGCGACGACCATCGCCTCGTCGAACAGGTCGAGCGCCTGGTCGTGGTCGCCCACCTCGGCCAGAAGCTCGGCCTGCGCGGTCAGGTTGTAGGGCAGGAGGAGCCTCGAGTGGATCATGTTCGCCAGCATCGTGGTGCCCGCCAGGCGCTCCGCCTGCTCGAGCAGGAGTGACGCGTCGACGGTGCCGGAGGCGAGCAGGGCCCGCGCCCGGTTGATGGCGTCGGCCGTCGTGCCGGCCAGCGTCCAGAAGTCGAACCCGTACTGCTCGGCGATCGCGAGCAGCTCGGAGGTGCACGCCTCGGCGCCGTCGAAGTCGCCGATCTCGCAGAGCACCCACCCCCGGTAGGTCAGTGCGTGGGCGAGGCTGAAGGGTCCGTAGGGCCTCGGGAGCTGCTCGATCCGTCGGCGTGCCCGCCGCAGGTGCTCCTCGAAGCCGACCAGGTCGCCGCGCTGCCACAGGGCCAACCCGTACTGGACCTGCATGAAGGCGATGGGATCGTTCGGGAACTGCCAGGGCGACGGTGGCCGGGTGTCCCGGACCGTGTCGGGCACGGCGTCGATGGCGAGGCGCAGCTGCTCCTCCGACGCGATGAACCAACCCTGGAAGAACCGCACCATGCCGCGCGCGGTGCGGTTCTCGGCCAGCAGCACCGGGTCGTCGGTGACCCTCGTGGCGAGGATGTCGTCCAGCAGACCATCCGCCTCGGCGAGGTCGCCACGGGCGATGTGGTAGCCCCACAGCGCGACCAGCGTCGCGACCAACTGCAACCCGTCCCCCTCGGCACGGACGAGCTCGAGGCATCGCTGGTAGTCCGCCTCGGCGCGGGGGTCGGCGTTGCCGGCGGTGGAGACGCAGAGGAACCCCCGCTTGAGTCGGAGGTCGACCTCGCGCGCCGGAGCGGCGCGGTCCGGACCGAGCTCGCCGATCAAGTCGATCGCGGTTCCCAACTGCTCGATGCCGGACGTCATCGAGCCACGCTCGCGGCTGTCGTCAGCGGCAGCGGCGTAGCTCTCGATGGCGGCGGCGAGTCGACCGGCGGCATGGAAGTGGGTGGCGATGGCGCCCCAGGAGACGTCGGCGCCCCGCTTGCGTCGGGCGCGCAGGGCGTCGCCGACTCGGCCGTGCATGGTTGCACGCTGCTCGCGTGGCTGGAGCTCGTAGGCGACGTCACGGATGAGCGCGTGACGGAACGAGTAGACATCGTCGCCCTCTTCGTCGAGGAGGCCCCCGTCGAGCAGCGATCGCAGGCCGCGGTCGACCAGCTCGGGCCCGCGCGACGTCACATCGCCGAGCACGTCACGGGTGAACACCCGGCCGATCGTCGCCGCGGCCTGGGCGATGCCGACGTCGGCGCCCGAGGTGTAGAGCCGGGAGAGCAGGGGCTCGTACAGCGCGTCGGGGACAGCAGACTCGTTCCTGAGCCGGGTCAGGAGCTCGGGGTCGACGGGCATCGGAGCCACCGGTTGCCTCGCCAGCTCCTCGATGAAGAGCGGGTTGCCCTGGCAGCGCGAGAGCGCACTGGCGAGACGATCGCCCTGGATGCCGTCGTCGACCGAGCGAGCGAGCACGGCCGCCTCGTCGCTCGACAGCGGGTCGAGGTCGATGGTGACGAGACCGGGGCCGTCGAGGCGGCCGTACCCACTTCGTTCGGTCGTCACCAGCTGCACGCCGTCGACGGGCGCACGGACGAGACCGGCGAGCAGCTCGAGGGTCGACCCGTCGGCCCAGTGCACGTCCTCGACCAGCAGGATCAGCGGTGAGCTCGACCCGAGTGCGGTCAGCCAGGCTCGGAGGGATGCGAGGACCTGGTCGTGCACCCGGCTCAGGTCGGCCTCGGGGCGGGGGTACCCCATGGATGGCGCGAGACCCAGCAACGGTGCGAGCAAGCCGACGTGGA
>JAGNQK010000129.1 GCA_017989115.1 Dermatophilaceae bacterium | reverse complement strand
CTCTTCGCGCACGGCCACCTGCTGCGCATCCTCGCCGCGACGTGGCTGCGCCAACCCGCCCGGTTCGGCGCCAGCCTGCTCCTGGACGCCGGAGCGCTGTGCGTGCTGGAGGTCGAGCGCTCGGTGCCGGCCATCCGGACGTGGAACCAGACCCCCGCCTGAGGCGACCCCCGACGCACGGTGCGTCACGGCATCCGGTCGTCAGGGCATCCGGTCGCTCAGGGCAGCGGCCAGGTGTGCACCGGCTCGTTGGAGTCCATGTGCACGGCGTACAGCTCAAGCATCCGGCTCAGCGCCTCGCTGCGGGTGCAGCCACCCGCCTCGAAGGCCTCGACCGCCTTGGTGGACCACACCGCTCCGTTGACGCCGGTGGTGCAGCGCCCCTCGATGACGCCGAGGAACCGTTCGCGAACGGCATCCGAGACCCCCCACTGGCGAAGGCCCTCGTGCGCCAGCGGCAGCAGGTGACGCAACATCAGCTCTTCCGCCGAGAGCTCACCGAACCCGGGCCAGTACAGGTGCGCGTCGATGCCGTCGCGGGCGGCCCGGTTGAAGTTCTCCTCGCAGGCCGCGAAGCTCATCTTGGTCCAGACGGGGCGGTCCTCGTGAGCCAGCATGCGGATCGCGCCGTAGTAGAACGCGGCATTGGCCAGCACGTCGACGATCGTCGGCCCGGCCGGCAGCACCCGGTTCTCGACCCGCAGGTGGGGAACGCCACCGGGAATGTCGTAGATCGGCCGGTTCCAGCGGTAGACCGTGCCGTTGTGCAGGCGCAGCTCGGCGAGCTCGGGGGCCTCCCCCGCCTCGAGCTTGGCCATCGGGTCCTCGTCGGTGGTCTCGGCGAGCAGCGTCGGGAAGTAGCGGACGTTCTCCTCGAAGAGGTCGAAGATCGAGGTGATCCACCGCTCGCCGAAGAACACCCGCGGGCGCACCCCTTGGTTCTTCAGCTCGATCGGGCGGGTGTCGGTGGCCTGCTTGAACAGCTCGATGCGGGTCTCGGCGTGCAGGCGCTTGCCGAAGAAGAAGGGCGAGTTCGCCGCGAGGGCCACCTGCGGGGCGCACAGTGCCTGGGCGGCGTTCCAGTGGGCGGCGAACTCCGACGGCGCCACCTGGAGGTGGAGCTGAACCGACGTGCAGGCCGACTCGGGGGCAATGGAGTCGCAGTACGTGGCGACCCGCTCCCCGGAGGGGCCCTCGATGTCGAGGTAGATGTCCTCACCGCGGGCCACGAAGATCGAGTCGTTGAGCGCGGTGTAGCGGTTGTTGCGGCTGATCCACTCGCCCTCGTAGTGCTCGGGCATGATCGTCGGCAGGATGCCGATGGCGACGATCTTGGAGCCGACCTCCTGGGCCTTGGCCGCAGCCCGGTTCAGGCTCGCGCGCAGCTCGCTCTCGAGCTCGAGCGCGGAGTCACCGGGCAGGGGCCGCGGCGGGACGTTGAGCTCGATGTTGTACTGCGCGAGCTCGGTCTGGTAGTCCTCGTCCGCGATGGCCGCGAGCACCTCGGCATTGTGGAAGTGCGGCTGCATGTCGGCGTCGACCAGGTTGAGCTCGATCTCGAGGCCGGTCATCGGTTTGTCGAACTCGAAGGAGCTCGTGTTGAGCATCTTCTCGAACACGTCAAGGTTCTGGCGCACCTTCTCGCGGTAGCGCTGCCGCTCCTCGCGGCTGTAGCTCTGTGACGAAACCTCTGCTCCCATGGCGTCACCCAACCACGTCCTGACCTCACGCGGTACCCGGAACCCGCGTTTCGGTCACGCGGCCTGTCGGACCCACCTCCTAGCGTGGGAGGCATGCGGTTGATCCACACCTCCGACTGGCACCTGGGGCGTTCGTTCCACCAAGTGGGGCTCCTCGGTGCCCAGGCCTCCTACCTCGACCACCTGGTCGACGTGGTGCGCCGCGAGAAGGTCGACGCGGTGCTCGTCAGCGGCGACGTCTACGACCGGGCGATGCCCGCACCCGACACCGTGGCCCTGCTGTCGCAGGCACTGCACCGGCTGGTCGACGCCGGCGCCCAGGTGATCATCAGCAGCGGCAACCACGACTCGGCGGCCCGCCTGGGCTTCGGCGCGGGGCTGCTGGAGCGCACCGGCGTGCACCTGCGCACCACGCTCGCCGACGTCGCTCGTCCCGTACTGGTCGGGGGGGCCGCGGTCTACCCCCTCCCCTACCTCGAGCCCGCGCTGTCCGCCGACTCCCTGGGGGCGGCCGAGCGCACCCACGCCGGGGTGCTGCGGGCAGCGATGGATGCCGTGCGGGCGGATGCCGCAGCGCGTCCGGGTCTGCCGGTGGTCGCCATGGCGCATGCCTTCGTGACGGGCGGGGTGGGCAGCGAGTCCGAGCGGGACATCTCGGTCGGTGGTGTCTCCGCCGTGCCGCCCACGGTGTTCGCCGGGGCCGACTACGCCGCACTGGGGCACCTGCACGGGGCCCAGCAGGTCGCGCCCGGGGTTCGCTACAGCGGGTCACCCGTGGCGATGTCCTTCTCCGAGGTCAACCACCGCAAGGTCAGCCTGCTCGTCGACCTCGATGGTCGGTCGGTCTCGGTCGAGTCCGTCGAGGCACCGGTCGAGCGGCCGCTCGCCGTGCTGCGCGGAACGCTCGAGGAGGTGCTCGCCGACCCCCGCCACCGCGCGGCCGAGAGTGCGTGGTGCCAGGTGACCCTCACCGACTCCATCCGGCCGCTGGGGGCGATGGACCAGGTGCACCGCCGCTTCCCGCACACCCTCGAGCTGCGCTTCGACCCTCAGGGACTGGCCGTGCCGCTGCGGCCTTATGCCGCCCGCGCCACGAGTCGCTCCGACCTCGAGGTGTGCTGCGACTTCCTCGAGCACGTGCGCGGCGGTCGTGGGGCCAGCGAGCAGGAGCGTGAGCTTCTCGCCCAGGCGGTCGAGCAGTCGCGACTGGTGCGGCGGGCCCGTGACGACGAAGGTGTGGCCGGCCCCGCAGCCGACGCGCCTCGCACGGTGGGCGCCGCATGAGGGTGCACCGTCTCGAGATCGAGGCGATGGGGCCGTTCGCCGACCCCGTGTCCATCGACGTCGACGCGTTGTCCGCCGACGGGCTCTTCCTCATCCACGGGCCGACGGGGTCGGGCAAGACGAGCTTGCTCGACGCCATCTGCTTCGCGTTGTACGCCGACGTGCCGGGCACTCGGTCCAAGCGAGGGCTGCGCTCGGACCACGCCGCTGCGGATGCCGTCCCCCGCGTCACGCTCGAGCTCACCGCAGGTGGTCGGCGCCTGCGCGTGAGCCGCTCACCCGAGTTCGCTCGGCCCAAGAAGCGCGGTACGGGCACCGTACCCGTGCAGGCCATGGTGACCCTGGAGGAGCACCTCGCGGGCCGGTGGCAGGCCATCGGGACCCGCAACGACGAAGTGGCCGACGTCATCAAGGACGTCCTCGGCATGGGGATGGCTCAGTTCTCCAAGGTGGTGCTCCTGCCCCAGGGCGAGTTCGCCGCCTTCTTGCGCTCCTCCCCCGAGGACCGCCGCGAGGTGCTGGAGCGGCTGTTCGACATCAGCGCGTTCAGCGACGTCGAGGCCTGGCTCGCCCAGGCCCGCCGAGATGCCAGGGAAGAGCTCGACACGGCTCGCAGCGCGCTCGCCACCGGGCTGGCCCGGGTCGAGGACGTCCTGGCGGAGCTCGGCGAACCGCTGACCTCGACACCGGATGAGCCACTGCCCTGTGACCCGGCGGTGGGCCCCCTGCTGACCGAGGTGGTTCGTGAGCTGGACGCACGAGTGACCGCGACGATGGCCGCCTTCGACGCGGCCTCGAGCGCTGAGCGCGCCGCTGCCGAGTCGTTGGCTGCCGGTCGTGCCGTCTCGGCGCTGCGCGAGCGTGGAGCACGGGCTCGCACCCGGCTGGAGGAACTGGCCGCGAACGCCACCGCGCACGAGCAGCGCACCCGAGACCTCGATGCCGCTGACCGTGCGGCCACCGTGGCTGGTCACCTTGCGGCCGCCGACCGTGCCAAGGCCGAGGTGCAGGTCGCGCGCGCGGCAGTTGACGCCACCGGACAGGCACTCACCCCGAGTCCCCTCGCAGGGGCGAGCGACGCCGAGGTCGACGCTGCACTGGAGCGGGTGCGCGACCTCGACGCCACCGTGACCGAGCTCGCCCGGCACGAGCAGGACGCAGCTGCGCGTTCGGCTCGGCGGGCCGTGCTGCGATCCCGCCTCGACGACGTCGAAGGTGAGCGAGCGGCAGCGCAGGCCAGCGTGCTGACGGCACAGGCCGAGGCCGATGGCCTGACCGAGCAGGTCGAGCTGCGTGCCGCCGGTGCGGCCCGGATCGCCGAGCTCGACCTGCTCGTCGCCGCCGCGGCCGAGCGTCTGGCCCTGGTCGACGCCGCCGAGGACGACCACCGTCGGGCAGCCGAGCTGGCGCCGCACCGCAGCGCCCTGCACGAAGTCCTGCTCGACGCCCGCACCGACCTGCTCGACCTGCGCCAGCGCCGACTCGACGGCATGGCTGCCGAGCTGGCCGCCGGCCTCGCCGACGGCGATCCGTGCCCGGTGTGCGGCGGCTCCGAGCACCCCCACCTCGCCGTCGCCACGAACCCCGTCTCTGCTGGTCAGATCACGGCGGCCGAGCACCGCGTCGACCAGGCCCGGACCCGTCTGGCCGAGGTCGAGCGTGAGATCGAGGCGCTGACCTCCTCGGCCGCCTCCCGGCTCGCCGGTCTGGGGGGCGCGAGCCGAGCGTCGCTGGAGGCCGAGGAGTCGCAGCGCCGCGCCGAGCTCGCCGCAGCGCACGCCGACGCACGGGCACACTCGGTGCTCCTCGCCCGCCTCGACGTCGTCCGCGCCGGTCTGCAGACCCATGAGGACACGCTGACGACACTCCTGGCGCAGACGGAGTCGACGACGGCCGTGCTCGGCGAACTCGACGACCAGGACGCCGCCTCGGCGGCGCGCGCCGAGCAGCTTCGCGCAGCGCACGCCCTGTGCCCCTGCCAGGATGGCGGCACGGGAGCACACGCGCGCTTCGGGCGCCTGCTCGCCGAGCACCGCGCAGCCCGCGCGTCGCTCGCCAAGGCCGTCAACCGGGCAGCGGTAGCCTCGGACATCGTCGACGACGCTCTCACCACGGCAGGGTTCCGCGACTCGTCGGACGTGCGGGCGGCCCTGCGACCGGCGACGGAGGTGGCGGCCCTGCGTGCAGAGGTCGCGGCCCACGAGGAGGAGTCAGCCGCCGCGCGTGCCACCCTCGACGATCCGGAGGTCGCGGCGGCGCTCGCCGGCGATGAGGTCGACGTCGATGCCCTGCGCGAGGTGGAAGCCGCAGCCCGGGCAGCCCTGCTTCAGGCCCAGACGACCCGTGACGACGCCGCCCGGGGGCTGCGCCTGCTCGAACGTCTTGTTCCCGAGGTCCTCGCGGCGGGGGCCGCCGTGTCCACCGCGCAGGACCACGATCAGCGCGTGCGCGACCTCGCCGACACGACGAGTGGCACCGGGCCGGAGAACACGCTGCGCATGCGCCTCACGTCCTACGTCCTCGCGTCCCGACTCGAGAAGGTCGCAGCGCTGGCCAACGAACGGCTGGCCGTGATGGGCGGGGGTCGCTACCTGCTCGAGCACTCCGACGAGCGGGCGGCCCGCGGTGCTCGCTCGGGCCTTGGCCTGCGCGTGCTCGACCAGTGGACCGGGCGAGTGCGCGACACCGCGACCCTCTCGGGTGGCGAGTCGTTCATGGCCTCGCTGGCTCTTGCGCTCGGTCTGGCCGACGCCGTGCGAGAGGAGGCCGGCGGGTTCGACCTCGGCACCCTGTTCATCGACGAGGGCTTCGGCAGCCTCGACGACGACAGCCTCGAACAGGTGCTGACCGTGCTCGACGGCCTGCGCGCGGGCGGCCGCGCGGTCGGCGTCGTGAGTCACGTCGCCGACCTGCGCAGCCGCATCACCCACCAGGCGGTGGTCCACAAGCACGCGTCGGGCAGCACGGTCGACGTCCGGGTCGGCACCCGGAGCGACCAACCTGCCGCCTGATCCCTACTCCTCGAACGCCTCCGGCGGCGGGCAGGAACACACCAGGTGCCGGTCGCCGTACGCGCCGTCGATCCGGCGAACCGGAGGCCAGTACTTGGAGGTCGGGTCGACCCCCTCCGGGAAGGCGGCCGTCCGGCGGTCGTACCCGTGGTCCCAGTCGCCGGCGATGGCCTCGGCCGTGTGGGGCGCCCCGCGCAGCACGCTGTCCGCCGCGGCGACGGCTCCTGAGCCGACCTCGTCGATCTCCCGGCGGATCTGGATCATGGTGTCGCAGAACCGGTCGAGCTCGGCGAGGTCCTCACTCTCCGTCGGCTCGACCATGAGGGTGCCAGCCACGGGGAACGACATCGTCGGGGCGTGGAAGCCGTAGTCGATCAGTCGCTTGGCGACGTCGTCGACGCTGACTCCCGTGTCCTTGGTGATGCCAC
>JAGNQK010000128.1:2150-6468 GCA_017989115.1 Dermatophilaceae bacterium | reverse complement strand
GCGCAGTAGCGTGACGGACGTGTTCGAGGCTGCGTTCTGGGGTTTCGTCGGTGGTGTCTCGCTCATCATCGGCGCGGTGCTCGGGCTCGTCTTCAAGGTCACGCACCGCACGATCGGGCTCGTCATGGGCTTCGGCGCCGGGGTGCTCATCAGTGCCGCCGCCTTCGAGCTCACCATGGAGGCGTACGAGGCGGCAGGTGGCCCGGCCGCGGCAGCGGGTCTCATCGCCGGCTCGGCCACCTTCTTCGCGGGTGACTGGCTCATCGACCGCGCGGGCGGTCACCGCCGCAAGAGCCCCGTGCACGGCGGGATGCCGCACCCGCGCGGCCTGGACACTCCTCCGGCAGCCACGGCCGGTGCCGTGACGGCGAGCTCGGGCGGCGCCGCTCTGGTCCTGGGAGCCCTGCTCGACGGCATCCCGGAGTCCGCGGCCATCGGCATCAGCCTGCTCGGCGGCGCCGGGGTGAGCACGGCCATGGTCGTCGCGGTCTTCCTCTCCAACATCCCCGAGTCGATGTCCGCGTCGACGGGACTGCGCGCCTCAGGCCGGTCGACCACCTGGATCCTCGCCCTGTGGGCTGGGGTGACCGCGGCATCGACGATCTCGGCGGTGCTCGGCTACACCCTGCTCGGCGACGCGCCGCCGGCGACCCTGGGGTTCATCCAGACCTTCGCCGCAGGGGCGATCCTGACGATGGTCGCCGACACCATGGTCCCCGAGGCCGTCGAGCACGCGGGCCGCCTCGTCGGCATCGTCACGGTGCTCGGGTTCGCGGTGTCGTTCTTCCTCAGCGCCGCCTGACCCGGTCAGTGTCGGGCCTGTCTAGCCCAGAGGACATACAGCCCGATACGCCGATATCGACAGTCCGGGCGACATTCCGAGCGGCTACTTGAGGAACTTGCTCGTGCGCCGATCGGCCAGCGGCTTGCCCCCGGTCTGGCAGGTCGCGCAGTACTGCAGCGACGAGTCGGCGAACGACACCTCGCGCACCACGTCGCCGCACTCGGGGCAGACCTCACCGGTGCGCCCGTGCACCCGCATCCCCGCGCGCTTGGCGTCCTTGAGCTCCTTGGCAGGCTTGCCGGATGCCGTGGCCACCGCGGCGGCCAGCGTCCCCCGAAGTGCCGCGTAGAGCCTCTCGACCTCGTCCGGCGACAGGTTGGCCGCGAGGGCGAACGGCGACAACTTCGCCACGTGCAGCACCTCGTCGGAGTAGGCGTTGCCGACGCCGGCGATGATCGACTGGTCGCGCAGCATCCCCTTGACCTGCATGCGGTGCGACGCCGCGATCTGTGAGAGGACCTCGAGCGTGAAGTCGTCACCGAGCGGGTCAGGCCCGAGCGAGACGATGCGCGGCACCGCGGTGACGTCGCCGACGATGTAGGCCGCGAGCGACTTCTTCGTGCCCGCCTCGGTGAGGTCGAAGCCCGAGCCGTCGTCGAAGCGCACCCGCAGCGCGATCGGTGACTTGCCCGGTCGCAGCACCGTGGCCGGGATCGCGTCGGACCAGCGCAGCCACCCAGCCCGGGCCAGGTGAAACACCAGGTGCGTTCCGCCGCAGTCGAGGTCGAGGAACTTGCCGTGCCGGGCGACCCCGTCGATCGGGGCACCGACGAGCGCCTGCGGCGGTGGGCTGAACGTCTTCAGCACCGAGATGGAGCCGAGCTCGACCCCGGTGACGACCAGGCCCTCGGTGCGAACACGCAGGAAGTCGACGAGGGCCTGCACCTCGGGAAGCTCGGGCATAGCGGGAACCTACCCCCGGCTGCCGCCGGCCGCACTCGACCCACCACCAGACGCGCTCCCCCAGATGGCCCGCACCTGCGGGGCCAGCCCGTACCCGTCGGGCGCCCGCACCACGGGCACGTCGAGCTCCTCGGTCGGCGCCGGCACGAGGTCGTCGTTGGCGACGGGGATGACGTGGCTGAGCACCTGCTCGCCCGGCGACAGCTCACGGATGGCGATGCCCCGCACGTGCCCGGGTTTGCGCGACGTGAACTCGGTGTAGATCTTCGGGTCGTGCTGGCCGTCGTCCCCGATGAGCAGCCACTTCACGTTCGGCAGCTCCCGCGCGAGCCGGTGCAGCTGGGCGTGCTTGTGCTCCTGACCGGAACGGAACCAGCCGGTGTTCGTCGGGCCCCAGTCGGTGAGCAGCATCGGCCCCTTCGGGTAGCCGTTGCGCCGCAGGAACCGGGTCAGCCAGGGCGCGGTGTTCCACGCGCCCGTCGACAGGTAGACGACCGGCGCCTCCGGGTGCTCGGCGAGCAGCTCCCGGTACATCGTCGCCATGCCCGGCACCGCCTTGCGGGCACCCTCGGAACGCAGGAAGGTGTTCCACGCCGCGATCATCGGCCGCGGCAGCGACGTCGAGAGCACGGTGTCGTCGATGTCGGACACGATCCCGTGCGTCACCTCGTTGCCGATCACGAGCACCGGCACGTCGATGGTCTGCGCGTTCGGCGACCCGACGAAGATGCGGTGCCACCCCGGCGTCAGGCCGTGGCCACGCACGGTGAGGTCGATGAATCCTCCGCGGTCGGTGCGGGCCGTGGTGATCCGCTCGTTGATGCGGATCGTCACGACCTCGTCGATCGCCGGTGTCGTGAAGAACGCCCGCCACCCGCGCGTCTCGAGCTCGACCGCCCGCAGCCGCGCCGCGTGCGTCGGCTCCTCGGGGTCGTCCTGCTCACCGCGGGTCATGATCACCCGGGCGAACACCCGCAGCTGCGACTCGCTGCCGTACCCGGTGAGCGGCACGATCCGCGTGCTCCACCCCCGTGACCGGAGCAGGCCGGACTTGCGCTCGTTGTAGGCGTCCTCGAGCACTGCTGCGGCGTGTGGTCGCGGCATGCCGAAAGCCTAGAGGACGCTCTCGGATGCCGGTGGCGCGCCGAGCGCATCCGGCCCACCGGGCGCGGTGGCAGGGTCAACGGCATCCGCCCGTCCGTCGGCGAGCGCCTCCTGGGCTGACGCCGCGGTGAGCCGACGGTGCACCAGGACGCCGACGGCGAATGCCGGGGAGGACAGCGCCGCCCCGAGCATGCCCGCCAGGGCTGCGCCGATGATCGTGGAGCCGAGCACGACGATCGGGTGCAGGCTGAGCGCGGTGCTCGCCAGGCGCGCGAGGATGACCGTCTGGATGACGTTCTGCACGACGAGGATGACGGCGAGCAGGATCAGCGCGGTGGTGAGGCCGTTCGAGCCCAGGGCCACGATCGTCGCGAACGCCCCGGAGACGATCGCCCCGAGGTAGGGGATGTACGACGTCACGAGGGTGATGACGGCGATGGTGAAGGCGAGCGGCACGTCCATGGCGAAGGCGGCACCGCCGATGAGCACGGCCGTGACGACGGCCGACAGCGTCAGGCTGCCGAAGTAGCGGCGCACCGACATCACGGCATCCCCGACGATGGCCGACCCGGTGTCGGGGTCCAGGCCCATGTGACGGCCGACCCAGGTGGTCAGGGAGTGCCAGTCGACGAGCACGTAGTACACGAGGAAGGCGCCCATCGCGACACCGATGGCCAGCGACACCGTGCCCGAGAAGACCCCGGGCAGCACCGACCCGAGCCCGCCGAGCGCGTCACCGGCACCCGCCTGGAGCGAGTCGACGAGGGTGTCGCCGGAGCCGACGTCGACCCCCCGCTCCTCGAGCCAGGTGTCGAGCGTGCCGAGGCCGGCGGTGAACTGGTCGGCGATCGTCGGGTACTGCCCGACGATGCCCGCGAGGACGAGCCAGATCGACCCGAGCACCACCCCGGCGAGGAAGAGCAGCACCGCGAGCGCCCCGCCCCACGTGGGCACTCCCCGGTCGGCCAGCCACTGCACGACGGGGACGAACAGCGCACCGAGCACCGCGGCGATGATGAGCGGAACGACGAAACCGGACACCTGCGCGAGCACCCACACCCCGGCAGCGAGCATGCCGAGCACCCCGAGGATCAGCCAGGACCGGGTGCCCCATCGGCGCAGGCGGGGCGAGACGACGTCGTCCACGGGGGTGCCTCTCGATGGGTGGTCAGGAGCAGGCACAGGGTATCGCTGCGCAGCGCGGGCACCCGGTGGCATAGCGCTGAACGGCAGCGGTCAGGTCGACGTCCATCTGGTTCGCGAGCGAGGCCACCCAGGCCAGCACATCGGCGAACTCGTGCTCGCGCTGGGCCTGCGTGCCCTTGCGCACGGCCTGGGCGAGCTCACCGACCTCCTCGGCGAGCCAGGCCACCGTGCTGGGAACCCCGCGCTCGCGGTCGCGCTCGCCGTAGGTGCGCTCGATGACGTCCTGGAGGGTGGCGAGGTCCATGCGCCCGAACCTACCCG
>JAGNQK010000128.1:0-2050 GCA_017989115.1 Dermatophilaceae bacterium | reverse complement strand
GGGTCAGTTCAGGGAGGGGCCGAGCGGCATCGGCGGGGTCGGCACGGCACCGAAGCGACCGACGATCGCCCGCTCCCGCCGCAGCAGGGCCAGCACGGTGCGCAGCCGAGTCGCCGGGTCGCCGCCGTCGAGCACCCGCTGCCGGTCGCTCGGGTCGAGAACCATCGCCTCGACGAGGCGGTACGCCAACTGCCCGGCCGGCGCCTCGATGTCGACGGCCTCGGCGCCGAGGTCACGCAGGTATGCCGCGTGCTCGCCCCTCGCTCGCTCCGCCAGGTCGGCGACCACCGGGTCATCGCCGTGCCCCGGCTGCCCGGGAAGCGGCTCACCGAGGAAGGTGAGGTGACCCGTCGTCCAGGACGTCCCGGCATCCGGATCGAGCGAGTCCAACCGGTAGCGCCGCACGCCGGTGGCGACGAGGTGGACCACCGTGCCGATCGGGCTCTCCGCGAGGGCCATGGCGTCGACGCGTGCCTCGCAGCCGATCTCGTAGAGGTCGGCGACGGCATCCGCCCCCACCTCACGCCCTGACCGGATGAGCGTGACGCCGAAGCACCGCTCGCCGTCGGGCAGCTCGGCGAGCGCATGGGCGAGGTCGAGGTAGCGCGGCTCGAACAGCTGCAGGGGTAGTCGAGCGCCGGGCAGCAGCACCGTTCCGAGGGGGAAGAGCGGCAAGGTCGCCATGCCCCACTATAGGCACCTCGTCCTGATCTCACCCTCACCCTCGACAGTTCCCGGGAGGTGGCTGGAGTGCAAGAAGTCGGGTGGGGAGGTGGCTGGAGTGCAAGACGTCGCGAACGGGGGCGATTGGGTGGTTGCCGCCGCCGCGCGATAGGCTGAACATTGCTGGCCCGCCTTCTGCCTCGGGCCGCAATCTTTGATGTCGATGCCTTCGCGTCGGGGCCGCAAGCCCTCGACTCGGCGCCGCGGCCCAGAGCCCCGCCCGGCAGAACATCCCGTGTCGTCGACACCGCCGATGGTCAATGCCGACCGCAGCGCTGCGCGACCGCCCTGAACTCAAAGGAATCACCTTGTCCAGCACCACTTTCGGCGCGCTCGGCGTGCCCGCCCCCCTCGTCGAGATCCTCGCCCAGCGCGAGATCACCGTCCCCACCCCCATCCAGGCCGCGACCCTGCCCGACTCCCTCGCGGGTCGCGACGTCCTCGGCCGTGGCCGCACCGGCTCGGGCAAGACGATGGCGTTCGTCCTGCCCCTGCTGACGCGCCTGTCGCGCAGCACGACGCCGCGTCAGTCGCGTCGCCCCCGCGCCCTCATCCTCGCCCCGACCCGTGAGCTCGCGACCCAGATCGAGGACGCCCTCACCCCGCTCGCAGCCCCCCTCGGCCTGACCTCGCGCACCGTCTTCGGTGGCGTCGGCCAGAACCCGCAGGTCACGGCGCTGCGCAAGGGTGTCGACATCGTCGTCGCCTGCCCCGGTCGCCTCGAGGACCTCATCGGCCAGGGTCACGTCTCCCTGGATGCCGTCGAGGTCACGATCATCGACGAGGCCGACCACATGGCCGACCTCGGCTTCCTGCCCGCCGTGCGCCGCCTGCTCGACGCCACCCCCGCGCGCGGGCAGCGGATGCTGTTCTCCGCCACGTTGGATGCCGGGATCGGCGTCATCGCGAAGCGTTACCTCTCGAACCCGGTCACCCACGAGGCCGACTCCGCGCAGTCGCCGGTGTCGACCATGGCCCACCACGTGCTGCACGTGACGCCCGACGGTCACGGCCAGGTGCTGCTCGACCTCGTCGCCGCCCCCGGCCGCACCGTGGTCTTCACCCGCACCAAGCACCGCGCCAAGAAGCTGGCCCGCCAGCTCAACGGCCAGGGCGTCCCCGCGGTCGAGCTGCACGGCAACCTCAGCCAGAACGCGCGCACCCGCACGATGGAGGCCTTCCACTCGGGTGCAGCCCGCACCCTGGTCGCCACCGACATCGCGGCGCGCGGCATCCACGTCGACGACGTCGCCCTCGTCATCCACGCCGACCCGCCGGTCGAGCACAAGGCCTACACGCACCGCTCGGGCCGCACCGCCCGCGCCGG
>JAGNQK010000127.1 GCA_017989115.1 Dermatophilaceae bacterium | reverse complement strand
TGCCTGCCCAGCACGTCGACGCCCCTGCACTAGGGGTTGCGGATGCCGCTGTGCCGGGCTCGGTGGATGGCGCGGTGCCGGGGGCGGTGGATCCTGCTGAGCTGCGCTACCCCGAGCACCTGCCGGTTGTCGAGCGTCGCGACGACATCCTTACGGCGATCCGCGACCACCAGGTGGTCGTCATCGCCGGGGAGACCGGCTCCGGCAAGACCACCCAGCTGCCGAAGATGTGCCTCGAACTGGGCCTCGGGGCGACCGGCCAGATCGGGCACACCCAGCCCCGGCGGATCGCCGCCCGCTCGGTGGCCGAACGCATCGCCGAGGAGGTGGGCGTCGAGCTCGGCGACCTCATCGGCTACCAGGTGCGGTTCACCGACCACAGCAGCGACGCGACCCGGGTCAAGGTGATGACCGACGGCATCCTGCTCGCCGAGATGCAGCGTGACCGCGACCTGCGCCGCTACGACACGATCATCATCGACGAGGCCCACGAGCGAAGCCTGAACATCGACTTCATCCTCGGCTACCTCAAGCAGCTGCTGCCGCGCCGACCCGAGCTGCGGGTCATCGTCACCTCGGCCACGATCGACCCGGTGCGGTTCGCCCTGCACTTCGCGACCGACGAGCACGGCCGCGAGGTGCGTGAGGTGCCGGTCATCGAGGTGTCGGGGCGGACCCACCCCGTCGAGGTGCGCTACCGGCCGCTGGTCGAGCTGCACCCGGAGGGCCGCCACGTCGTCGCCGAGCGCGACCAGGTGACCGGCGTTGTCGAGGCCGTCGAGGAGCTGTGGACCGAGGCCCCGCCCAGCCCCGAGGCGACCGACATCCTCGCCTTCTTCTCCGGTGAGCGCGAGATCCGCGACGCCGCCGATGCCCTCAACGCCCTGAAGCTGCCGAACACCGAGGTGCTGCCGCTGTTCGCCCGGCTCTCGGCCGCCGAGCAGCACCGTGTCTTCCACCGGGGCAGCGGGCGGCGGATCATCCTGGCGACGAACGTCGCGGAGACCTCGCTGACCGTGCCCGGCATCGGGTACGTCGTCGACACCGGCACCGCCCGCATCTCGCGGTACAGCCAGCGCACCAAGGTGCAGCGCCTGCCGATCGAGCCGGTCAGCCAGGCCAGTGCCGCGCAGCGCACCGGTCGGTGCGGCCGCATCGCCCCCGGCGTGTGCATCCGGCTGTACTCGCAGGAGGACTTCGAGGCCCGCCCCGAGTTCACCGAGCCCGAGATCCAGCGCACCTCGTTGGCCTCGGTCATCCTCCAGATGACCGCCCTCGGCCTCGGTGATGTCGCCCGGTTTCCGTTCGTCGACCCACCCGACCCCCGACAGATCGCTGATGGTGTCCGGCTCCTCGAGGAACTCGGGGCGTTCGCCATCGGCGGCGACCACGGCGGTGACTCCCAGCCGGGCCGCGCGGGCGACCAGCAGCGGGGTCGAAGGGGTGACCCGCAGCGCGGCCGGCACCGCGGCCGCGGACGACGGCTCACGGCATCCGGTCGCACCCTGGCGCGACTCCCGCTCGACCCGCGGCTGGCGCGCATGGTCATCGAGGCGGGCAAGCTCGGCTGCACCCGCGAGGTGCTCGTCATCGTCTCGGCCCTGTCGATCCAGGACCCCCGCGAGCGACCGGTCGACAAGCAGGCCCAGGCCGACCAGTCGCATTCCCGGTTCAAGAGCGAGCGCTCCGACTTCGAGGCGCTGCACACGCTCTGGCGCTACCTCAAGGACCAGCAGAAGGCGCTGTCGCACAGCGCGTTTCGGCGCACCTGCAAGGCCGAGTACCTGCACTACCTGCGCATCCGCGAGTGGCAGGACCTGCACTCCCAGCTGCGGGCAGCCTGCCGCTCGGTGCGCATCGACCCCGACGTCGCGACCTCGGCTCCCGATGCCGAGCCCGACTGGGACACCATCCACAAGGCGCTGCTCGCCGGGCTGCTCTCGCACGTCGGGGTGCGCGACCAGGCCAAGCGCGAGTACGTCGGGGCACGTGGCGCCCGGTTCGGCATCAGCCCGGGGTCGGGCCTGTTCCGCAAGCAGCCCGACGTCGTCATGAGTGCCGAGCTCGTCGAGACGAGCCGGCTCTGGGCGCGGGTCAACGCCGCCATGGAGCCGGAGTGGGCCGAGGAGGCCGGCGCCCACGTCGTCACCCGCACCGTCAGCGAGCCGCGCTGGAGCCGTCGGGCCGGTGCAGCGGTCGCGACCGAGCGGGTCACCCTGTTCGGGGTCCCGCTGGTCACCGACCGCACCATCCAGTACGCCCGCATCGACCCCGAGGCCGCCCGCGAGATCTTCATCAGGTCGGCGCTCGTCGAGGGGGACTGGGACCCCCAGCACGACTTCTGGAAGCGCAACCTCGCCACCCTCGCCAGGGTCGCCGAGCTCGAGGAACGGGCCCGGCGCCGGGACATCGTCGTCGACGACGAGGTGCTGAACGCGTTCTACGACAGCCGGATCCCGCCCGATGTCGTCAGCGAGCGGCACTTCGACCGCTGGTGGCGCGGGGAGCGCCGGCGCCGCCCGGACCTGCTGACCCTCACCGAGGAGATCCTCACCGCCGACTCCGGTGAGCAGGTCTCCGCCGCCGACTACCCGCGCACCTGGCGCCAGGGTGACGTGGAGCTCGACGTCACCTACCAGTTCTCGCCCGGGGCGGATGCCGATGGCGTCACCGTCCACGTGCCGGTCGCCGTGCTCAACCGGGTGACCTCCGACGGGTTCGACTGGCAGGTGCCCGGGCTGCGCGACGACCTCGCCGTCGCACTGCTGAAGTCGCTACCGAAAGCCACCCGCCGCCACTTCGTGCCCACCCCCGACCACGCCGCCGCCGCGCTCGCCGAGGCCGACCCGTCGCGGGGGCCGCTCACCGCGGAACTCGCGCGGGTGCTCCACGCGCGCACCGGCATCCGCATCTCGCCGGATGAGTGGGACGTCGAGCGGGTCCCTGACCACCTGCGGATCACGTTCAGCATCGAGGGCCCCGGCCGCCGGGTCGTCGCCCGAGGCAAGGACCTCGACGCCCTGCGCGAGCAGGCCGGGGGAGCGGTGCGCGCCGGCATGGCCCGTGCCGGCGCGTCGCTGGAGCGCACCGGCCTCACGACCTGGTCGGTCGGCGACGTGCCCGAGACCTTCGAGGGGCGCTCCGGCGGGCTGACCGTGCAGGGGTTCCCGGCGCTCGTCGACGAGGGGACGAGCGTCGCGCTGCGGGTGTTGCCGGATGCCGGTGCCGCGCGGGCAGCGCACCGGGCCGGGGTTCGTCGGTTGCTGCTGCTCGGCACGACCGCTCCGTGGAAGCGGGTGCTCGCCCGGTTGAGCAACGCCCAGAAGCTGGCGCTCGCCGACAACCCGCACGGCTCGGTGCCCGCACTGCTCCAGGACTGCCTGGACGCGGCCGTCGACGACATCGTCGCCGAGCACGTGCCCGGCGAGGTGCGAACGCAGGCGGCCTATGAGGCAGCCCTGTCGGCCGTGCGCACCCACGCCGCCACCCGGGTGCTCGTCGTCGTCGAGGCCGTGGAGCCGGTGCTCGCCCTGGCCGCCCAGGTCCGCGCCACGCTGGCGACCCTCGAACGCGGCGCAGCCTCGACGCGGACCGCGGCAACGAGGGCCGACGTGCGTGCCCAGCTCGACAGCCTCGTGCGACCGGGCTTCGTCGCGGGGACGGGGGTCGCCCGGCTGCGCGACGTGCAGCGGTACCTGCGCGCGGCTCAGCACCGGCTCGAGCGGGCGGCGACCAACGCCCGTGAAGGGGTGCTGCAGGCTCAGATCGACGGGGTCGAGGCGGCCTATGCCGACCTGCTCGAGTCGCTGCCCCTGGTGCGGCGCGGTGCCGCCGACGTGGTGGACATCGGCTGGCAGATCGAGGAGCTGCGGGTGTCGCTGTTCGCGCAGGCCCTCGGCACACCGCGCCCGGTGTCCGAGAAACGCGTCCGCGCGGCGATCGCCGCCATCGACCGCTGACGGCCGACCGCGGGAATCCTGCGGGGGCGCGTGGACGTTGCCCACAGCAGGAACGCTCCACCCGCGAAAGGCCGTGCCGTGCTGAACCCCTCTGCGCTCTATCGTTTCGAGACCGACGCCGACCTCACCGTGCCCCGGCCCGGCGTGCTCGTCGTCACCCTCGGGGCGTTCGTCGACGCCGGCCAGATCCAGTCCGTCCTCGGCGGTCACCTCCTCGAGACCGGTGACCCCGAGGTCGTCGCGTCCTTCGACGTCGACCAGCTGCTCGACTACCGCGGTCGCCGCCCGGCGATGGTGTTCGACACCAACCGGTGGGTCGAGTACGACGACCCGACGATGCTGCTGCACCGCCTGACCGACCGTGACGGGCAGACGTACTACCTGCTCACCGGGCCCGAGCCCGACTACCAGTGGGAGCGCGTCATCGAGGCGGTCCGCGAGCTCGTCGTGCGCCTCGGGATCACGCTCGTGGTGCACACCCACGGCATCCCCATGGCCGTTCCGCACACCCGACCCGTCGGCATGACGGCCCACGCGACTGACACTTCGCTCATCGGTGACAGCGCCTCGCCGTTCGGCCGCGTCCAGGTTCCCGGCTCCATCGGGGCCCTGCTCGAGATGCGGCTCGGCGAATCAGGCCACCAGGCGGTGGGCTTCGCGATCCACGTGCCGCACTACCTCGCCGGCGCCGAGTGGGCCGAGGGGGCGCTCGCCGCGCTGAACGCCGTGGTCGACGTGACCGGTCTGAACCTGCCCAACGACGACCTCGTGCTGCGCGCCCGCAGCAACCAGCAGGCCATCGCTGCCGAGGTCGAGGGCAACGATGACGCCCGCGCGGTCGTCAGCGCGCTGGAGCAGCAGTACGACACCCACCTCGAGGGCAAGGAGAGGCCCAGCCTGCTCGCCACCGAGGCCTCGCAGCTGCCGTCGGCCGACGAGCTCGGCGCCGACTTCGAGAACTTCCTGCGCCACGTCGCCGACGACGACACCGCCTGACGGCCACGCTCCACCCGACACACCCTCTGGGCGGGGGAAGGACGTCAGTCCTTGGCCTCGGACCACCGGTGGATCACTGAGGTGTCCGCGACGAACCGCACCGGCGCCCCGCCAGCCCAGCGGCGTGACGCGTCCTGCAACGCGCGGTCGACGCGCGCCGAGACCTCGTCGGCGTGCTCGAGAGGTGCGTGGACGAGCAGCTCGTCGTGCAGGCAGAGCACGACCTGCGCCCCGAGCTCGCGGGTGGTCGCCCGCACGGTCGCCGCCCAGGCCTTGAACAGCTCGGCCGCCGCGCCCTGGATGATCGCGTTGCGCGCGAACCGTCCCCGGGCGGCGTCCAGCGCCGGATCAGCCCCGACCCCGGCCCCGGTCAGCACACTGCCCGTCGGGATGAGCCGCCCGCCGTACGTGCGCAGCGGGGCACCGCGCACCCCCGCGGCGTACGCCCGATCCAGCAGCCCCATCGCGACGGGGTAGGCCCGCTCCAGCCCCTTGAGCGCCTCACCAGCGGCCCCGCTGCGCTGGCCGTACATCGCGGCGAGGACCGCGATCTTGGCGACCGGCCGCTCGACCCCGAGCCGCTGGGCCACCGGGGCGTAGAGGTCGTCGTCCTGCGTGGCCGCCGCGAACACGGCATCCCCGCTCACCACGGCGAGCACGCGGGGCTCGATCTGTCCGAGGTCGGCCCGCACGAACACGTGCCCCGGGTGGGCTGCGACGCCCGGCCGCAGGGCCGCCGGCAGGTTGTGCAACCCGTTCTCGGCCGTCATCCGCCCGGCCGCGCCGTCGCACGCCGTCCAGCGCCCGCGCAGGCGGTCGTCGGCGCCGACGTGGGCGTCGAGCCAGCGGTACCCGTAGGTCGTGGCGATCCGCTCGTCACGCCGCCACGTCAGCAGCGCCTCGACGAGGGGGTTGACCGAGCGGTAGGGCTCGAGCACCCACTTGCGCGTGTTCGGCACGTCGACGCCGACCGCGGCGAGCAGCTCACGCACCTGGGCCGGGTTGCGCAGGTCCGTGGACTCGCGTCCGGGGGCGAGCCGCAGGACCTGCGCGTCACGAACCCGCCGGGATGCCGCCTCGTCGGCGTCGGTGGTCGGCCGCGGTCCGGCGGCACCCGCGATCAACGCCTCGGTGGTCTCGCGGTCGATGGGCAGCCCGCCGCGCTGCAGCTCCAGGCAGAGCAGCGCGGCCGCCGACTCCGAGTACACCGTCGAGGGCAGGCGCACCGAGGTCGCTGCCGCAGCATCGTGTTGTCGATGTGCGGTCTCCAGGGCGGCGCGGGCCCAGGCTTCAAGGTGGGCCGGGTCGCGCAGCCAGCTCTCGTGGTCGCCGCGCAGGTGCCCGGCACCGTCGACCAGTGCGTCGGCAGCGAGCGGCGCGGCCTCGGAGGCGAACTCGAAGAGGTCACCGGTTGGCGGTGCTGGGACGGTGTCGGTGGGGATGCCGTGCGCGGCCGCCCAGCACACGCCGGCGGTCGCGCTCCACCCGCCGTGGAGGAGGCGGTGCGCCTCCGCGACGTCCCAGGCCCGCGCGAGCGGGATGCCGGCCTCGA
>JAGNQK010000023.1 GCA_017989115.1 Dermatophilaceae bacterium | reverse complement strand
CGAAGTACCCCGCCCGAGTCAAGTGCGCCCTCCTGTCATGGATGGCGTTCACCGATGCCCTGCACCAGGCCGAAGGAGCCCCGCAGTGACCCAGACCAGCACCCCAGCCAACGTGGCCGACGTCGAGGAGGCCCTGCGCGACGTCGTCGACCCCGAGCTCGGCATCAACGTCGTCGACCTCGGCCTCGTCTACGGGATCACCGTCGACGGCCAGAACCACGCCGTCATCGACATGACCCTGACCTCGGCCGCGTGCCCGCTGACCGACGTCATCGAGGACCAGACCCAGCAGTCGCTCGAGGGGCTCGTCGCCTCGTACCGGGTCAACTGGGTCTGGATGCCGCCGTGGGGCCCGGACAAGATCACCGACGACGGCCGCGAGCAGCTGCGCGCCCTCGGCTTCAACATCTGACGACGTAACCCCCGGTGCCGGCACGAGTGGTCGAGGTGGCGCCAGCACGCCTCGACGGCTGGCTGGAGCGGTTCCACGCCAACAACCCGGACGGCCCGCAGCGCGTGGTCTCCCAGGAGCGGTTCGACCACGACCCGCTCGCCGTCCTCCTCGTGCGACGGGGCGGGTATGCCGTGGGCGTCGCCATCGGGGGAGACCTCACCGCGCACAAGGTCGGCACGCGCTACGTCCAGTCGCGCACGGCGGCCGGCGGGTGGAGCCAGCAGCGGTTCGCCCGACGGCGGGCCAACCAGGCCGACGAGCTCGTCGGTGCGGCGGGTGAGCACGCGGTGCGGCTGCTCACCGGCGTCCGACCAGCGGGCCTGGTGCTCGGGGGAGACAAGGCACTGACCGCGGCCCTGCTCGAGGACGACCGGCTCGCCGGGCTGCGCCGCCTACCGCGGCGTGAGCTCTACGACCTACCGGATCCACGCCTGGACGTGCTCCAGAAGGCACTCGATCGGGCACGCGCAGTGCGCATCACCATCGAGGAGTAGCGGCGCTACCGTGGCCGGGTGAAACTCGCGAGCCCACGATCCGCCCTGCTCCGGTGGTGGGCGCAGCACCGCCGGGCGGGGTTGGCCGCCGGCGCCGCCGTCGCGGCCGGGATGTCGATGGTCTGGTTCCGGATCGTCCCGGATGCTGCCGACGACGCCACCGGGCCGGCGTGGGCCGCCCTGCGGCTCGGCCACGGGGTGTGCTGGGCACTCCTCGCCGCGTCGATGCTCATCGGCGTCGCCGACGGCCCGCCCCGGCTGCGTGCAGGGCTGGCCTGGGCTGCTCTCGCCGCCTACGCCGCGTTCGTCGTGGCGCTGGTTGCTGGCTGACCGCTCAGTTGACCGAGGCGACCGCGAAGGTGTCGCACTGGTTGAGGTCGCCGGTGCGGAAGCCCTGGAGGAACCACCGCTGACGGGCCTCGGCGGAGCCGTGCGTCCAGTTCTCGGGGTTGACCCGACCCTGGGTCTTCTGCTGGATGCGGTCGTCCCCGACCGAGGAGGCGGCTGACAGGGCGTCCTTGATGTCCTGGTCCGTCAGCGGCTTCAGGAAGGGCTGACCGGTGTCCTCGTCCTTGACGGTGGACGCGTGGTTGGCCCACACACCGCCCAGGCAGTCGGCCATGAGCTCGATGCGCACGGCACCGGACTCCGGGCCCTGCGGATCGCGCTGGGCCCGCCCGAGCAGACCGAGCTGGTCCTGCAGGGCGTGGCCGTACTCGTGAGCGACGATGTACTCCTGGGCCAGGGGGCCGGCACTGCTGCCGAACTGCTGCTCGAGGATCTGGAAGAAGCTGGCGTCGATGTAGACCTTCTTGTCCAGGGGCAGTAGAAGGGCCCCACCTGGTTGCTCGCGGTGCCACACGCTGACTGCGTCGTGCCGCGGTAGAGCACGGTCTGGGTCGGCTGCCACTGCTTGCCGAACCGGGGGAGCTCGCCGGCCCAGAAGGCCTGCACCGAGTTGACCGACCCGATGACTCGACACTCGACGTTCGTGTTGGCGTCGGCGCCGGTGACGCACTCGGCGAAGGCTGCCGAGTCCTGCTCACCGCCGGACTGCACCTGGCCGGGCGCGGGCTGCTCGCCGCCACCGGTGATGTCGCCCGGGTTGATGCCGAAGATCATCGCGAGGATCAGCATGATGATGCCGCCGATGCCGCCGCCGACGACCATGCCCCCGGGCGCACCCCCACCCCGACCGCCCGAGCTCACCTGTGAGGTGTCGAGGGTGACGTTCTCGTTGAAGCTCATGGGTCGTGCCTCCGTGCCGGTGCGTGAACCGCGCAACACGCGGCGGGACCTAGACTAGACGGCGACCGCCTGCCGTCGTGCGCAACCGCACCGGTGCGGCGCAACGTCCCCCACCTGCTCGAAGGGCCTTTTCGTGATCACCGCTGCCTCCGTGGAGTTGCGCGCCGGCTCGCGCATGCTGCTCGACGACGCGACCTTCCGCGTGGCGCCGGGAGACCGGGTCGGGCTCGTGGGCCGCAACGGTGCCGGCAAGACCACGCTGACCAAGGCTCTGGCGGGGGAGACCCAGCCGGCCGCCGGAAGCATCACGACCAGTGGTCAGGTGGGCTACCTGCCCCAGGACCCCCGGGGAGTCGACCTCACGGTCACCGCCCGCGACCGCATCCTGTCGGCGCGAGGCCTCGACGAGATCGTGCGCAAGCTGCGCGAGTCCGAACTGGCGATGGCGACCGCCACCGGCGAGAAGCAGGACAAGGCCATGCGACGGTACGGCCGCCTCGAAGGTGAGTTCGTGGCCGCCGGAGGCTACGCAGCCGAGTCCGAAGCGGCATCCATCGCCGGCGCGCTCGGCCTCGACGAGCGCATCCTCGGACAGACGCTGGGAACCCTCTCCGGCGGTCAGCGACGCCGCATCGAGCTGGCCCGGATCCTGTTCTCGGGAGCCGAGACGCTGCTTCTCGACGAGCCGACCAACCACCTCGACGCCGACTCCATCGCTTGGCTGCGCGACCACCTCAAGGGTTACAAGGGTGGGCTCGTCGTCATCTCGCACGACGTCGACCTGCTCGACGCGGTGGTCAACAAGGTCTTCCACCTCGACGCCAACCGAGCAGAGCTCGACCAGTACAACCTCGGCTGGAAGGCCTACCTCCAGCAGCGCGAGACCGACGAGCGTCGGCGCAAGCGGGAACGCGCCAACGCCGAGAAGAAGGCCTCGGTGCTCATGGCGCAGGCCGACAAGATGCGGGCCAAGGCGACCAAGACCGTGGCGGCGCAGAACATGGCCCGTCGTGCCGAGCGGCTGCTCTCGGGTCTGGAGACCGAACGGGCCCACGACAAGGTCGCCAAGCTGCGCTTCCCGAAGCCCTCTCCCTGCGGGAAGACCCCGCTGCGGGCCACCGGGCTCTCGAGGTCGTACGGCTCGCAGGAGATCTTCACCGACGTCGACCTCGCCATCGACCGCGGCTCGCGGGTCGTCGTGCTGGGCCTCAACGGTGCCGGCAAGACCACCCTGCTGCGCATGCTCGCCGGCGTCGACACCCCGGACACCGGTCAGGTCGAGCCGGGCCACGGGTTGAAGATCGGCTACTACGCCCAGGAGCACGAGAACCTCGACGTGGACCGCTCGGTGCTCGCCAACATGAAGTCGGCTGCTCCCGACCTCGGCGAGACCGACGTGCGCAAGGTGCTCGGCTCGTTCCTGTTCAGCGGTGACGACGTCGAGAAGCCGGCTGGGGTGCTTTCCGGCGGTGAGAAGACGCGGCTCTCGCTGGCGCTGCTCGTCGTGTCGTCGGCCAACGTGCTGCTCCTCGACGAGCCGACGAACAACCTCGACCCGGCCTCACGGGAGGAGATCCTCGGCGCGCTGCGCACGTACGAGGGCGCGGTCGTCCTCGTCACCCACGACGAGGGCGCGGTCGACGCGCTGGAGCCCGAGCGCATCCTCCTGCTCCCCGACGGTGTCGAGGACCTGTTCAACCCCGACTACCGCGACCTGGTCACCCTGGCCTGAGCCCGGCCTGATCAGCCCGGGATCGACGGCAGCTTGGTGAGGGCCTGCGCCACGGCCTCCTGGAGCTCGGTGTCCTCCCAGGTGTGGTCGACGAGGTCACCGCGCAGGTAGGCGTCGTACGCCGGGAGGTCGAGGTGTCCGTGTCCGCAGAGGGCCGTGAGGATCACCTTCTCCTCGCCGGTCTCGATGCACCGGATCGCCTCGTCGACCGCGGCCGCCAACGCGTGGGTCGGCTCCGGGGCGGGCACGATGCCCTCGGTGCGGGCGAAGAGCACCCCCGCGGCGAAGCAGTCCTTCTGCGTCCTGGCCTCGGCCTCGATGAGCCCCTCCTCGTAGAGGTGGCTGATGAGCGGGCTCATGCCGTGGTAGCGCAGCCCCCCGGCGTGGATGGGGTCGGGCATGAAGTCGTGCCCGAGAGTGTGCATCTTCATCATGGGGGTCAGCCCGGCGACGTCACCGAAGTCGTAGGCGTAGGTGCCCTGGGTCAGGGACGGGCAGGACGCCGGCTCGACGGCGCGGATGACCGGCCCGGCGCCACCGGCGGCGAACTTCTCCCGAAGGAACGGGAAGGTCAGGCCACCGAAGTTCGAGCCTCCGCCGGTGCACCCGACGATGAGGTCGACGGTCTCGTCGATCTTCGCCAGCTGGAGCAGGGCCTCCTCGCCGATGATCGTCTGGTGCAGCAGCACGTGGTTGAGCACCGATCCCAGGGCGTAGTTGGTGTTCGGGTCCTGGGCTGCCACCTCGACGGCCTCGCTGATCGCCAGGCCGAGGGACCCGTTCGAGCCGGGGTCGCTCGCGAGGATCGCGCGCCCGGCCTCGGTGAGGTCCGACGGGCTCGGGTGCACAGTGCCCCCGAAGGTCTCCATCATGATCTTGCGGTAAGGCTTGGCGTCGTAGGAGGCCCGCACCTGCCAGATCTCGCACTCGAGGTCGAACTGGGCGCACGCGAACGCCAGCGAGGTGCCCCACTGCCCGGCGCCGGTCTCGGTCGTGAGCTTTCGGATGCCGGCGCGCGCGTTGTAGTACGCCTGCGGCACCGCGGTGTTCGGCTTGTGCGAGCCGGCTGGCGAGACCCCCTCGTACTTGTAGTAGATGCGAGCGGGCGTGCCGAGGGCCTTCTCGAGCCGGTGGGCCCGGAACAGCGGAGAGGGACGCCACAGTCGGTAGACGTCCTGAACGGCCTCGGGGATGTCGATGTACTGCTCGGTGGACACCTCCTGGGCGATGAGGTCCATCGGGAAGATCCCCGACAGGTCGTCGGGGCCCACCGGCTGGCCGGTGCCGGGGTGCAGCGGCGGCGGGGGAGGAGTCGGCAGGTCGTGCAGGATGTTGTACCAGCGGGTGGGCATCTCGTCCTCGTCGAGCAGGACCTTGTGGCGCAGTGGTGCGGTCACGGTGACGTTTCCTCTTCTCTCCGGCGCCCACCCCGGCGGCGTCGCCGTGGTCATCCTCGATGGCGGCCGCGCTCACCACAAGGGGTCTTTCACGACCCGGCGCGGAACACCTGTCAGGGTGCGGTGGTTGACTGCCTCGGCCGCGGTCTTCTCGCTCGCGGTTCACCGACGACGAGGAGCACCGCACCGTGAGCATGTACGGCTGGCAGGCGCTGCACAGCCTGAGCAGGGACGCAAGTGTCAAGGAACGCCGGCTCACCCCCGGCACCACCAAGCGGGTGCTCGGCTACGCTCGCCCGTACTCGGGGCCGATCGCCTGGTTCCTCGGGCTCGTCGTCATCGAGTCGGTGCTCGTCGTCGCGACGCCCCTGCTCCTGAAGTCGCTCATCGACGACGGCATCTACCCGCGCGACTCCGCGGTGGTGGTGCGGCTCTCGCTCATCGTCGCCGGCATCGCCGTGCTGAGTGGCGCGCTCACCCTCGTCGAGCGCTGGTTCTCCGCCAGGATCGGCGAGGGCCTGATCTACGACCTGCGCACCCAGGTGTTCTCGCACGTGCTGCGCCAACCGGTGGCCTTCTTCACCCGGGCCCAGACCGGGGCCCTCGTCACCCGCCTCGGCAACGACGTCATCGGTGCCCAGCAGGCCTTCACGTCGGTGCTGTCCAGCGTGGTGAGCAACGCCATCACCCTCGTGCTCATCCTCGCCGCGATGGCCACGTTGTCCTGGCAGCTGACCCTGGCCGCCCTGGTCCTCGTGCCGTTCTTCCTGCTGCCCGCCCGCTTCATGGGGCGTCGCCTGTCGAGCCTGGCCCACGAGCAGATGGTGCAGAACGCCGACCTCGGGACACGGATGACGGAGCGCTTCAACGTCGCCGGGGCACTGCTCGTCAAGCTCTTCGGCCGCCCTGCCGTCGAGGACGAGGAGTACGCGGTGCGCGCGGCCAGGGTGCGGGACATCGGCGTGCGGATCGCCGTCAACCGCTCGGTGTTCTTCGTGGCGCTCACCCTCGTCGCCTCGCTCGCGACCGCCATGGTCTACGGCGTCGGTGGCCTCATGGCCGTGAACGGCAGCCTCACGGTGGGCACCCTGATCGCGCTCACGGCCCTGCTGGCGCGGCTGTACGGCCCGCTCACGGCGATCTCCAACGTCCGCGTCGACATCATGACCGCCCTCGTGTCCTTCGAGCGGGTCTTCGAGGTCCTCGACCTCGAACCGCTCGTCGCCGAGGCGCCCGACGCCCGACCGGTGCCCCGTGGGCCCGTCCGCGTCGAGGTCGACGACGTCGCCTTCTCCTACCCGTCGGCCGACGAGGTGTCGCTGGCCTCGCTGGAGAGCACGGCCTCGGGAGACCGGCGGGGGAGCGGTCCGGTGCTGCGAGAAGTCTCGTTCGTCATCGAACCCGGTTCCCTCGTCGCCCTGGTCGGCCCGAGCGGTGCAGGAAAGACGACCATCACCTCCCTCGTCGCGCGGCTCTACGACCCCACGGCCGGGGCCATCCGGATCAACGGCGTCGACCTGCGCGACACGACGAACGACTCACTGCACGATGCCGTCGGCGTCGTCACCCAGGACGCCCACCTCTTCCACGACACCATCCGGGCCAATCTCGCCTACGCGGCTCCGCAGGCGAGCGAGGCCGACATGGTCGCCGCCCTGAAGGCTGCCCAGGTGTGGAACCTCGTGGAGTCACTGCCCTCCGGCCTGGAGACCGTCGTCGGCGACCGGGGCCACCGGCTGTCCGGCGGTGAGAAGCAGCGCCTGGCGATTGCGCGGCTGCTGCTGAAGGGCCCGGGCCTCGTCGTCCTCGACGAAGCCACCGCCCACCTGGACAGCGAGTCGGAGCAGGCGCTGCAACGGGCGCTCGACGAGGCGCTGCGCGACCGGTCAGCCTTGGTGATCGCGCACCGCCTGTCCACGATCCGGCATGCCGACCTCATCCTCGTCGTCGACGAGGGACGCGTCGTCGAGCGCGGCACCCACACCGAACTCGTCGCCGCGGGCGGTGTCTACAGCGAGCTCTACCGGACCCAGTTCGACGACGAGCTCGGCGAGGTCCTCGACCAGCCCGTGGACACCCCTGCCTGAACCCGGGCTCCGGCCCCCGGCCCGACGAGGGCCGGTGCGGTCTACTCGTCCTCCTCGTCCCAGATCCGGGTCTTCTTGACCTTCGGCGGGTACTGCTCCGGGTTCTCCGCCCGCAGCTCGCGGCGGATGCCGAACCAGATGAGGACGAAGCCCAGCGCCATCGTCATCCACCACTGGTACGCGTAGGCCAGGTGGGTCCCGAGGGACCTGTCAGGCTCACCGAGGGGCTGGGGGCGCTGTGGCGTCGTGCCGTCCGCGGTGCGCTCGGAGTCCAGCAGCACGTAGTCGGGGAGCACGTCCGTCAGCGCCATCTGGGCAGCCACCTCGGGCAGGTTGATGCTCGCGACCGTGCCGGCCGCCGCCTCCTTTCCCCGAGACGCCTCCCCACGACGCGCCCAGCCCGTCACGGTGACCTCGCCGTCCGGTGCGGGCGGCACTGACGGAAGCACGCTCGCTCCTTGGTCGGACGGCCTGACGAAACCGCGGTTGACCACGACGTCCGGCCCCCCGGCATCCGGCCGAAGGCCCCAGAGCACCTCGAGACCGGCCTCGCCGTCGAGGCTGCGGCCGCGCACGAACACCGGGCCGGCCTCGTAGGTCCCGGTCACCGTGACCCGCCGCCACTCGTCCTGGACGGCCAGGCCGGAGGGGGTCAGCACCTCGCCCAGCGGGACGGCCTCGCCGCGGTAGTGCTCGTCGAGCCGCTCGTTGCGTTCGGCCTTGGCCAGGTGCCGGTCGTACTGCCACCACCCGAGGTGGTAGCACGCCACCGCGAACAGGGCTGCGAGCACGAGAGCGCCCAGCCAGCGAGGAGTCACCAGCCGCCTGAACACCCAGCCACGGTACCCGTCGTACATTGGTGTCCTATGACCGCCCTCCCTGCCCCGCGCCTGCTCGATCAATTCGGGCGGGTCGGCCGCGACCTGCGCGTGTCCGTGACGGACCGGTGCAACCTGCGCTGCACCTACTGCATGCCCGCCGAGGGGCTGGACTGGATGCCCAAACCCGAGATGCTGAGCGACGACGAACTCGTGCGCGTGGTCTCGGTCATGGTCGGTCTGGGGGTCACCCAGGTGCGCCTCACCGGGGGAGAGCCGATCCTTCGCCGCAGCCTCGTCGACGTCGTGGCGCGCATCGCCGCGCTCGACCCGCGGCCGCGCATCGCGATGACGACGAACGGCATCGGGCTGGACCGCCTGGCCGCGCCGCTCGCGGCCGCGGGCCTGGACCGCGTCAACGTCAGCCTCGACACCATCGACCCGGAGCACTTCGCCGGCCTGACCCGGCGAGACCGCTTCAACGACGTCGTCGCCGGGCTGAAGGCGGCTTCGGACGCCGGCCTGAACCCCGTCAAGGTCAACGCGGTCGCGATGCGCGGGGTCAACGACACCGACGTGCCCGACCTGTTGCGCTGGTGCCTGGACCGGGGCTACGAGCTGCGGTTCATCGAGCAGATGCCACTCGACGCGCAGCACGCGTGGGACCGGGCGCAGATGGTCTCCCAGGGCGAGATCCTCGAGCGGCTCGGGGAGCGCTTCACCCTCACTCCCGTCCACGAACGCGGCAGCGCGCCGGCCGAGCTGTTCCTCGTCGACGGCGGCCCGGCCACGGTGGGGGTCATCGCGAGCGTCTCGGCGCCGTTCTGCGGCAGCTGTGACCGGGTACGCCTCACCGCTGACGGCCAGCTGCGCAACTGCCTGTTCGCCCGCCGCGAGGTGGACCTGCGGGGCCCACTTCGCGAGGGAGCCACCGACGCCGAGCTGGCCGACCTCATCGTCGCCGAGATGTGGGCCAAGAGGGCCGGACACGGCATCGACCGACCGGACTTCGAGCAGCCCGAGCGACCGATGTCAGCGATCGGTGGGTGAATCTGCCTCGCGGGTGATCAGCAGGGTGTCGTCGGCGTGGGGCAGGACCGGCATGACGCGCCCGCGCAACCGCGGCGAGACAGCGTTGGCCGCCACGACGGCGAAGAACGGCAGGAACACGGCCCCGAAGGCGAACACCCACCGGATGGGGTGGTTGATGACGACGAGCAGCACGAAACAGATCGTGCGGACGACCATCGTCACGAGGTAGCGCCGCAGCCGGCGGGACTGCTCCTGCGTGCGTGACTCGGGCACGCTCGTCACCGACTGGGCGGTGGGAGCCTGCCGGGGCTGGGTGGTCGGCACCTGCCCACTGTATGTCGCTGTTCTCCGGCTACCCAGCGGTAGTCGACTAGGTTCGACAGCATGAGCGAGCCACGAACTGTCCTCGTCACCGGCGGCAACCGCGGGATCGGTCTCGCGATCGCCCGGTCGTTCGCCGCGGCCGGCGACAAGGTTGCCGTCACCCACCGGTCCGGAGAGGCCCCTGAGGGGCTGGTCGGGGTGCGCTGCGACGTCACCGACTCGGCCTCGGTCGACGCCGCCTTCACCGAGGCCGAGGGTCTGCTCGGTGGGCCGATCGAGGTGCTCGTCGCCAATGCTGGCATCACCAAGGACGGCCTTCTCATGCGGATGTCCGACGAGGACTTCGACTCCGTCATCGACACCAACCTCGCCGGCGCCTTCCGGTGCGCCCGCCGTGCCAGCAAGGGCATGATCCGCCTGCGCCGGGGCCGCATCATCCTCATCTCCAGCGTCGTCGGGCTCTACGGAGGCCCAGGACAGGCCAACTACGCGGCGAGCAAGGCGGGCCTGGTCGGCCTGGCCCGCTCGATCACCCGAGAGCTCGGCGGACGCGGCATCACCGCCAACGTCGTGGCGCCCGGCTTCATCGAGACCGACATGACCGCGGTGCTCCCCGAGGACACCCGCAAGACCTACCAGGCAGCGATCCCTGCCGGCCGTTTCGCCACCCCTGAGGAGGTGGCCGCCGCCGTCCGCTTCCTGGCCAGCACCGAGGCCGCCTACATCTCCGGTGCCGTGATCCCCGTCGACGGTGGCCTCGGCATGGGTCACTGACCCAAGCCAGCACGCCACCCACCCCCCGCGAAAGGTCCTCCCAGATGCTGCTCCAGGGCAAGAAGCTCCTCGTCACCGGTGTCCTCCTCGACACCTCCATCGCCTTCCACGTCGCCCGCCTGGCGCAGGAGCAGGGTGCCGAGGTGGTGCTCACCTCGTTCGGCCGCCAGATGAAGCTCACGGCGGCCATGGCCAAGCGGCTGCCCGTGACCCCGGCCGTCGTCGAGCTCGACGTCACGAACGACGACGACCTCGCCGCGCTGGCCGACCGGGTGCGCGAACACGTGCCCCACCTCGACGGCGTCGTGCACTCGATCGGGTTCGCGCCCCAGGGCGCGTTCACGTTCATGGAGGCCGAGTGGGCCGATGTCGCCACCGCGGTCCAGATCTCCGCGTACTCCCTGGCGTCGCTCACCAAGGCAGCGATGCCCCTCATGGGTCGCGGCGGCAGCGTCGTCGGTTTGACCTTCGACGCCCGCGTCGCGTGGCCGGTCTACGACTGGATGGGTGTCGCGAAGGCCGCCTTCGAGTCGACGAACCGTTACCTCGCCCGCGACCTCGGGCCGCTCGGCATGCGCTGCAACCTCGTCGCCGCGGGCCCGATCCGCACGACGGCCGCCAAGTCCATCCCCGGGTTCGAGCGCTTCGAGGAGGCCTGGACCGCCCGCGCCCCCCTGGGCTGGGACGTCGATGACCCGCAGCCGGCCGCCCAGGCCTGCGTCGCGCTGCTCTCCGACTGGTTCCCGGCCACGACCGGCGAGATGGTCCACGTCGACGGCGGCTACCACGCCGTCGGCGCCTGACGCTCGGCAAGAGGGCTGCCGAGCACTAGGCTCCCCGCGTGAGCAGCGAGCCCGCGCAGAGCCCCCCGTCCGTGCGCACCGAGGAGGTGCGCCTGCTCGAGGGGCCGAACCTGTACTTCCCTCGACCAGCCGTCAAGGTGACCCTGGCGCTGCCGGGGTACCTCGCGGCATCCCCGGACCAGGTGCGCGCCGTCGCCGCAGCCGTCGGACTGCGCCGCCGCGGCCAGCCGGGCGCTCCCGGCTCCGAGCAACGCCAGCAGGTGCTCGTGCGCATCGTCGAGCGGGTGGCTCGGTCCGTGGCCGCTGCCGCCGGAACCAAGCGCCTCGGGGTTCGCACCCGGCCGGCCGGCGAGACCGACGTCGTCGTGTGCGCCTTCGTCTGGCGCCAGCGTGGTCGCGCGCAGGCGCTCGGGGAGGCGATCGGCCCGGTGCTCCAGAGCCTGCTCGAGGGTGGTTCCCTGGCGGATGCCGTTGCTCCCCACGCGGCCGCCGTCACCTCCGCGCCCCGCGGCGACGGGCCGAGGGTGGTCACCCCGCGCATCCCGGTCGCGTCGATCACGGGCACGAACGGCAAGACGACGACGACCCGGCTGCTGGCCCACATCTGCATGACGGCCGGCCTGACCACGGGGTGGAGCTCCACGGACGGCGTGGTCGTCCAGGGCGAGACCATCGAGCCGGGGGACTACTCCGGCCCGGCAGGCGCGCGCGCCGTGCTCGACGCCCCGGGCGTGCAGATCGGCATCCTCGAGACCGCACGTGGCGGGATGCTCCTGCGCGGGATGGGGATCACGCACAACGACGTCTCCGTCGTCACGAACGTCTCCGCCGACCACCTCGGCCTCCAGGGCATCGACACGGTCGACCAGCTCGCCGAGGTCAAGGCGATCGTCACCAAGGCCACCAAGCCGGGGGGATGGGTCGTGCTCAACGGCGAGGACCCCCGGGTGTGGGCGATGCGCGCCGGCATCCGGGCCCGCCCGTGGGTCTTCACGGCCGACCCGAGCGCCCCCGCGGTGCGCGAGGCCCTCGGGGCCGGCGGCCGGGCCACCACGGTGCTCGACGGCCACGTCACCGTGCTCACCCACGACGGAGTCCCGGACAGACTGGTGCGGGTCATCGACCTGCCGATGGCCCTGTCCGGGCTGTCGCACCACAACGTGCTCAACGCACTCGCCGGTGCGTCGGCGGCCCTGGGCCTGGGCATCGCGCGCGAGTTCGTCATCGAGGGGCTGCGCACCTTCCGCCCGGACGACCTGCTCAACCCCGGACGGATGAACACCTACACGGTGCCGACCGAGCGCGGCGAGGTGACGGTCGTCGTCGACCTCGCCCACAACGAGGCCGGTCTCGAGGCACTGCTCGACGTCTCGCGCGGCCTGTGCGCACCCGGCGGGCGGGTGCACCTCGCCCTGGGCACCGCGGGCGACCGGACCGACGAGATCCTCCAGGCCCTCGGTGAGATAGCCGGCCTGCGGGCCGACCACGTCGTCGCAGCCCACAAGGTCCAGTACCTGCGCGGGCGCACGGCACAGGACCTCGAGGCCCAGCTGCGGATCGGGCTGGGGCACGCCGGGGTGGCTGACATCGCGTCCTACCCCACCGAGCTCTCCGGCCTCCAGGCGTGCGTCGAGGTGGCCGACGACGGCGACGTCGTCGCGGTGATGTGCCACGCCGAACGGGCCGAGATCACGCAGTGGCTGCGGTCGCTGTCGGCCACCGCCGACGACGAGCACGCGATCCGACGCAAGGTGGTGCGCGCCCGCGGCGAGCACGAGGCCGAGGAGGCGCTGACCGCGCTGTGGGAGGTCGAGGACCCGAGCGAACGCATCCGGCTCGCGGAGGAACTGGCCGCGGCCCACCCGGACGACGCCCGCATCACCTACGAGCTGGCCGGGACCCACGACGCCGCCGGGGAGGAGGACCTGGCCGTGGCGCTGTACGAACGCGCCCTGGCCGCCGGCCTGCGGGAGCCGCACCGGCACCGCGCCCAGATCCAGCTCGCCTCCAGCCTGCGCAACCTCGGGCAGGTGCAGGCCGCCGAGTCGGTCATCGAGGACGTCGCGGCACGGCACCCGGAAAGCCTCGGGGTGGCGGCGTTCCGGGCCCTGGTCCAGCACGACGCCGGACACGCCTCGCAGGCCCTGGCCGACCTCCTCACGGCCGTCGTGGCGGCGAGCACCGACCCGGACGTCGCGCGCTACCGACGCGCCCTCACGGCATCCGCCTCAGCCCTGCGCGAGCACCCGCAGGGCTGAGGCGTCCGCCGGGCGCCGCTACGAGCTCGGTTCGAGGTCGCGCGCAGCGCTGTCGCCGGCCTCCTTGGCCTGCTCCATCATCGCCTCGGGATCCATGTCGGGGTCGCCGACCGAGTCCTTGGTGTGTGACCCGGGCTGGGCCTGCTTGGTCATCGCCTCGAGCTCGGACATCACCGCGGCGTGCTGGTCGACGGTGAGGACGACGATGTCGCCCGGGTTGGCCCGGGCCATGACGTGGCGCACCGCGTCGGTCTCGTCGAGGACGATCTCGACCTGCCGGCAGCGCACTCCCGGCTCACCCATGCGGCTGCGGACACCCTGCGCGACGAGGTCGGCCGTGAAACCGCGCTCCCGACCGCGCAGACGCTCGTCCTCGCGCACGACGACGACGTCGAAGTGCTCGGCGGCGACGGCCCCGAGCTCGATCATGTCGGCCTCACGGCGGTCGCCGGCGGTCGCCACCATGCCGATGCGCGAGATCTTGCCGAGGTCGCTCTGCCCGGACTTCATGCTCGCGTAGCGCTCGAGGAACTCTCCGAGCACCCGCATGCCGGGGGCGTTGTGGCAGTAGTCGACGATGACGTCGACGTTGTGGACGTTGACCTGGTTCATCCGGCCGGGGGAGAGGTAGTAGGACGTCGTGAACGTCCGCAGGCCCTGACGGATCTCGTGGAGTCCGGCTCCGCTGGCGAAGGCTGCACCGGCCGCCGCCATCGCGTTGGCGACGTTGAACAGCGCGGTGCCACCGAACGTCGCGGGCAGCAGGTGGGTCCAGGCGAGCTGCATCGACCGGCGGCCGTGCCGGATGACGATCATGTCGCCGCGGTCGGTGCGGTCCAGGACCACCGCGCGCCCACCGCGGCGGCAGTGGTCGTCGATGAGATCGCGCACCTTCGACCCGGGTTCGGCGAGGCTGAACCACACCACCGAGCCCGAGCAGCGCCGCCGCATCCGACGCACGAGCGGGTCGTCGGCGTTGAGCACGGCGAAGCCGTCACGCGGGACGGCCTCGACGACGACGGCCTTGACGTCGGCGAGCTGTTCGAGGGTGTCGATGCCCCGCATCCCGAGGTGGTCGGGAGCGACGTTGGTGACGACGGCGACGTCGTTGCGGTCGTACCCCAGGCCTTCACGCAGGATGCCGCCGCGCGCGACCTCCATCACCGCGAAGTCCACGCGCGGGTTCTGGAGCACCATGCGGGCCGAGCGCGGCCCTGAGGCGTCGGACTTCACCACGAGGCGCTCGTCGATCACGATGCCGTCGGTCGACGTCATGCCGACCTGGCGGCCGAGCCCCTTCATGATGTGCGCGATCATCCGGGAGGTGGTCGTCTTGCCGTTGGTCCCGGTGACGGCGACGATCGGCACCCGAGAGGGGGCACCCGGGGGGAAGAGCAGGTCGACGACCGGCTTCGCGATGTACTGGGGTTCACCCACCGTCGGGTGGGTGTGCATCCGGAATCCGGGGGCCGCGTTCACCTCGCAGATCGCGCCACCGGCCTCACGCACGGGGGAGGCGATGTCCGGGGCGATGAAGTCGATGCCCGCGACGTCGAGCCCGATGAGCCGGGCTGCCTCCTCGGCGATCTCGATGTTGTCGGGGTGGGCGTCGAAGGTGCGGTCGATGGAGATGCCGCCCGTGGACATGTTGCCGGTGAGGGCGAGCTTGACCATGGTCTCGACCGGGGGCACGTCATCGAGGGTGAACCCCTGCTCGCGCACGAGCTCCTCGGCGGCGGCGTCGACCTTGATCTTGGTGAGCACCTTCTCGTGCCCGACCCCACGGCGCGGGTCCGCGTTGGTCAGGTCGACGAGCTCGCGCACGGTGTGGGTGCCGTCGCCGACGACGTGGGCGGGCACCCGCTCGGCGATGGCCTGCATCTTGCCCCCGACGATGAGGCAGCGGTAGTCCCGACCGGTGACGAACGACTCGACGATGACGTACCCGCGGCGCGACTGGTCCTCGGCGATGACGAAGGCCTCACGCACCGCCTCGTCGTCCATGAGGTTCAGGCAGACCCCTCGTCCGTGGTTGCCGTCCAGCGGCTTGAGCACGACGGGGAAGCCGATCCGGCGGGCTGCCGCCACGGCACCCTCTGCCGAGCGCACGGTCTCCTGCTTGGGCACCGGCAGCCCGGCCGATGCGAGCAGCTTGGTCGTCATGTCCTTGTCGCTGGCGATGTCGACGGCCAGGGCCCCGGTCTTCGACGTCATCGTCGCGCGGATCCGCTGCTGGTGGACCCCCTGTCCGAGCTGGACGAGGCTGCCGGAGTTCAACCGGATGAACGGGATGTCGCGGCTGACGGCCTCCTCGAGGATGGCCCCCGTCGACGGGCCGAAGGCGGTGCGCTCGGCGCGGGTGAGGAAGCGCTCGAGCTCCTCGGCGAAGTCGAAGTCCTCCTGGGCCTGCACGAGGTCGTTGACCAGGGCCACGGCCAGGCGGCCCGCGGCCAGGCCGACCTCCTCGTTGGTGTACGCGTAGATGATGTTGTAGACGCCGGGACGACCCTTGACCATGCGCGTCTTGCCGCGGCGCTGGTCGTGGCCGGCCTCCTGCTGCAGCTGCAGGGCGACGTGTTCGGCGACGTGACCCAGCCAGGTGCCCTGCTGCATGCGGGAGATGAAGCCCCCCTTCACGCCGGTGGAGCAGGTGTGGTTCTCCAGCCCGGGCAGGAGCTCGACGAGGCGCTCGGTGAACCCGGGCAGGGCGCTCGTCGGGTACTCCTCGAGGATGCCGAGGTCGACGACGAGGTGGATCGACGGGTCGTAGGACCAGATGTTGCCGCCCCGGTAGACCCTCGACTCGAGGATGCGCAGGTCAGGTGCGGCGGGGCCGGTCGGCGTGGGCAGGTCCATCGGCGCTTCTCCTCGGGTGGGCGGGCGTTTCGGGCAGGGTGGTGGGTGGTGCTCAGGCCTTTGCTGCGGCGACCGAGACGAGCAGGTCGGGGTGCTGCTCGATGAAACCGGTGAGTGCGCGGTTCACGAGGTCGAAGGTCGACCCGGCAGGCAGGGTGTGGACCGTGGCACCGGAGACGAGCACGGGCGCCCCGGGGGCGGCATCCGGAGCGTCGGTGACGGCGCTGCGACAGTCGACGACGAACACGGCACCACGACCCTGGACGGTGAACCGCTTCAGGTCCTCGACGATGACCGCGGTGTCCTCGTCGATCCCGATGCCGAGCAGGTGGGGGGACGTGGCGATGACCGACATCAGTCGGCCGTACCGGGCTCGCTGGTCGAAGTGCTGGTCGACGACCACACCGCGGATGAGGCCGAGCCCGGCGGTGATCTGGCTGGCCCGCTGGCGGGGCGTGACCCCTTCGTCACCCATGGAGATCATGAAGTCGGACATGATCGAGGCACCCGCTGAGGTCCCCCCGACGACCGCGCCTCGCTCGTGGGCACGGTGCAGGGCGTCACCCACCGGTGTTCCGGGCAGCAGCTGCGACAACCTCAGCTGGCTGCCCCCACTCATGAAGATGCCGGATGCCGCGTCGATCGCGGCGACGGACGCCGGGGAGTGGGCGTCGGCCCGGGTCGCGGGGTTGACGACGTCGAGCCCCCCGGCACCCAGACGGGTGAACACCTCGGTGTAGGCGTCGGTGACCTCCTGCTGGAAGGAGGAGGCGGTGGGGATGAGCACGATCTGGGATCGGCGCCCCCCGGAGAGCTTGACGAACTGGCGCAGCAACGAGGCCTTGCCGACGCGGTCCTCGGCACCACCGATGATGAACAGCGTGGGAATGGTCGTGGGGAATCGCGGCACGGCGTCAGCCTAGTGGGGCGGTGTCGTCCGCGTCGGCATCCTCGATCTCCTCTCGGGAGATCCCGAGGAGGAAGAGCACGGCATCCAGGTAGGGAACGGTGAGCGACGCATCGGCCTGCCGCCGCACGAGCGGCTTGGCGTTGAAGGCGACCCCGAGACCGGCGGCTGCCAGCATGTCGAGGTCGTTCGCCCCGTCACCGATGGCCACCGTGCGGGTCAGGGGCAGGCCCTCGAGGGCCGCGAACTCCCGCAGGGCCTCCGCCTTGCCCGCCCGGTCGACGACTGCTCCGAGGACGCGACCGGTGAGCGCTCCGTCGACGACCTCGAGACGGTTGGCGCGCACGTGATCGATCCCGAGCTCACGGGCGACCGGCTCGATGACCTCGGTGAACCCGCCGGAGACGACCGCCACGGTGAACCCGAGCCGCTTGAGGGTGCGCACGAGGGTTCGCGCACCCGGAGTGAGCCGCACGGCGTCCCGGACGTCATCGAGCACGGAGACGGGCAGCCCCGCGAGCGTCGCGACCCGGGCGTGCAGGCTCTCGGTGAAGTCGAGCTCGCCGCGCATCGCGGCCTCGGTGACGCTGGCGACCTCTGCGGCCCGGCCGGCGTGTTCGGCGAGGAGCTCGATGACCTCGTCCTGGATGAGGGTGGAGTCGACGTCCATGACGACGAGGCGGCCACCGCGCCGGGCGAGCCCGGCCGGTGCCACGGCGATGTCGGCGCCCACCTCGTGCGAGACCAGGGCGAGGTGCTGGCGCAGGTCTGCCAGGTTCGCACCGGAGACGTCGAGCTCGACGGTGGTCACCGGGAACCGTGAGAGCCGGCGAATGCGGTCGATGTTGGCGCCGTGGTCGGCGATCGTCGCGGCGACGGCCGCAACCTGGTGGGTCTCCAGGGGCGCGCCCATGACGACGACGGCGGCACGCCCAGTGCGGCGGGGCGCGTTGTCCCCGCGGCCCGCCTCGATCTCCACCCGCATCCCGGCTGCGCGACCCGCTCGGGTGATCCGGTCGACGAGCACGTTCTCGTCGCGGCCGGGGGAGAGCAGCACCGACAGGGCCAGGTGCCCGCGGACCACGACCTGCTCGAGGTCGAGCACCTCGGCACCCACCGTCGACGCTGCCTCGAACAGCTCCTTGGTGACGCCGGGTCGATCGTCACCGTTGAGGGTGACGAGCAGGGTGCGGGCATCGGGGTCGAACTGTGGCGCCACGGGCGCTTCGGTCACGGGGAGGGACACCCTGCAGAGGTTACCGAGCGTGGGCGTCGCGCCATGCGACGAGGTCACGGACCGGTCCGGGGTCGTAGTCCGGCCCGTTGAGGCCCACGGTGAACAGGCGGGTGCCCACGTCGTACAGGGACTGCGCGGATGCCGCGTAGTCACCGACGTCCTCGGGCAGCCGTCCCGGCGTGGGCGCCACGCCCGCGGACCGCTCGATCTCGTTCGGGTCGCGCCCGATCCGGGCGCACCACTCGTCGAGGACGCGGTGCTTGTGGGCGATCGTGTCGGGGGAGCCGAAGCCGTGCCAGATCGTGGCGTGCTCGGCGACGATGCGCAGCGTCTTCCTCTCGCCGCCACCGCCGATGAGAACCGGGATGTCCCGGGTCGGAGCCGGGTTCAGCTGCGCCCAGCGCGACCGGATGAGGGGGAGGTCGCGTGCGAGGGCGTCGAGCCGCCCCCCGGCGGTGCCGAACTCGTAGCCGTACTCGTCGTAGTCCCGTTCGAACCACCCGGATCCGATCCCGAGGATCAGCCGGCCGTCGCTGATGTGGTCGACGGTGCGCGCCATGTCGGCCAACAGCTGGGGGTTGCGGTAGCTGTTGCACGTGACGAGGGCGCCGATCTCGACCCGCTCGGTCGCCTCGGCCCAGGCGGCGAGCATCGTCCAGCACTCGAAGTGCGCACCGTCGGGGTCACCGTGCAGGGGGTAGAAGTGGTCCCAGTTGAACAGCACGTCCACGCCGAGCTCCTCGAGCTCGGCGCAGGCACGCCGGATGTCGGCGTAGGAGGCGTGCTGGGGCTGGAGCTGGGCCCCGATCCGGATCGTGTGCTCCGGTGCCGTCACGGGGTGACGACCTGGCCCTTGCCGACGACGGTGATGCCGGAGTCGGTCACCGAGAAGCCACGGGCGATGTCGTGGTCCTTGTCGTAGCCGATCGACGTGCCATCGGGGATCGTCACGCTCTTGTCGATGATGGTCTTCCTGATCCGGCAGTGGCGGCCGATCTTCACGCTGTCGAGGATGACGCTGGCGTCGATCTCGGTGTAGCTGTGGACGCGCACGTCGGGGGAGATGACCGAGTCGTTGACCCGCGCCCCGGAGATGACGACACCGGGGGAGACCGCGGAGTTCAGCGCCTCACCGAAGCGGCCGTGGTGGCCGTGGACGAACTTCGCCGGCGGGTAGGGCCCGTACGACGTGTAGATCGGCCAGTCGAAGTTGTAGAGGTTGAACACGGGGTGGATGGACACCAGGTCCATGTGGGCGTCGTAGTACGAGTCCATCGAGCCGACGTCGCGCCAGTAGCCCATGTCGCGCTCGGTGCCGCCGGGGATGACGTTGTTCTTGAAGTCGTAGGTGTACGCCGCGCCCTGCTCGACCAGGGCCGGGACGATGTCACCGCCCATGTCGTGCTTCGAGCCGTCGAGGGTCGCGTCGGCCCTCACGGTCTCCATGAGGACGTCCGCGTCGAAGACGTAGTTGCCCATGCTCGCGAGGATCTCGCCGGGGGAGTCGGGCAGACCGTCGGGGTCGGTCGGCTTCTCGAGGAAGGCGCGGATCTTCATCGGGTCGTCGGGGACGACGTCGATGACGCCGAACTGGTCAGCCGTCTCGATGGGCTGACGGATCGCGGCCACGGTGACCCCGGCACCCGTCTCGACGTGCTGCTCGACCATCTGCGAGAAGTCCATGCGGTAGACGTGGTCGGCACCGACGACGACCACGATGTCGGGCTTCTCGTCCGTGATGGTGTTGAAGCTCTGGAAGATCGCGTCCGCGCTGCCCTGGTACCAGGACTTGTCGATGCGCTGCTGGGCGGGGATGGGGGCCACGTAGTTGCCGAGCATCGTCGACATGCGCCAGGTCCTCGTGACGTGCCGGTCGAGGCTGTGCGACTTGTACTGGGTCAGCACGACGATCTTCAGGTAGCCCGAATTGACGACGTTGGAGAGTGCGAAGTCGATGAGTCGATAGATGCCGCCGAACGGCACTGCCGGTTTCGCTCGGTCGGCGGTGAGCGGCATCAGCCGCTTTCCTTCCCCACCCGCGAGAACGATGACCAGAACCTTCGGACCTCCGCTGCGGTACGCCATGTCGCACACCGTAGGGGAAACACCCCTCGCCGGGAACCTCGTGTCTCACTAAGGTGGCATTCGTGCGCATCGACATCCTGTCCAAGGAGTACCCACCCGCCATCTACGGAGGAGCGGGCGTCCACGTGACCGAGCTCGTCAGCGCCTTGCGAGCGCGAGGTGATCTCGACGTGCGCGTGCACGCTTTCGGTCACCCTCGCGAGGAGGACGGCACCACGGGCCACCCCGACCTCACCGAGCTGACCGGGGCCAACGCGGCCCTGACGACCCTCGGGGTCGACCTCTCCCTCGCCGCAGCGTGTGAGGGTGCCGACCTCGTGCACTCGCACACCTGGTACGCCAACATGGGCGGCCACCTCGCGAGCCTCATGGGCGACATCCCGCACGTGCTGACGGCCCACAGCCTCGAGCCGATGCGGCCGTGGAAGGCCGAACAGCTCGGCGGCGGCTACCGCGTCTCGTCGTGGGTGGAGAAGACGGCGTACGAGGCGGCCGATGCCGTGATCGCGGTGAGCGCCGGAATGCGCGAGGACATCCTGCGCTCCTACCCCTCGGTGGATCCCGAGCGGGTCAAGGTCGTGCACAACGGCATCGACTCCGAGCTCTGGCAGCGCGCCGTCGACGAGGACGTCGTGCGTCGCCACGGGGTCGACCCCGACCGGCCGAGCATCATCTTCGTGGGGCGCATCACCCGCCAGAAGGGCCTGCCGTACCTGCTGCGCGCCGCGGCCGAGCTGCCGCCCGAGGTGCAGCTCGTCCTGCTCGCCGGGGCCCCCGACACGCCCGAGATCATGGCCGAGGTCGAATCCCTCATCGAGACCCTGCGCGAGACCCGGGACGGGGTCGTGTGGGTGCCGACGATGTTGCCCCGCAACGAGGTCGTCGCGATGTTGAGCAGCGCCACCGTCTTCGTGTGCCCCTCCGTCTACGAACCGCTCGGCATCGTCAACCTCGAGGCGATGGCCTGCGAGCTGCCGGTGGTCGCCACGGCGACGGGCGGCATCCCCGAGGTCGTCGTGCACGGCGAGACCGGTTGGTTGGTGCCGATCGAGCAGGTCCAGGACGGTACGGGCACCCCGGTCGACCCGGACCGGTTCGTCGCAGACCTCGCCGCAGCCATGACGGATGCCGTGAGCGACGCCGCCCGCGCCGAACGGATGGGGCTGGCCGGCCGACGCCGGGCCGTGGAGTCCTTCTCGTGGGGCTCGATCGGCGACCAGACCCACCAGGTGTACCTGGACGTGCTGAGGCGGCGGCAGCTCGGCAGCTGACGAGGGTTAGGGTTCAGGGCATGAGTGATGTCCTGGCGCTGGCCGGCGTGAGCGTCGTGCGCGGGGACACCGTGATCCTCGACGACGTCAGCTGGGAGGTCGAGGAGGGTCAGCGTTGGGTGGTCCTCGGACCCAACGGCGCCGGCAAGACCACCCTGCTCCAGCTGGCGTCAGCCCGCATCCACCCGACCAGCGGCGTGGTCGGCATTCTCGGTGAGGTGCTCGGCACCGTCGACGTCTTCGAGCTGCGACCCCGCATCGGTCTCGCCTCTGCGGCTCTGGCCGAGCGCATCCCGCCGCGTGAGCGGGTGCGAGACGTCGTCGTCACCGCTTCCTACGGCGTGGTCGGCCGCTGGCGCGAGGCCTACGACCGGATGGACGAGGGACGCGCCGACGAGCTGCTCGAGGCGCTGGGCGCCAGCCACCTCGCCAACCGACACTTCGGCACGTTGTCGGAGGGGGAGCGCAAGCGGGTCCAGATCGCTCGGGCGCTGATGACCGACCCCGAGCTCATGCTGCTCGACGAGCCCGCCGCCGGCCTGGACCTCGGAGGACGGGAAGACCTGGTGCGGCGGTTGGGCCAGCTCGCGGGGGACCTGGCGGCACCCGCCATCGTGCTCGTGACGCACCACGTCGAGGAGGTGCCACCGCACTTCACCGACGTGCTCCTCATGCGCGAGGGGCGAATCGTCGCCCAGGGGCCGATCGAGATCACTCTCACCGAACAGAACCTCGAGGCCACGTTCGGGATGCCGTTGGAGCTCGAGGTCCGGGGGGACCGTTATGCCGCTCGCGCTCGGTAACCTCGAAGGACACCGGCGGTCCCGGGTTCACGTCCATCGCGTGAGCACCCACCACGAAAGGCAGGTCACACCATGGACTGGCTGACCGAGAACTTCTGGCTCGCCTGGCTCGGTATCGCCCTGGTGCTCGCCGCGGTCGAGGCGGCCACCGTCGACTTCGTGTTCATCATGTTCGCGGGCGGGGCCCTCGCCGGCGCCGTCGCTGCCGGTCTCGGGGCCTCGTTCCCGGTCCAGGTCGTCGTGGCCGTGGCCACCGGCATCCTGCTGCTCTTCACGGTGCGGCCGATCGTCAAGCGCCAGTTCATGGATGGCGAAGTCGACCACCAGATCGGGGCGTCGTCCCTCGTCGGCCGATCAGCCCGCGTGCTCCAGGCGGTCACCGACAGCGACGGCCGGATCAAGCTCGCTGGCGAGACCTGGTCGGCCCGCCTCGCGGCCGGCGCCACGTCGACCGTCGGCCCTGGCGAGGAAGTCCGTGTCATCGCCATCCACGGAGCCACCGCGATCGTGGCGCCCGCCCCGACCTCTGACGTCCAGTGAAAGGTTGACCCCATGCCAGACGGCATCTTCCCCCTGGTGGTCCTGCTGCTGCTGGCGGCCTTCGCGATCATCGTGCTCGTCCGCACGGTGCGCATCGTCCCGCAGCAGACCGCGCTGATCATCGAGCGACTCGGTCGCTACTCGCGCACCCTCGAGGGCGGCCTGCACATCCTCGTGCCGTTCGTCGACCTGGTGCGAGCCAACATCGACCTGCGCGAGCAGGTCGTGTCCTTCCCGCCGCAGCCCGTCATCACGAGCGACAACCTCGTCGTCAGCATCGACACGGTCATCTACTACCAGGTGATCGAGCCCAAGTCGGCCGTGTACGAGATCGCGAACTTCATCCAGGGCATCGAGCAGCTCACCGTCACCACGCTGCGCAACGTCATCGGTTCCCTCGACCTCGAGCAGACGCTGACCAGCCGCGACCAGATCAACGGACAGCTGCGCGGGGTGCTCGACGAGGCCACCGGCAAGTGGGGCATCCGGGTCAACCGGGTCGAGCTCAAGGCGATCGACCCGCCGCAGTCCATCCAGGAGTCGATGGAGAAGCAGATGAAGGCCGAGCGCGAGCGCCGGGCCATCATCCTCACCGCCGAGGGCACCAAGGCCAGCCAGATCCTCACGGCCGAGGGTGAGAAGCAGAGCCAGATCCTGCGCGCCGAGGGCTCGGCCCAGGCCCGCATCCTCGAAGCCCAGGGCCAGGCGCGTGCCATCCAGCAGGTCTTCGACGCCATCCACCGGGGCAAGCCGACGCAGAAGCTGCTCGCCTACCAGTACCTCCAGGTGCTGCCGCAGATCGCCCGTGGCGACGCGAACAAGATGTGGATCATCCCGAGCGAGCTGACCGACGCCCTCAAGGGCATCGGGGGCATGCTCGGCCGCGGCCAGGGCGGCTTCGACGGCGGCGACGACGACGACTGGGTCGACCCCGGGACGGAGGGAGCCTACGCGTTCGAGGAGACCACCCTGGAGGACCCCGCCCAGGCGTTGGCGACCGCACGCGGCCAGGCCGGGCTGGCCAGCCGTGAGGCCGAGGAGCACGCCGCACCGGCGTCGCGCGTCCAGCCGCCGATCGAGCCGGGTCCGGATGCCGTCCCGCCGCGGCCGCCGGCCCCGCCGGCTCCTCCTGCACCTCCGGTCGCGGACACCCCGCCCGCGCCGCCGGCATCCCCCGCTCCGCCCGCCTGATTCTCCCGGTCAGCCAGCCCTCGTGCCCTTCCTCGATGCCCTGCTCGTCGTCCTCGCGGGCATCGGGGCAGGCACGATCAACACCATCGTCGGGTCCGGCACGCTGATCACCTTCCCCACGCTGCTGCTGCTCGGCGTCCCGCCGATCACCGCGAACATCTCGAACAACATCGGCCTGGTACCGGGCAGCCTGACCGGCAGCATCGGCTACCGGAAGGAGCTCGTCGGCGCAGCACCGACCCTGCGCCGACTGGCCCCGATGTCCCTGCTCGGGGGCGTCACCGGTGCGGTCCTCCTGCTCGTGCTGGAGCCGAAGCTGTTCCGGGCCATCGTGCCGGTGCTGATCCTCGTCGGGCTGGTTCTCGTCGTCACCGGCCCGCGGATCAACGCCTGGGCCGAGCG
>JAGNQK010000126.1 GCA_017989115.1 Dermatophilaceae bacterium | reverse complement strand
CCTCGGCGGCCGCCCGCCACGAGGGGTCCAGGCCGCTCGGGACGACGACGGTACGGCATCCGTGCTCGCTCAGCGCCCCGGCGACGGCGGCAGCGACCCCTGACGGGCCGACCCGCACGACCTGCGCCCGGTAGTCGGCGACGTTCTCGGCGAACAGCTCGAGGGTCTCGGACTCGCCCGGGGAGGTCTCCTCGACGACGGCCACGGGGCCCCGGTCGGCGGGGGTGGTGACGATGTCGGCGGTCGCGCCCCTGACCCGGGCGAGGATCTCGTCGCGCGCGCTCATCGGTGGTCCTCTCCTCGTTCGCGGGCCCACCACTGTCGGAAGGTTTCCCTGGGTGGGGTGGGAAGGTCCCTGGCGTTGGTCCAGGCGCCGAGTCCGGGCACGGAGCGGACCGTGCGCGTGCCGACGGCACGACCGGCGGTCGTCGCAGCCTTCTGTGCGCCGGCGAGCCGCTTGGGGTCCGACAGCACCCAGGCGGCGGCCCGCATCGCGGCCGACTCGGCAGTCGGACCGGCCTCGTCGACGACCTGCCCCCGCAGCTCGACGAGCAGCTCGGGGATGTTGATCCGCACGGGGCACGCGTCGAAGCACGCGCCGCACAGGCTGGAGGCGTAGGGCAGCGACTTGTCGATCGTGCTCGCCGTACCCCGCAGCTGGGGGTTGAGCACGGCACCGATCGGCCCCGGGTACACCGAGCCGTAGGCGTGGCCGCCGGTGCGCTCGTAGACCGGGCAGACGTTGAGGCACGCGGAGCAGCGGATGCAGCGCAGCGCCTGGCGCCCGACGCGGTCGGCGAGCACGTGGCTGCGGCCGTTGTCGAGGAGGACGACGTGCACCTCCCGGGGTCCGTCACCGTCGTGGACACCGGTCCACATCGTCGTGTACGGGTTCATCCGCTCACCCGTGCTCGAGCGGGGAAGCAGCTGGAGCATCGGCGCTAGGTCCTCCCACGAGGGGATGACCTTCTCGATGCCGACGACCGAGATGAGCGTCTCGGGCAGGGTCAGGCACATCCGTCCGTTGCCCTCGGACTCGACGACGACGAGCGTGCCCGTGTCGGCGACCGCGAAGTTGGCGCCCGAGACGCCGACCTTCGCCCGCAGGAACTTCTCACGCAGGTGCAGCCGGGCGGCCTCCGCGAGCCGGGCGGGGTCGTCGGTGAGGTCGTCCGGGGCGGGGCGGCCCACGGTGCCCATCTCACGCAGGAAGATCTCGCGGATCTCGCTGCGGTTGCGGTGGATCGCCGGGACGAGGATGTGGCTGGGTCGGTCGTGCCCGAGCTGGACGATGAGCTCGGCGAGGTCGGTCTCCCACGCGTGGATGCCAGCCGCCTCCAACGCCTCGTTGAGCTCGATCTCCTGGGTCACCATCGACTTGACCTTGACGACCTCGTCGACCTCCTTGGACCGCACGATGTCCAGGACGATCCGGTTCGCCTCCTGCGCGTCACGCGCCCAGTGCACCGTGGCGCCGTTCGCGGTCAGGCTCGCCTCGAGCTGCTCGAGGTAGTCGCCGAGGTGGGTCAGCGCCTCGTCCTTGGCCTCGGCTCCCGCCACCCGAAGTGCCTCCCACTCCGGTACCTCCGCGACGACCCGTTCTCGCTTGCCGCGGATCGTGTGGGTGGCGTGGCGCAGGTTCTTGCGCTGCTGGGTGTTGGCCAGGGCGGAGCGGGCGGCCTCCGGGAACGTCGGCATGCCGACGAAGGTGGCCGACGTCTGCTGCAGTGGCCCGGGTGTCGTGGTGCTCATGCCTGGTCCTCCTCGGTGGAGGCGAGGACCTCGGCCAAGTGCATCCGGCGCACGCCGGAGCGTTGCCGGCCGAGGATCCCGCCGATGTGTGCCAGGCACGAGTTGTCACCGGCGACGAGCACCTCGGCGCCGGTCTCCACGACGTGCCGCGCCTTGTCCGAGCCCATGGCGATGGAGACGTCGGCGTTCTTCATGGCGAACGTGCCGCCGAAGCCGCAGCACTCCTCGGCGCCGGGCAGCTCGACGAGGTCGATTCCGCGCACAGCGCGCAGCAGCTGGAGCGGTCGGTCTCCGACCCTCAGCATGCGCAGCGAGTGGCAGGTGGGGTGGTAGGTGACCCGGTGGGGGAAGTAGGCCCCGACGTCTGTGACACCGAGCACGTCGACGAGGAACTCCGACAGCTCGTACACCTTCGGCGTGAGGTGCTCGACCCGGCTGGCGAGCCGGTCGTCACCGACCAGCTCGACGATGCCCGGGTGCTGCTCGCGCACCGAGCCGACGCACGAGCCCGACGGTGCCACGACGGCGTCGTAGCCCTCGAAGACGTCGACGAACCGGCGCACCAGGGGAACGGCCTTCGAGCCGTAGCCGGTGTTGGTGAGCATCTGGCCGCAGCAGGTCTGCTCCATCGGGAACTCGACGCGGCAGCCGAGCCGCTCGAGGAGGCGGACCGTGGCCTTGGGTGTCTCGGGCCACATCGTGTCGTTGAAGCAGGTCGCGAACAGGGCGACCTTGAGGTCGGCGACCGGGCGGGCGGGGGCGCTCACGGGAGCATCCAGGCCAGGACGGTCGACTGCAGTCCGACGAGCAGGCACATGGCGATGATCAGGCCGATGCTCCATGGCAGGACCTTGCGAAGGATGTCGGACTCGCGGCCCACGAGACCCACGGCGGTTGCCGCGATGGTGAGGTTCTGTGGGCTGATCATCTTGCCGACGACTCCGCCGGAGGTGTTGGCGGCGACCAGCAGGGTCGGGTCGATGCCGGCGGTCTCGGCGGCGCTCTGCTGGAGCGTGGCGAACAGGGCGTTCGCGCTGGTGTCCGAGCCGGTGACGGCGGTGCCGATCCACCCCAGGGTGGGGCTGAGGTAGGCGAACAGGGCGCCGGTGGCGGCGATCCAGGTGCCGATCGTGATGGTCTGGCCGGAGAAGTTCATGACGTAGGCCAGGGCGAGCATCGAGGCGACGGTGAGGAAGGCGTAGCGCATCTTGTGCGCGGTCGCCCAGGCCTCGGCTCCCCATCCGGTCAGGCCGATGCCGTAGACGAAGGCGACGATGAGCGAGCAGATGAGGAGCATCGTGCCCGGCGAGCTGAGCCAGGACAGCGTGTACGTCGTCGCGGCGCTGGGGGTGCCGGCGATCGTGAGGACCTCACCGGACAGCCCCGGCCAGGGGATCTTGACATCGGTGGTGGACAACCACTCCTTGACCGGTGCGATGAGCTTGGCGATGGCGAAGACGACGATGACGAGCAGGTAGGGGAACAGCGCCATCGTGATCCGTCCACGGGTCAGGCCCCGGGCCCGCTCCTCGAGCTCGGCACCGGACACGACGTAGTCGGTGACGGGGCCGGCCCCGGCCGAGCCGCTGGACGTCTCGGGACCGCCGGCCATGGCGAACTCGCGCTCACGCTCGGTGTGCAGGGTCTCCAGTGCCTCCTCGCGGCCGCTGGGCTGCCACACCTTGAGGAAGAGCACGGCTGCGGCGAGACCGGCGAGGGAGGCGATGATGTCGGTGAGCTCGACGGAGATCCAGGTCGCGGAGATCCACTGGAAGATCGCGAACGTCAGGCCGACGACCACCGCGATCGGCCAGGTCTGGCGCACGCCGCGTCGGCCGTCGGCCATGAGGACGAGCAGGAGCGGCACGAAGGCCGCGAGGATGGGGGTCTGGTGGCCGACGTACGCGCCGATCTCCTGGTACGGGATGCCGGTGAGGTTGCCGGCGGTGATGATCGGGGTGCCGACCGCGCCGAACGCGACGGGCGCGGTGTTGGCCAGGAGCACGACGGCGGCGGCACGCAGCGGCGAGAAGCCCAGGGCCATGAGCATGACACCGGTGATCGCCACGGGGGCGCCGAAACCGGCCAGGGCCTCGAGGAGGCCACCGAAGCAGAAGGCGATGATGATCGCCTGGACGCGCGGGTCGTCGGAGATGAGGTGGAACGTCGCACGCAGGTCCTCGAACCGGCCCGAGCGGACCGTGACCTGGTAGAGCAGGATCGCCGTGAAGACGATCCACATGATCGGGAACAGGCCGAACGCCGCGCCCTGGGTCGCCGCGAGCACGGCGAGGTTGAGTGGCATCCCGAAGAACAGGGACGCCACGAGGATGGCCACGGCCACCGAGGTCAGGCCGGCCCAGTGAGCCTTCCACCGCAGCGCGCCGAGGGTCAGGAACACGGTGATCAGGGGGAGCAGGGCCACCAGGGCCGAGATGGCCAGGCTGTCCGCCACCGGGGAGATGTCCGGTTGGAAGGCGGTGGGTACGAGGGGCAGAGCAGTCATTGGTCCTCCGAGTCGCACGACGTTGGGCTCGATCCCCAATGGTCAGACCATTCGGGTTGGGAAGACGATAGGGGTAGCGGATGGGGTCTGTCAATGGTCAGACCAATAATTCCCACCAATGGTCGGACCTCTCTGTCCAAGACGGGCGGGGTACTGCCATTCTTGGGGTGTGAATGACACCGTGGCACCCCTAGCGACAGAGAATCTTCGTCCCGCCGGCGACTTCATCGCCGGCCCCAGTCCCGCGGTTGAGGTTCCCACTGTCGAGACAGCTCCCGGCATCCGCGCGTTCGAGGTCGTGCTGACCTGGGTGGACGAGCGGATCCTCGCCGGTGAGCTAGGCGTTGGAGACCACCTGCCAGCCGAACGCGAGCTGGCACGGATGCTGGACGTCAGCCGGGCAGCCGTGCGCGAGGCGATCCGCACCCTCCAGGCTCAAGGCGTGGTCAGGTCGTCGGTGGGTGCGGGTCCGGCCGGAGGCACGACGATCACCGCCGTGCCCAGCCACGCGCTGAGCCGGCTGCTGCGCCAGCACGTCGCCCTGGCGAACTTCCCCCTGCACGACGTCATCGAGGTCCGGGTCGCGCTCGAGCGCCTCAGCGCCCGGCTCGCGGCCACCCACGCCAGCGCCGACGACCTCGCGGCGATGCGCGACCTGCTCGACACCATGGACGACCCCGGCATCGACCGGGCGCACTTCAACGACTGTGACACGGCGTTCCACGTCACCGTGGCCGCAGCCGCGGGCAACGTACTCGCCCGCGACTTCACGGCCGCGATCCGCGAGTCGATGCGCCTGCCCATCTTGGATCGGTTCCGCACGCTTGACTCTTGGGGCACCGTCGCCCCCGCACTCCGCCGCGACCACGAGGCGATCTACGCGGCGGTCGCCCGCGGGGACGGCACGGCCGCCGCAGCACTGGCCGAGGAGCACATCCGGTCAGCGTGGCACCTCCTGAACCCCGTCTAGGGGAACTCGACGGTGGTCCCGACACCGCGCTCCAGGGCCCGGTCGAGCACGAGCGAGGACAACGCGATGTCGTTCATGGCGATGCCCATGTTCAGGAACATCCGGCGCCCATTCTCCGGCACCTCGAACTCACCCGCCACGACCTGCGCCAGGTGGGTCACCGGCTCGGGGAAGTCGAAGAAGTACTTGCGGCCCGCCACCGAGCCGTACTGCCCGAGGTCGTCGACCGAGTAGGTGACCGCCTCGTGGAAGGCGACGGTCGCCATGGCGTCGTCGTAGTCGACGGGCAGCAGCAGCGCGTTCTCGTCGGTGTTGCGGCAGTCGAGCTTGGGGTCCAACGGCACCGTGATCGTCGTGATCGCGATGGTCGCACCGTCCACGGCATCCGTCGGCGACGACGCGATGCGCGTCGCGCGGTCACCAGCCATCGACGTCACCACGTCGGCAGCATCCTGCGAGCGGTCGAACACGACGACCTCCTCGATGTCGGGGTGCTCGCTGAGGGCCACCTCGAGGTGTCGGCGCCCCTGGACGCCGCACCCGACGATCGCCAGCCGCTTCGGCGAGAGCGGCACGTGGCGCATGGTCACGCCGGAGACGGCCGGTGTGCGCATCTCGGTGATCCAGCCGCCGTCGAGCAGTGCGAGGGGGCGACCGGTCTCGGGGTCGTTCAGGATGACCGAGCCGTAGATGTAGGGCAGACCCTTGGCGTGGTTCTGCTCGTAGCCCGAGACCCACTTCAGCCCGATCCGGTCACTGCCCCCGAGGTAGGCCGGCATAGCGTGGATGAAGGCGTCGTCCCGGGAGGTGACCTTCGGCTTGGGCGGGTTGGTCACGAGCCCCTGCGCCTTCTGCCGGAAGGCGTCCTCGATGACGTCGACGATCTCCGGCCACGTCAGGGCGAGACCTTCGAGGTCGCGGCGGTTGAGGATCAGCAGCTCGTTGACATCACTCATGGCCGCAACGTATCGCGCACCATGGGTTCGCGCTCGTCAGGGCGGCCTCAGGTGAGGAGCAGCCGCTGGATGCGCCGTGAGGTGCCCACGACGCCCACCAGCCCCATGGCGACGAGGTACGCGGCGTGACCGAGCAGGGACCACTCGACGTCACCGAGCATGAGGGCGCGTTCGAGCGCGACCCCCTGGTACAGCGGGGTGGCCTGCACGAGCCACTGCACCGGCCCCGGGTACGTCGACAGGGGGAAGAACGTCGCCGAGAACAGGAACATCGGCTGGATGACGAGGTTGATGTACTCGAAGTGCTGCCAGGTCTTCATGTACGTCGTCGCGAACATCCCGACCGCCCCG
>JAGNQK010000125.1 GCA_017989115.1 Dermatophilaceae bacterium | reverse complement strand
CCGACCTCGCCGCCGACCGCCGGATGAAGACGACCCGCGTCGGTGGCGGACACCCCGGCTACCTCGTGCGTGCCGACCCCGTCGGCGGGGACATCACCGGCTCCCGCCCCACCTTCCAGCAGGACCTATGGCACTACACGATCGCCCGCATGGTCGACGCCTGCGCGATGCACGGGATCTTTCCGTACTACGGCCCCTTCGGGGACATCGCCGACGTCGTCGCCTGTGAGGACCAGTTCCGCAACGCCTTCCTCCTCGGCTGCGTCGGCACGTGGACCCTGCACCCCGCGCAGATCGCCATCGCCAAGACCGTGTTCAGCCCCAGCGCGCAGGACGTCGCGCACGCGCGGCGGGTCAAGGAGGCCATGGGCGACGGGACGGGGGCGGTCATGCTCGACGGGAAGATGGAGGACGACGCGAGCCTGAAGCAGTGCCTGGTCATCCTCGAGCTCGCCGACCGGCTCTCGGCCAACGACCCTGAGCTCGCCGCGCTCTATGCCGGTGCCGCGGGCACGACGGATGCCGGGGCGCAGGCATGAGCGCCGCGACGGACTACCGGCCTCGTCGATCGGTGCTGTACATGCCGAGCAGCAACGAGCGTGCCCTGGAGAAGGCCAAGACCCTGCCCGTCGACGGCCTCATCCTCGACCTCGAGGATGCGGTGGCTCCTGACCACAAGGCCACGGCCCGCGACAACGCGTGCGCGGCCGCGCGCTCGGGTGACTACGGCCAGCGCGAGGTGACGATCCGGGTCAACGCGAGCGGCACCCAGTGGCACGACGACGACCTCGCCGCCGCCTGCGCCGCCGGCCCTGACGGGATCGTCGTCCCCAAGGTCGACTCGGCGCAGGAGGTGCTCGACCTCGTGGCCGCCATGGAGCGGCACGGCGCACCCGAGCACACCCGGTTGTGGGCCATGATCGAGAGCCCCGCGGCGGTGCTCGCCGTGGGTGAGATCGCCGCAGCGTCACCTCGACTCGCTGCCCTGGTGATCGGCACCAACGACCTCGTCAAGGAACTCGGGGCCCGGCACGTTCCCGGCCGAGAGCCACTGCTGACGTCGTTGTCGCTCGCCCTGCTCGCCGCCCGACGCTCGGGGGTCGCGATCCTCGACGGTGTCTACAACGACGTCACCGACCTCGACGGGTTCGTCGCGGAGTGCCGCCAGGGCGCTGACATGGGCTTCGACGGCAAGACGCTCATCCACCCCGGCCAGGTCGGGCCGTGCAACGAGGTATTCGCGCCGTCACCGGCCGAAATCGAGGACGCGCACGCTCTCGTGGCGGCTTGGGATGCCGGTGCCGGCAGCGGTGTCGTCACTCACCGTGGGCGCATGGTCGAGCACCTGCACGTCGAGATCGCCCGCCAGGTCATCGCGACCGCGCAGGCCATCGCCGACCGCGCCTGAGGGGGGCGCGCACCGCCGCGTCGGACCTCAATCCGGCCTCGATGCCCTCACCTGAGGGATGATTGGCACCGTTGGTCGGTTCGACACGTCTGGAGTTTCGCTGATGCCTGGTCACCTGAGCGTTCGCGCGACGACGCCCGGTCTGGCCCTCGCGGGTGCGCTCGTCCTCGGGGGATGTGCGGGGCTCGGCGCGTCGTGGTCCTCCGACGCGGCCGCACCGCAGCAGAGCACGACCAGTGCCGCCCCGCCGTCGGTCGCCACGGACACGCCGTCGCCGTCCGTGTCCAGTGCCGCCCCGTCGGTGAGCGCCCCGACGGCATCCACCCCGGTGCCCACGGTGACGCAGAGCGCGTCGTCCGCCACCCCCTCACCGACCACCAGCGCAGCCCCGAAACCATCGCCGAGCACGACGAAGGCTCCCAAGCCGTCCCCCAAGCCCTCGGCGAAGCCGTCCGCGAAGTCCAGCCCTTCCCCGTCGCCGACGGCCAAGCCGCGCACCACCTTGCGGCTGGGTGATCGGGGGCCCAAGGTGCTGGCCACCCAGCAGCGGCTCACCGAGCTCGGCTACTGGCTCGGTACGCCGGACGGCCACTTCGGTGCCCTCACCCAGCAGGCGGTCTTCGCCCTGCAGAAGGCTGCCGGCCTCTCACGTGATGGTTCGGTCGGCCCCAAGACCGCCAAGGCGCTCGCCGACGGCATCCGACCGCGGGCGACCCTGTCCGGCAACGGGGTCGAGATCGTGCTGGACCGCCAGCTGCTGCTCGTCGTGCGCGGTGGCACGGTGAGGACGATCCTCAACACCTCGACGGGCAACCGTGAGGAGTACACCTCCACCTCGGGCAACCGGGCCATCGCCGTCACGCCGAAGGGGACCTTCAAGGTCTACCGCGGGGTCGACGGGCCGCTGACCAACTCGCTGGGGCAGCTGTGGCGCCCTCGCTTCTTCTACCGCGGCATCGCCGTGCACGGCTCGCCGAACATCCCGCCGTGGCCGGCCTCCCACGGGTGCGCCCGGTTGAGCAACGCGGCGATCAACATGATCTGGGACAAGAACCTCATGCCCATCGGGAGCACGGTCGTCGTGCGCTGACGCCCCGGCGACCTCGTGCGCTGACGCCCCGGTGAGGCGTCACTCGCCGGGGTAGACGACCCCGACCTGACGGCGGGTCTCGTCCATGGTGGCCATGACGCGACGGGTGGCGTCCCACGGCATCGACCACGTCTGCGTGCGCCCCGCCGCCAGGGCCCGCGCGAACTCCGCGGCCTGGTAGCGGAACCCGTGGTCGAGCACCGGTGCGACGAACTCGTCGAGGACGGTGTCGTCCGGTGCCACGAGGCGCACGCGGCTGTCGACCGCGTAGAAGACGCCCGAGATCTCGAGCCGTGCGGCCGTGCCGACCACGCGTGCGGGGCACGCGGTGGCCGCGGCCATCGAGCACCACAGCCGGGCGAGCTCCCCGGAGGGGCCGCGGCCGTCGATGGTCGTCGTGGCGTCGACCCCGAGGTCGGTGAGGACGCCACGCGCCGTCACGTCGGCGAGGCTGCCGAGCACGTGGTCGGCGAAGGAGACGGGGTAGACGCCGAGGTCGAGCAGGGCCCCACCGGCGAGCTCGGGCTGGGACAGGCGCGCCGGGCCGTCGGGGTAGAGCAGCTGGCCGTGGTCGGCCTCGACGACCACGACGTCACCCAACGTGCCGGCGGCGACCGTGCGGGCGATCACGTCGTAGTGCGGCAGGTAGCGGCTCCACATCGCCTCGGCCGTGAGCAGGCCACCTGCCTGCGCGGCGTCGAAGACGTGCTCGGCCTCGCGCAGGCTACGGGTGAAGGCCTTCTCGACGAGCACCGGCTTGCCGGCCCGCAGGGCGAGCAGGGCGTGCTCGTGGTGCTCGCTGTGCGGGCTGGCGACGTACACGGCATCCACGTCCGGGTCGGCGACGAGGTCGGCGTACGACCCGTGGGCGCGCTCGACCCCGTGGCGCTGCGCGAACTCCCGGGCCCGATCCAGGGACCTCGACCCGCAGGCGACGACGCGCGACCGCGTGCCCGTGGCCACGGCATCCGCGAAGGTGTTGGCGATGCCGCCCGGGGCGAGGACGCCCCAGCGGATCGCCGGGGCGTCCATCGGGTCGGGAACCGTGGACGCGGCGAGGGTTGCGGGGGCAGCGGGGGCGGACGACATGCGGCTGATCGTATGCCGTCCGCCCACCTCAGAAGCGGGACGTCGCCTCGGCCACGAGGTCGCCGACGAACTCGCCGGCGTCGACGTCCAGGCCACGCCGGGTGAACCACGTCGCCATCGTCGTCGCGTCGCGGGCCAGGAAGTCGAAGCCCTGCGGGTTGCCGATGACGTCGACGATCTGGGGCCAGTCGATGATGACGAGCCGCTCGTCGTGCAGCAGCACGTTGTAGGGCGACAGGTCGCCGTGGGCCCACCCGTGGTGCGCGAGCGTGAGCACGGCGGTGCGCAGCTGCTCGAAGAGGTCGGCGAGCAGGTCGGGATCAGGCCTGGTCGCCACGAGCCTGGGGGCGGCCACGGGCGTCGGGCCGCTGACGTCACCGACGAACTCCATGAGCATCTCGGTCTCGTCGAGCTGCACGGGGTAGGGCACCGGCAGGCCGAGGGCCCAGAGGGTGCCGAGCGCGCTGAACTCGGCCGCGGCCCACTGCCCCGAGATGAGCTGCTTGCCGAACTCGGTGCGGGTGGCCATCGCACGCATCTCCCGACTCTTGCGCACCCGCCGGCCCTCCAGGTAGCCGGCATCGCGGTGGAAGAGGCGGTGCTCGCCGCTGCGGTAGCGCTTGGCGGCCATGGTGCTGCTGCGCTCGGTGCCCGGGACCCACCGGCGCAGCACGTGCACGTCGGCTTCCTTGCCGGTCTTCAGCACGCCGAGATCGGCCTCGACGGCGCCGAGGTCGGTGATCACCCAGGACGGGCGCGGCTTCGGGCCGTGGGTCGCGCCGTCCCAGGTGGACCAGCGCTCGCCCTCGGAGGGGGCGTCAGGTGAGGTGTCGGTGGCGAAGAGCTCCTGCTTCGCCGGCAGGTGGAACGGCTGGTGTGCCACGGGGGTGCTCCTGATCGAGAGAGGGAAGGAGGGGCTCGGTGTGGGCCCGGACAGTCGTCGACATGTCGGCCTCCTCTTCCGGATCAGGGTCTGGTGCTCAGCGACGGCGGATGCCGTGTGCTCACCTCCCAGCGTGCCGCACCCCCGGCGCCGGTCGCCACTGGTTTTCCCGCGTCATGGCGATCGCGTGGTCAGGGGAGTCGGGACAGCGTGGCCAGCACCGGCGTCGTGGGGACGAGCGTCAGGTGGGCGCCGACCGGCAGGTGGTCGGCGTCGGTGGACCTCGTCGGGGCGACGCGGTGGCTGCGCAGGATCAGCGCCAGGGCGAGCACCGACTCGACCATCGAGAAGTGTTGGCCGATGCACGCCCGTGGACCCCCACCGAACGGCATCCACGCATAGCGGTGTGCCGGCTGCGGCCGAGGTCCGTTCGTCGTGAAGCGCGACGGGTCGTAGATCAGGGGATCGACCCAGAAGTCGGGGTGGCGGTGGATGGTCCACGGCGCCACGACCACGGAGGTACCCGCCGCCACGGGGTAGCCCATGATCTCGTCGTCCTCGACGGCGAGCCGACCGAGGACCGGCGCCGAGGGGTAGAGGCGCATGGCCTCCTTGAGCGCCGCCGTCGTCTCGGGGAGTGATGCCGCGTCGGTGGCGGAGGGGCGCCGCTCCCCGAGCACGTCGTGCACCTCGGTGCGCAGGCGGTCCTGGACGTCCGGATGACGACCCAGCAGGTGCAGTGTGTAGGTCAGGGCGCTGGACGTGGTCTCGTGCCCCGCGAGGAGGAACACCAGGGCCTGGGCGCGCACCTCCCCGTCGGAGAGCAGGCGCTCGCCGTCACGCGCCGTGAGCAGGTGGCCGAGGAGGTCGTCGCCCCCGGTGGTGCGACCGCTGCGGCGGGCCTCGACCATGGCGTCCACGAGGTCGACGAGGTCGGCGCGGGCCGCTCGGGCGCGCCGAACCCCGGCGGTCGGGATGGCGGCCGGCAGGCGGAGGGGCGTCAGGCCGCGGGAGATGATGGCGGCGGAGAGAGCGGGGAAGGAACGGCGCACGCGCTGGGTCGCGTCCGACGCGGACTCACCGAACAGTGCCCGCAGCACGACGCGCAGGGTGAGGTGCTGCATCCGCTCGCCGAGGTCGACCGGGGTTGGGGCGGCGGCGACGGGCCACCCTGAGATGACCGACTCCATCTCCTCGACCATGAGGTCCGTGTAGTCGTTGACCGCGGCGTGCGTGAACACCGGCTGGAGCACCCTGCGTTGTCGTGTCCAGTCCTCACCCTCAGCGGCGAGCAGCCCTCGCCCGAGCCAGGTGGCGATCTCGTCGTAGACCTGGTCACGTTTGGCGAAGGACCGCCAGGACGCGCCCGAGAGCACCTTGGCTGCTGCGTCGGGGTGGTGCAGCCACCACATCTCGCGGTCCAGTCCGCGGGGGCCCACCACCATGCGCACCACGTCCCCGTGCTCCTGCCAGGACCGCTGCGCGAACTCCACGACGTTGCGGCGCAGGGCCAGGGCAGGCCGCAGGCGACCTTCGACGGTGGGCGGGTGGCCACCGTGCGGGTGGGCGGGAGCACGGGCTGCCATGACTCCATCATCGACCCGGAGGTGGTTGGTCTCACACCGGCTGAGCGGTCAGCGTCGGCCAACCCGACGGCATACTCGGTGGGCAGACCCATCCCGAGCCAAAGGCGGCGATCACGCATGTCCCGACTCCAGACCACGGACGGCCTCTCCGAGGAACAGCACGAGCTCATCAAGCTGGTGCGCGAGTTCGTCGAGGAGCAGATCCTGCCCGTCGCCACCGAGCTCGAGCACCGCGACGAGTACCCGACGGACATCGTCGAGGGCATGAAGGAGATGGGGATCTTCGGCCTGATGATCCCGGAGGAGTACGGCGGCCTGGGCGAGTCGCTGCTCACCTACGCGCTCGTCGTCGAGGAGATCGCGCGGGGCTGGATGTCGGTCAGCGGCATCATCAACACGCACTTCATCGTCGCCTACCTGATCCTCCAGCACGGCACCGAGGAGCAGAAGCAGCGCTACCTGCCCCGGATGGCGACCGGCGAGGTCCGCGGAGCGTTCTCGATGTCCGAGCCCGGGCTGGGGTCCGACGTCGCGGCGATCCGCACCAAGGCCGTTCGAGAGGGGGAGGAGTGGATCG